>NZ_VWPG01000002.1:0-475904 GCF_009829695.1 Actinomyces sp. zg296
CCCGCGCCCCGCGGGGGGGGGGGGGCGCGCGGGGGGGCGGGGCCCCCCCCCGCCCCCCCCCCCCCCCACCACTCCTGACCAGCGCCGCTGGGTCAGGCCGGGTTGGACACCTGCACGCGGGCGGGCCGCACGACCCTCTCGCCGAGGCGGTAGCCGGGCTGGAGGACGAGGGCGATCGTCGGCTCGCTGACCTCGTCAGACTCGGTGGCCATGAGCGCCTCGTGGATGGTGGGGTCGAAGGCCTCTCCCGCGGCGCCGAAGCGCTCCAGGGCGAACTTGTCCGCCAGGATCGTCTCGAGCTTGGTGACCGTGGTCTCGAAGGGACCGGTGAGGTCGCCGTGCTGGCGGGCGAGCTCGGCCTCGTCGAGGACCGGGATGATGGCCTCGACGACGCCGGCGGCGCCGGCCTCCTGATGACCCGCCACCGATTCGCGGGAGCGGCGCACGAAGCCCTGGTACTCCTGCTGGAGGTTGTACAGGTCCGCGCGGGCGCGGGCGAGCTCGTCGGTCAGGCGGGCGGACTCGGCCCGCGCCTCGGCCAGGGGATCGGGCTGGCCCTCCTCCTCCCCCTCGCGAAGCCCGGCCCGGTCGTCATCGCCCGCCGCCTGGGCGGCGCCGCTCGGAGCGCCGCCCGGGGCGGCGTCGAGGTCGACGCCGTCGAAGACGGACTCGACCGCCTCGGCGAGGCTCGGGTCGATGGGCTCGCGGTCCGCGCCGTCGCCCTGGGGAGCGCTAGGGCCGGCGCTCACTTGGACTCCTCGTCGTCGACGATCTCGGCGTCGACGATGTCCTCGTCACCGGCCGCGGCACCGGCGTCCCCGGCGGCGGACTCCCCGCCCGCCGCGGAGCCGGCGGCCTGGGCCGCCTGCTCGGAGGCGTAGAGGGCCTCGCCGATCTTCTGAGAGACGCTGGACAGCTTCTCCCGGGCGGTCTTGATCGCCTCGGCGTCAGTGCCCTCCAGAGCCTTCTTGAGGTCGTCAACGGCGGTCTTGACCTCGTCGTGGACCTCGGCGGGCAGCTTGTCCTTGTTGTCGTTCAAGAGCTTCTCGATGGAGTAGGCCTGCTGCTCGGCGAGGTTGCGGGTCTCGGCTTCCTCGCGGCGCTTCTTGTCCTCGGCGGCGTGGGCCTCGGCGTCCTTGACCATGCGGTCGATGTCCTCCTTGGGCAGCGCGGAGCCGCCGGAGATGGTCATGGACTGCTCCTTGCCGGTGCCGCGGTCCTTGGCGGAGACGTGGACGATGCCGTTGGCGTCGATGTCGAACGAGACCTCGATCTGCGGGATGCCGCGGGGGGCCGGGGCGATGCCGGTGAGCTCGAAGGTGCCCAGCGGCTTGTTGTCCCGCGCGAACTCGCGCTCGCCCTGGTAGACCTGGATGAGCACGGAGGGCTGGTTGTCCTCAGCAGTGGAGAAGACCTCGCTGCGCTTGGTCGGGATGGCCGTGTTGCGCTCGATGAGCTTGGTCATGACGCCACCCTTGGTCTCGATGCCGAGGCTGAGCGGGGTGACGTCGATGAGGAGGACGTCCTTGCGGTCGCCCTGGATGACGCCGGCCTGCAGGGAGGCGCCCACGGCCACGACCTCATCCGGGTTGACGCCCTTGTTGGGCTCCTTGCCGCCGGTGAGCTCGCGCACGACGTCGGTGACGGCGGGCATGCGGGTGGAGCCACCGACGAGGACGACGTGGTCGATCTCGGACAGGGCAACGCCCGCGTCCTTGATGACGTTGTGGAAGGGCAGCTTGGTGCGCTCGAGCAGGTCCGCGGTCATGGACTCGAACTGGGCACGGCTGAGCTTCTCATCGAGGTGGATCGGGCCGGCCTCGCTCATGGACAGGTACTGCAGGTTGATGTTGGTGCTCATCGCGCTGGAGAGCTCCTTCTTGGCCTGCTCGGCGGCGTCCTTGAGGCGCTGCATGGCGATCTTGTCCTTGGACAGGTCGACGCCGGAGGAGTCCTTGACGCGCTTGACGAGCCACTCGACGATGCGGGCGTCCCAGTCGTCGCCGCCCAGGCGGTTGTCGCCGTTGGTGGCGCGCACCTGGATGGTGGAGAAGCCGTCATCGTCCTTGCCGACCTCCAGCAGGGAGACGTCGAAGGTGCCGCCGCCCAGGTCGAAGACGAGGATGAGCTCGTCCTCCTTACCCTTGTCCAGGCCGTAGGCGAGAGCCGCGGCGGTGGGCTCGTTGACGATGCGGTCGACGGTCAGGCCCGCGATGGTGCCGGCCTCCTTGGTGGCCTGGCGCTCGGCGTCGTTGAAGTAGGCCGGGACGGTGATGACGGCGTTGGTGACGCTCTCGCCGAGGTAGGCCTCGGCGTCGGCCTTGAGCTTGGCCAGGATGCGGGCGCTGATCTCCTGGGCGGTGTACTTCTTGTCGTCGATGTCGACGGTCCAGTCAGTGCCCATGTGGCGCTTGACTGAGGAGATGGTGCGGTCGACGTTGGTGACCGCCTGGCGCTTGGCCACCTCGCCGACGAGGACCTCGCCGGACTTGGAGAAGGCGACGACGGAGGGCGTGGTGCGGCCGCCCTCGGCGTTGGGGATGATGGTGGGCTCGCCGCCCTCCAGGACGGCGATGGCGGAGTTGGTGGTTCCGAGGTCGATTCCGACGGCGCGTGCCATGTGGCGCTCCTTGATGCTCGTGGGGTCGCGGGCCGTGAGCCCCTGGTTGAGTCGTATGCGCTCAAGGATTGTGATTGAGTCAGTCGTTGTCAACTTCCCAACCGGCCACCTTGAGCCTGACTGACTCAACCCTGCCACCCTGCGAGCTATTCCCTCTGACCCTTAGTGACGCCCACCACTCGGCGAACCCGGGACTGGGTTGCGCCGCGGATGACCTAGCCGAGCCTAAGCGCGCCTTCAGGTTTCTTTCAGGTGACATAGGTTCAATGAATCCACCGTCGGACGATGCGCGACGCGAGGGTTGGGGAACCCGATGACCCGAGAGCATCGAGACCGGCAAGGGTCCTAGGGAGCCTGCGCGGGTCGTTTCGGCGAAGGAGGCTGCCTCCTCCCCTGTCATGGGAACCAGGGAAGTCGAGCAGCCTCACGAACGAAGGGCCCGCGGCCCCGAGAATCGCCACTCGGGGACGCGGGCCCCTATCATGCCGGGGCGCGCCCCCGGATCAACCGTTAGCATGAGGCCGTGATCTTCAAGGCCGTGGGAGAGTCCGCCCCCTACCCCGATCACGGGGCGAGGGAGCAGCGCGTGTGGGCGACGATCGCTCCCCGCCAAGTGCGGCTCGACCAGCTCATCACCACTCGCGCCACCCTCGACCTACGCGACCTGCTCGATGAGCACTCCACCTTCTACGGGGATCTGTTCGCGCATATCGTGTCCTGGCGTGGCAGTCTCTACCTGGAGACGGGCCTGCACCGAGCCCTGCGCGCGGCCCTCCACGGGCGCACCATCATCCACGGCAGGATCCTGGAGCTTGACGATTCGGGGCGCCCGCTCCTGGCCCCGCTCCCGCCGTCCTGATCGGCTCGGGCCCGCTGCCGTGGCGGACCGCCCACCACCTTGGGTAACGGCCCGCGTGCCTCGCAACGGTCCATTAGTCTGGGGAGCATGAGCGCTTCGGACCCCCGATCTGAGTACCGCCGGCACCTTCAGCACCGGCAGAAGGTCGTCATCGGCAGCGTGCTGGTCGCCCTCGCCATCGTCCTGGTCACCAGCATCGGCGTGTACACGGGGCTGCTCCCCTCCTACAACCCGGGCTTCTCAGCCGATCCCAAGGCCGCCGCGACCGCCGTCGCCCAGCCCTGCCCGCCCGCCGGGGCGACCACGGTGGACCTCACCACCATCCAGGTCAGGGTCTACAACGGCACCCAGAACGCGGGGCTGGCCAGCATCGTCGGCGACTCCCTGGAGCGGTCGGGCATGACGATCCTGGAGCGCTCCGACTGGCCCGACGGCGACTACAACGGCGACGTCGCCATCTCCGCCTCCAAGGCGGGGCTCGCCAATGCCTACTCCCTGGCGCGCGCCTTCAAAGGCGTCGTCATCGTCCTGCTCGACACCAACCGGGACCCCACCGACACCTCGGTCTCCGTGATCATCGGCACCGACTACAACTCCGGCCTCATGTCCCCAGACGCCATCGGCGAGCTCACCGCCGGGGAGAAGATCCAGGCGCCGTCCGCGTGCGCGTCAACCGTCCCCGACAGGCCCTTGGCCACCGCCCGCTGAGCCGCTCCGCCCAACGACCTCGCGCCGTCGCCCCGCAGGACTGCTGCGGGGCGACGGCGCGAGGTCGGCGATGCCACGGGCCCGGGGCGCCCTCATCGAGGCCCGGACCGGCGGCGCGGGCCGCCCCTACTTCTTGACGCTGCGCCGGGAGTAGGCGGGGCCCTCCAGTTCGGTGCCCGCGGGCGCGGAGGCGGGCGAGACCTCCTCAAGGTTCGTTCCCCGCGCCTTCGAGATGGCTCGCATGCAGTGGTAGACGATGATCGCCGCGCCGGAGCCCAGCGCGATCCCGGAGAAGGTCATGTCGCCGATGACCCAGGTGTAGTCGGCGATCGCCACGACCATCGCGACGGCGGCGGTGTTGAGGTTGACCGGGTCGGAGAAGTCCACGCGGTTCTGCACCCAGATGCGCACCCCCAGCATGCCGATCATGCCGTAGAGGATCGTGGCCGCGCCGCCGAGGACGCCCGCGGGGATCGTGTTGATGAGGGCGCCGAACTTCGGCAGCATCGACAGGCCCAGAGCGCCAATGGCGGCGACGACGTAGGCCGCCGTGGAGTAGACGCGGGTGGCGGCCATGACGCCGATGTTCTCCGCGTAGGTGGTGGTTCCCGAGCCGCCGCCGGAACCGGCCAGGATCGTGGACAGGCCGTCGGAGATGAGGGCGCGGCCGGTGAGGTCGTCCAGGTTCTCCCCGGTCATCGCGGAGACGGACTTGACATGGCCGATGTTCTCGGCGATGAGGACGAGCACCACGGGGACGAACAGTCCCATGAGGCTGAGGTCGAAGGTCGGCGCCCGGAAATGCGGGGCGCCCACCCAGCCGGCGGCGTCGATGGCGGAGTAGTCGACCTCGCCGCGAATCATCGCGGTGGCGTAGCCCACGAGCACGCCCAGCAGGATCGCCAGCCGCCCCATGATCCCCTTGAACAGGACGGTGATGAGCAGGATCGCCACGATGGTGACGACGGCGGTCACCGGGGCGGTCTTGACGTTGTTCCAGGCGGCGGGGGCCAGGTTGAAGCCGATGAGGGAGACGATGGCGCCGGTGACGATCGGCGGCATGAGGCGGTCGATCCAGGTCACGCCCGCGAAGTGGACGATGACGCCGATGATCATCAGGGAGGCGCCCGCCATGATGATGCCGCCCTGGGCGAGCGAGGCCTTGGCCTGGTCAAGAGGAGTCCCGCTCTGGGCGTCGAAGCCGGTGACGGCGGCGATCGGGGCGATGAGGGCGAAGGATGAGCCCAGGTAGGAGGGCAGGCGCCCGGCGGTCACGGCGAGGAAGAGCAGGGTTCCCAGCCCGGTGAAGAACAGTGTCGTCGCCGGGTCGAATCCGGTCAGGAGCGGCACGAGGAAGGTCGCGCCGAACATCGCGACGATGTGCTGCATGCCGATGCCGATGGTGCGTGGCCATGAGAGGCGCTGCGACGCGGTGACGACGGCGCCGGGGGTGATGGAGCGTCCGTCTCCGTGGAGGGACCAGCCCCGGAAGAGCGGGGATGAGGATGTTGGGGGCGTTGAGGGCACTGCGCTTCTCCTGTCGCGGGTTGAGGAAGGGCCAGCGGCGTCGCCTCCCGTGGGATCGGGGGCGCTCGCTTGCGACAGGACCTGGCAGGACCCTGCCAGGCCTCCAGCATAGGCGCACCGGGGGCATGGTCCTGACCGCGGCCGGGACCCGCCGATGGTGGCATCGGTCGCAATGGGGCCGCGGCCGGTCGGGCCGTGCCGGCGCTCGCAGCTTCCTCCGCCGAGAGGATGCGGGAGGCGGCCCGCCGGGGCGAGGATGCTGCCATGACCCCGCCGCGCCCCCCATTCCCGGGAACCGAGTCCCTTGATCCGGCGCGGATCTTCTCCGGCCCCGGCTACCAGGCGCCCCCGGTGCGCACCGACGGCGTCGCCACGGCGGCGCTCCTGTGCGCAATCCTCTCCTTCATCCCCCTGCTGGGGCTGGTCGCCGCGGGTCTCGGAGCCTGGGCGCTCCGGCGGCTAGGGCGCTCCTACGGCACGGGCAGGACCCTCGCGCGCCTGGCTATCGTCGTGGGCGCGACGGCGTCCGCCCTGCAGCTGTGGTTCCTCGTGGGCCTCATAGCGGTCAGGGGATGACTGGAGGCGGCGCGGGCGGGGCCCGGAGCGCCGGGCTCGCGCCGGCCCGTTCGGGTCGCGGCCATGACATCTGCCCGTAGCGAGGCCTGCCCTAGGGTGGGCCGCATGAAGCCCTTCATCATGGTGTCGACGCGTCCCGAGATCAGCGCTGCCGAGGACGAGTACGAGTCCTTCCTGTCCCTGGGCCGGATCGACCGCGCGGACCTGACCCATGTGCTCCTCGAGGAGGTCGACTTCCTCGGCTCCTTCAACGCCGAGGACATCTCCGGCGTCGTCATCGGCGGAAGCCCCTACAACGTCTCGACCCCCGAGGCCTCCAAGACCCGCTCCCAGTTGCACATCGAGGAGCAGGTCAGCGAGTTGCTCGCTGTCGCCCTGGCCAAGGGGGTCCCCGTCCTGGCCACCGGTTTCGGCCTGGAGGTGCTGGCCTCCTACCTGGGCACGACCACGTCGGCCGAGTTCGGTGAGCCCCTGGGCGCAGCGGAGGTGTTCGTCACCGAGGAGGGGCGCCACGACCCGCTCCTGGAAGGCATGCCGCCCTCCTTCACCGTGCTCGTGGGCCACCATGAGGGCGCCGTGGGCGTGCCCGAGCGCGCCACGCTGCTCGCCTCCTCCCCCGACTGCCCCGTGCAGATGCTCCGGGTGGGCTCCTCGGTCTACGGCACCCAGTTCAATCCCGAGCTCGACGCCGACCGCTTCGCCCAGCGCATGAGCGTCTACAGCGACGCCGGCTACGGGCATCCCGGGCATGCCGACGAGCTCCTGCGCGTCGTGCGCGGCGGGGAGCACGTGGCGGGCCGGATCATCGCCCGCTTCTTCGAGCACTTCGCCCGGGACTGATGGCGGTGGCCGCCCACGGCCGCCCCATCCGCTGAGCCCGCGGGTCAGCCCAGAGTGGCCAGGGCAGCCTCAATGACGTCGCAGATGACGACGGGCGCGGGCCTGTGGGCCGCGGGCATCCCGACCGGCGGGGTGACGGCGGCGCGGCGGCCCGCCGCCCGGGCGGCGCTGCGACGGCCCGAGCCCGGGCGCGGGGGCGCACCCGCGATCGAATCGACGTAGAGCAGGCCCGCCACCTTGACCCCCCGCACCGCCAGGGCCATGGCCTCGGCGACCGTGTCCATGACGACGACGTCGGCGCCGAGACCCCCGAGGACCGCGGCCTCGGCGGGGCCGGGACGCACCGGCCCGGGGACGAGCGCGGCGACGGCGCTGCCGCTGACGCCGTCGACACCGGCGACGACCCCCGTGAGGGGCTCGTCCCAGGTGGCCTCGACGGGGCCGGTGGCGGGGAAGAGCGGGGTTCCGGAGAGGTTGAGGTGGTCGCCCATGGTGAGGAGGTCCCCGAGTTGCGGGGATCCCAGTGAGGAGGCGCGGCCCACGAGGAGGGCGGCGCGAACACCGGCGCCCGCGGCGATGCGGGCGAAGGCCGTGGTGCGGCGGGCGGCGCGGCCCTCGAACAAGCAGGTGCGGCCGCGGGCGACGAGCACGCCGAGACCCCCGCGGTCGTAGGACATCAGGGAGTCCTCCTGGCCCGAGGAGCCGGGCGCGGACACACCGGGGAGGAAGGAGAGGCGGACGCGGGAGGTCGGGCGCCCCCAGGCGTCGTCGAGGTCGGTCAGGAGCGCGGGCTCGGCGATGACGAGCAGGTCGTGGCGGGCGCGGCCCGTGGCGAGAACGATGGAGGCGCCCGCGGGGTCCTCATCCCATGTTCCGGCGGCGGGGGACGTTGCCACGGGGTCTCCCTCCAGTTGTCTCCGAGTGCTCCGGGGGCAGCCTACCCGTTGATGCTGTCAGGGCCCTATGAGGCCCATCGCTGCCGCACCGCCGGGCGGGCCACCGTTCAAAGCCGGCGGCGCCCGCGGGCGGGGTCAGGCATGGAAGATGTCCTCAACAGCCAGCCCGAAGTAGCGGGCGATGGCGATGGCCAGCGGCAGGGAGGGATCGTATTTCCCCTTCTCGATCGAGTTGACCGATTGGCGGGACACACCGAGGGCTTGGCCCAGCTGCGCCTGGGTCAGGCCCTTGGCCTCCCGCAACTCGCGGACGTCGTTGTTCATCCGGCCACCACTCCCGCAGCGCTCCTCGAAGTCGAATGATGTCAGGCTTCCTTGACATGTTTAGTGTCCGTGCTGGGCGGCGCGGCGTCAAGCGCGCGGGTCGGCGCGAGGCAGCCAGACCCGCGGGGAGCCCTGGGGGGACAATGCCCCCATGACACCGGCCGACCGCACGAGTCCGGGCGCTCCCGGGCAGGCCGCCCTGGAGGCGCTCCTGGCCTCACCACCCGCCCTCCCCGTCGTCGCCGGGTTGTCGCGGCTGAGCTCCATGCTGGCCCGCCCCGCTCCCGACGGCGGGGCGCCGGCCGTCGTCGTCACAGCCCCTCCCGGAACGGGCAAGACCACGCTCGTGCCACCGCTCGTGGCGCGGGCGCTCTCCGAGGCCGGGGAGAACGGGGAGGCCGCGGCCGTCGGACGCGTCGTCGTCACCCAGCCGCGCCGCGTGGCCGCCAGGGCCGCCGCGCGGCGCCTGGCCGGCCTGCTGGGCGAGGAGCCCGGGGGAACCGTCGGCTACGCGGTGCGCGGCGAGCGCCGCGCCGGGCCGGGCACCCGCATCGAGGTCGTCACGGCGGGCCTCCTCCTGCGCCGCCTCCAGGCCGAGCCGGACCTGCCGGGCGTGGGCGCCATCATCCTCGACGAGGTCCATGAGCGGGCTCTCGATGCCGATCTCCTCCTCGCGCTGCTGCTCGACACGCGCGCGGGGCTTCGTGAGGACCTCACTCTCATCGCAATGTCGGCGACCCTGGACGCGGGTCGTCTGCGCGAGCTGCTCGGTGGGGCGACTGGGGGCGCGAGCGGCGGGACCGGCGGCGGAGCGGGGGCGGCCGGAGCGCTCGCCCCGCTGCTCGACGTGCCCGGCGCGCCCCACCCCATCGCCGAGCACTGGGCGCCCCCGCCGACGACCACGGCGCGGCTGGGCCCGCGCGGGGTGCCGAGGGACTTCCTCGCGCATGTCGCCGCCACCACGGCGCGGGCGCTGACGGAGCACGACGGCGATGCGCTCGTCTTCCTCCCCGGCGCGCGAGAGGTCGACGACGTCGTGAGCCGCTTGCGCCAGAGCCTGCCGGCGGCCGGGGCCAGCGTGGGAGGAGCGGATGCGCTGCCGCTGCACGGGCGGCTTCCCGCGGCGGCGCAGGACGCGGCGCTGGCGCCCGGCCCGCCGGGGCGGCGCCGGGTGATCGTGTCAACGAATGTCGCCGAATCCTCGCTGACCGTGCCGGGGGTGCGGATCGTCGTCGACTCGACACTCGCGCGCGAACCGCGGCTCGACGTCGCCCGCTCGATGAGTTGGCTGGCCACGGTGGGCGAGTCGCGGTCAGCGGGGGCTCAGCGGGCGGGCCGCGCCGGCCGCGAGGGGCCGGGCGCGGTCTACCGGTGCTGCACGGCGTCGGACTGGGCGCGCGCGGCGGCCTCCCCCACCCCGGAGATCCTGTCCGCCGACCTCACCAGGCTCGCCCTGGAACTGGCGGCCTGGGGCGCCCCCGGCGGGGTGGGACTGCACTCGCCGGCCTGGATTGATCCACCGCCGGAGGCGGCGATGCGGGCCGCCGAGGAGGCGCTGGTCTCACTCGGGCTGCTTGAGCCCGCCGGGTGGGGCGGCGGCGCGGGAGGTGACCGCAGTGGCGCCGACGGGGGCCGGGCTCCGGGCGCGATCACCCCGCTGGGCCGGGCTGTCGCGGCGATCCCGGCGCCGGTGCGGGAAGCTCGGGCTCTTCTCGTGGCGGCGGGCATGATCGGGGCGCGGCCAGCCGCTCGCGCCGCGGCGCTCCTCACCTCCGACCTGCGGGCGCCGGGGGCGGATCTGACGGCGCTGGCGAGGTCGGTCCGCGAGCGCCGGACGGGCGCGCGGGACGCCGGGCAGTGGGGCCAGGAGGCCGCGCGCCTTGAGCGATCGGTCACGGGCGCGCTCGCCGATGCGGGGGTCACGAGGGGCTCGGGCGCGGCGGCGGGCGCCCAGGAGGCGCTGCGCGCCCCGGCCCCCCTCAGGGCCCTGAGCGCTCCGGGGACCGACGGCGCCCAGGTTCTGGGCGGGCTGGGCGGGCTGGGCGGCCTGGGCGGGCTGGGCGGGTTGGCCGGCCTGGCCAGGCTGGGCGGGCTGGGTGGCGCCGAGGAATCGGTGGCGCTGGTAGCGGCGCTGGCCCACCCCGAGTGGATCGCGCGCCGCCGCGACTCGGTGGGCTCAGCGGGCCGAGCGGGCACGGGCGGTCGGGCCGCACCCGGTGGCTCCTCGCGTCCCGACGGCCCCGCCCCCGGGCGGGCGCGGGCGGAGGTCGCCTACGCGAGCGTGGGCGGCACGGGCCTGCGCCTGCCGGCGGACTCCCCGCTCGCCTCCTCGCCCTGGCTGGCGGTGGCCGATGTCGACCGCTCCCCGGGCCGCGGCGATGCCCTCATCCGCGCGGCGGCCCCTCTTGACGAGGAGGTAGCCCTCGCCGTCGCCGCGGATCGGCTCAGCGAGGAGGCCCGGACCGTGTGGGCCGAGGGCCGCCTGCGCACCGAGCGCGCCCGCCGCCTCGGCACGATCGTCCTGGCAGCCACTCCCGGTCCGCCGCCGAGCCCGGGCGAGGCCGCGAGCGCCGTCGTCCAGGCGGTACGAGGGGAGGGACTGGGGATCCTGCCCTGGGGCGAGGAGGCGCGCGAGCTGCGCGGCCGCCTGGCGCTGCTGCGCGCCGAGATCGGTGAGCCCTGGCCGGCTATGGACGACGAATCGCTGGTGGGCGCTGCCGAGATGTGGCTGGGGCCGGCCGTCCAGGCGCTCATGGCGGGCGGCAGGCGCTTCGACCTGGGGAGGCTGGACACACTGGCCGCGCTGCGGGCGCTCCTTCCGTGGCCTGAGGCGGCGCGTCTCGATGAGCTCGCCCCGGAGCGCTTGGAGGTGCCGTCCGGCTCGCGCGTCCGCCTGTCCTACACGGGCGACGACGGCGAGCCACTGCCCCGCCCAGTGCTGGCGGTGCGGGTCCAGGAGTGCTTCGGCTGGGCGAGCACGCCGCTCGTGGCGGGCGGTCGGGTCCCGGTGCTCATCCACCTGCTCTCCCCGGCGCGCAGGACCGTCGCGGTGACGGACGACCTCGCCTCCTTCTGGGCCCAGGGGTATCCGCAGGTGCGCGCCGAACTGCGCGGGCGCTACCCGAAGCACGCCTGGCCGGAGGACCCATGGTCCGCCCCGGCGACACGAGGGACGGGGCGGCGCCGCCCCCGGGTCTGAGGAACGGCGCACCCCCGCTGGCGGCTCCGCCGCGCCCTGCGGCCCGAGGGGCGCGGCAGCGGGACGCGGGGAGCGGGCGGCGGGACGCGGGGAGTGCCCGCCTCACCCCGGCGTGCTGCGCGTCGGTGCCCGAGCGTGCCAGGCTGGTCCCATGAGCGCGAGCGTGTTCCGCAAGGTTGATGAGGGGCCGGTCTCCACGGCGGTGGAGGCGCAGGGCCTGAAATGGCTCGCCGAGGCGATGCCCGACGGCGGCGCGCACGTCGTCCCGGTGACGCAGGGCGAGGGGTGGATCGAGGAGCCGCGGCTCAGCCACGGGGGCACCACGACCGAGGCCGCGGAGGCCTTCGGCCGCGCCTTGGCGGTCACCCACGCGGCGGGCGCCCCGTTCTTCGGGGCATCTCCCCCGGGATGGGACGGCGTCGGCCAGATGGGGCGCTCGCGCATCCGAGTGCACCCCCATGATTCCTGTGATCCAGCGGTCATGAGCCGACCGTGGGGAGCCTTCTACGCCGAGGACCGCATTGGCGCCTACATCGCCGACTGCCGGGACTCAGGGGCCCTGAGCGACAAGGGCGCGCGGGTGCTGGAGAGGGTCTGTGCGCGGCTGGCCGACGGCGTCTTCGACTCCCCGCAGCCGGCGCTCGTCGAGGCGGGGGCGGCGGCGCGGGGGCGGGCGCGCGCGGTGTCCCGCACGCATGGGGACCTGTGGTGCGGCAACGTGCTGTGGGTGCCGGTCGGGGAGGCCGACTGGGCGCCGCCGGGCGCGGGAGGCGGGCCGCGGCTGACCGGGGCCGCGGCGCGGGCGGCAGCAGTGGGCTCGGGTTCGGGCGGAGGCCTGCCGGGCGACGTCGGCGTCCTCATCGACCCGATGGCGCAGGGCGCGCACGCAGAGACGGATCTGGCAGCGCTGGGGATGTTCGGGCAGTCGCATCTCACGCGGATCATCGGGGCCTACAACGAGGTCTCACCGCTGGCCGACGGGTGGCGCGAGCGGGTGGGACTGCACCGCCTGCACATGCTCATGATCCACGTGTTCCTCTTCGGCGGCGGCTACGGGATGGAGGCGGTCAACCAGGCGCGCCAGTACGTGTGAGCCGCTGGCGCTGCCCTTCACGCCTGTCGGCCGGGCCCGCGATGCCGACGAGCCACGAGTGAGGGCCCCGATCACGCGGATCGGGGCCCTCACTCACTGGCGGTAGCGCTGGGATTCGAACCCAGGGTGGCTATGAACCACACAGACTTTCGAGATCTGCACCTTCGGCCGCTCGGACACGCTACCTCAGGCGTCGAGGGTACACGCCCGTGAGCGTTCAGCCCAATCGGCCGCCCCTGCGACCTCCCTCACCCCCCTCGCCGAGACCGGTCGAAATCATGACCGAGACCGGTCCGCGGACCGGTCTCGCCCCTATTTTCGACCGGTCTCGGTAGGCGGCGGGCGGCCTCAGGAGGCCGGGATCTCGCGCAGCACCACGGCGGGGACACCACCGACGACGACGCCCGCGGGCACATCCCGCGTGACGACGGCACCCGCGGCGATGACCGCCCCGTCTCCCACGGTCACGCCCTTGGTGATGACGGCCTTGGCCCCGACCCAGACATCGTCTCCGAGCCGGATGGGGGCGGGGTAGGTGGTGGCGCGGTCGGCGACGGCGAGGCCGTGATCGAGGGTCGCCATGACGACGTCGTGCCCGATGAAGCAGCGATCGCCGATCCAAATGCCGCCCTGATCCTGGAAGCGGCACCCGGAGTTGATGAACACGTCGTCGCCGAAGTGGGTGTTGACGCCGAAGTCAGTGGTGAAGGGCGGGAAGAGGCGCAGTGTTTCGGGCACCGGGCGGTGGGCGATCCGGGACAGCAGATCGCGGATCCCGTCGGGATCGTGGAAGGCGGAGTTGAGCTCGGCCGTGAGGCGCTGCGTCTCGACGGCGAAGGCACCCTGGAAGGAGCCCTCGGGAGTGCCAGGGCGCACGGGCCTGCCGGCGTTGACGTGGTCCAGGAAGGCCTGGAGGGTCATCTCCTCGCTCATCGCGCTCTCCTTAGCCGCCGAACAACCGCCCCGCTGTTCTCCACCGGGGCGCGCACGCTGATGCTACACGCCCGCCTGTGGAGAACCGCCCGGTTTCGATGCTGTTTTCGACCGGTCTCGACGAGGGGGCGGGGAGGATCAGCGGCGGGGGGCGAAGAAGTCCCGGAGGAGAGCCGCGGAGGCCTCGGCGCGCAGCCCGGCGACGACCTCCACCCGGTGGTTCGCCCGGGGATCGCGCAGCACATCGCGGATCGAGCCGCAAGCCCCGGTGCGCGGCTCCCAGGCGGCCAGCACCACGCGGGCGAGCCTCGCCAACTGGATCGCACCGGCGCACATGGTGCAGGGCTCCAAGGTCACCACCAGCGAGCAGCCGTCCAGGTGGGAATCGCCCAGAGCCCTCCCGGCGGCCCTCAGAGCCCGCATCTCGGCGTGGGCGGTCGGGTCGCACTCGGCCTGACGGGCGTTGGCCGCCTCAGCGAGGACCTCGCCGCCGGCATCCAGGACGACGGCGCCCACGGGCACCTCCCCGGCCCGCGCCGCCCATTCCGCCAGGGCCAGCGCGCGGTCCATCGCGGCGCCATAGCGCTCCTCCAGGAGCGCGGGGCGCCGGTCGCCCGAAGCGGCCCCCGCGAGGGCGCGGGGCGCGGGCGAGGATCGATCGGTCACGCCCCAAGCGTCCCACACGCCGCCGGACCCGCCGGCGCGAGATCGCCGCCGCGAGCGCCCGCGCCGCCGCGGTCCCCCGCCGCCCGCGCCCCCATCACCGCCACTTCGGATCACCATCGTTCCGATCTATCATTCCCAGGAACCTCCCAGCCTCAAGGGGGTGAACATTCAGCGAGCACCCCGGCCCTTGGGCCAGGTGGAAGGAGACTACGGGTGAGCACTCAGGCAGAGGATGACGCTCGCGGCTCCCAGGCCCGCGAGCCCGAGCCGGCCACCGACAAGCGCCTCAACACCACTGTGTTCGCGGTCTCCGGCGGCGTCATCGGCGCCCTCGCCCTCGCGGCGATCCTCGTCCCGCGCACCATCCAGGGCATCTTCGGAACCGCCGTCGCCTGGGCGTCACGCTGGTTCGGCTCGTTCTACATCCTGGAGATGACGGCGGTCCTCGTGTTCGTCGTCGTCCTGGCGCTGTCGCGCTACGGCACCACGCGGCTGGGGCCCTCCAACTCCACCCCAGAGTTCTCAACGTTCTCCTGGGCGGCGATGCTCTTCGCGGCGGGCGTGGGCACGGGGATCATGTTCTTCGCCGTCGCCGAGCCCGTCTCCCAGTACCTCTCACCGCCCGCGGGGGCTCCCCAGACCGAGGAGGCCGCCCGCAACGCTATCGTCCTGACCCTCCTCCACTACGGGGTATCGGGCTGGGGACTGTACTCCCTGGTGGGGATGGCACTGGCCTACTTCGCCTACCGGCGCCGCCAGCCGCTGGCGGTTCGCTCCACGCTGCGCCCGATCCTGGGCCACCGCACGGATGGGATCCTCGGCGACGTCATGGACGCGGCCGCGCTCATCGGCGGCGCGATCGGGATCGCGGCCTCCCTCGGCGTGGGGATCGTCCAGTTGAATGTCGCGCTGACGATCCTGTTCGGCATCCCGCAGGGCACAGCGGCCCAGATCGGGCTCGTGGCGCTGTCAGTCCTCATGGCGACGGCATCGGCGGTCTCGGGGGTGGACCGCGGAGTGCGCATGCTATCGAGCGTCAACGTTCTGCTAGCGATCGCCCTGGCGCTGTGGGTGCTCGTCACGGGGGACACGGCGTTCCTGCTCGACGCGCTGGTGGGCTCGATCGGCGACTACATCACCTCGTTCCCGGGCCTGACCCTGGAGACCTACGCCTGGAACCGCCCGACCCAGTGGCTCAACGGCTGGACGCTGTTCTTCTGGGCGTGGTGGATCACGTGGGCGGCCTTCGTGGGGATGTTCCTGGCGCGCATCTCCCGCGGCCGCACGATCCGCCAGTTCGTGCTCGGCTCGCTGGCCCTGCCGCTGACCTACGTCATCATGTGGGTGTCGATCTTCGGCAATCACGCCCTGTCCATCGTCAGGGGCGGGGACCGGGTTTTCGCCGAACTGACGGCCTCCACCCCGGAACAGGGCTTCTACGCGCTGCTCAAGTCCCTTCCAGGGGGCCCCGCCTTGGTGGCGCTCTCGCTGTTCATCGGGATCCTGTTCTACGTGACCTCGGCGGACTCGGGCGCCCTGGTGATGGCGAACCTGTCCACGCGCACGCGCACCGGGGATGAGGGCGATGCCCAGCCGTGGCTGCGGATCTTCTGGGCGATACTCGTGGGCGTGCTGACGATCGCCATGCTGCTGGCGGGCGGCATCCCGATCCTCCAGCAGGCGACCATCGTGATGGCGCTGCCCTTCAGCGCCGTCCTGCTGCTGATCATGTACGGGCTGTGGAAGGCACTGCGCACGGAGGCGAGCCACCACGACGCCCGCTCGCACGTCTTCCGGAACCGGGCGCTGGGCCTGACGGGCACGGCCGCGGGCCTCAAGCGCGTCTCGTGGCGGGATCGGCTGTCGCACACCTTCGAGTCGGTCTCCCCCGCCCAGGCCCAGCGCGCCCTGGACACCAGGATCGTGCCGGCTCTGGAGGCGGTGGCCGCTGAGCTGCGCAAAGAGGAGCTGGGGGCCGAGGTGTACGTGGAGGGACCGGAGGCGCAGGACCCCGACGACGAGCGCAACTTCCTGGGCCGCGCCACCCTCCTGGTCACAGTCGGCCCCGAGGCCGGCGACGGCGAGAATGCCGCCGAGCTGGCCGTGGCCCCGACGGCCGAGGGCGCGGCGGAGGGCGGAGCGGTGGCACCCACGGTCGAGCGCTCCAGCGGGCTCGACTCCTTCCGCTACGTGGTGCGGATGGTGCAGGCCCCGGTGGCGGCCTTCGGCGTCGTCGTCCATGAGGCGGACGACCTCACGGTGCGCCTGGAGGTGCGCCCGCGCGGCGGTGGCCAGGGCTACGACGTCATGGATTGGACCGCGGACCAGGTGGCCCACGACGTGCTGGACCACTACGAGAGCTGGCTGGACTATCTGGGCAACGCCTGAACCGTGGCCCGGCGCGCCCACGCCGGCGCCCCGAGCGCCGTAGGCTGATCCCATGCATCTCATCGACGTCGACCACCCCCTCATCGATCACAAGCTGGCGGTCCTGCGGGACCGGACGACGAACTCGGCGGTGTTCCGCCAACTCGTGGACGAGCTCGTCACCCTGCTGGCCTATGAGGCGACGCGCCATGTGCGCACCGAACCGGTGGAGATCGCCACCCCGGTGGCGGTAGCGCAGTGCCATCGGATCGCGGCGCCGCGGCCGATCGTCGTGCCGATCCTTCGGGCGGGCCTGGGAATGCTGGAGGGCATGACACGCCTCCTGCCCACGGCCGAAGTGGGGTTCCTCGGGATGAAGCGCGATGAGCGGACCCTGGAGGTGGACACCTACGCCAACCGCCTGCCTGATGACCTCTCGGGGCGCCAGTGCTTCATCGTCGACCCGATGCTCGCCACCGGCCACACGCTCACGGACGCCACGAACTACCTGCTGGACCGGGGCGCGCGGGATGTGACGGCCCTGTGCCTGCTGGCGGCGCCGGAGGGCCTGACCTACCTGGAGGAGGCCATCGGGGACCGCGCGAACGTCACGGTCGTGACGGCCGCGGTGGACGACCACCTCAACGAGCTGGGCTACATCGTGCCGGGCCTGGGTGACGCCGGGGACCGCCTCTACGGCATCGTCGACTGAGGCGCCACGGGGAGTCGCGCTGCGAGGCGGGGCTCGTCGAAGCGGTGATGGCCAGCGCCGGCGCACGGCGCCCCGCCGATCAGCACGGCCCCACGGCCCCACGGCCCGGCGGCTCCGCGGTCAGAAAGCCCCCGCCGCCTCCGCGGCGAACCGACTGGTCCGACCGCGCTCTCGCACGGCCGGACCAGTCAATAGGGCCAGAGCCAGGCATTCACGGCCCGGTGAGGCCGAGGACCTGGGAAGGCGATCAGAAGGCCGGGAGGACGGAGCCGTCAGCCCAGGTGCTCTCGATGTAGGACTTGAAGTCCGCGGAGTTCATGATCTCGGCGAGCTTCTTGAGGGACTCGTTGTCCTTGTCCTCCGAGCGCACCACGAGCTGGTTCGCCGGGGCGGCCTCGACGGACTCGAGCCTCAGGGCGTCGACGGCGGGCTTGAGCCCGGCGTCGAGGGCGTAGTTCCCATTGAGGACCACGGCGGCGGCGTCCTGCATCGTGTTGGCCACCTGGGCGCCGTCGACCGTCGTGAACGTGAAGTTATGCGGGTTGCTGGTCACGTCGGAGTCCGTGGGCAGCGCAGCGGCGGGGTCGAGGGTGATGAGCTTCGCGGCCTCGAGCAACTTCAGCCCGCGGGCGGTGTTGGCCGGGTCGTTGTTGAGGACGATCTGCCCGCCATCGGGGATCTCCTCCAGCGTGGTGGCCTTCTTGGAGTAGATGCCCATGGGCTCCACGTGGACGTCCGCGATGGCCACGAAGTCGTAGCCGTGCTCCTCGATCTGCTGCTTGAGGTAGTTGGGCGTCTGGAAGAAGTTGGCGGCAATGGAGCCGTCCTTGAGGCTGATGTTCGGCGTCGTGTAGTCGTTGATCTCCTTGATGTCCAGCTTGATGCCGGTGCCGGACAGGAGGTTGTCCTTGATGTGGGTGAGCATCGTGACGTGGGGCTGGGGGGTGGCCCCGATGGAGATGACGACGGTGTCGCCGTCCTTCTTGATGCCCTTGGGCTGGCCGTCGGAGTCGGAGCCGCAGGCGGCCAGGGTGGCGGCGACGGCGGTGGCCAGGGCGCCGGTGGCGAAGGCGCGCCGGGATATCGCGGAGGGCAGAAGCGTGGTCATGGGGTTTCCTTTCGATGGTGGAGCCGTGGTGCTGGGGCGGATTCGATCGGGTTGCGGCGATGCGCGCCGCCGTCGATGGGCTCGGTGCCGGCTGGCGGGGCCTCAGCGGTGGTCCACCAGCCGGCTGAGCATGTCGCCGGCGAGCTGGATGATGCCGACGATGAGGACGATGAGGACGACAGTGACGATCATGACATCGGTCTGGTTGCGCTGGAACCCGTACTGCACGGCCAGGTCCCCCAGCCCGCCGCCACCCACGGCGCCCGCCATAGCCGAGTAGCCCAGCAGCGTGATGAGCGTGACCGTGGCCGACTGGATGAGGGTGGGCAGGGCCTCGCGCACGAGCACACCCCAGGTGATCTGATTGCCGGAGGCGCCCATCATGAGGGCGGCCTCGACCTTCCCGGCCTCCACGTTGTTGACGGCGGTCTCCACCAGGCGCGCGTAGAAGGGGATGGCCCCCACGGTCAGGGGGACGCAGGCTGCCTGCCAGCCGAGCGAGGAGCCGACGATCATGCGGGTCAGCGGCAGGATCGCCACCATGAGGATAATGAAGGGCAGCGAGCGGCCGATGTTGACGACCTGGGAGAGGACCTCGTAGACGAAGCGGTTGGAGTGCTGGCCGCGCTTGCCCGTGGTCACCAGGGCCAGCCCCAGCAGGAGGCCGAGCAGCACCGCGAGCGCCCCGGAGATGAGAGTCATCTCGAAGGTCTCGATGGTGGCGGGCCAGAGCTTGTCCGTGATGGCGGGGTTGTCCAGCCATCTCTTGTCCCGCGCGCCCGCGGGCAGGACGATGAGGGGCTCCAGGTGGGCAGCGGCGTTCAGGGCGATCATGAGCGCACCTCCGCGGTGGCGCCGATGGCGGCCAGGGCGTCGACAACGCCGGGGGCCCTCTCGGCGGGGACGGTCAGGGCGAGGCGGCCGACCTGGGCCTGCCCCAGGGTCTCGAAGACTCCCCCGGCCACGTCCGCGCCGTGCTCGGAGGCGATGGCGAGCAGGTGCGCGGCCGCCGGCTGGCCCGGGTGGGCGGTGAGCGCGACGTCGATGACGGCGTCGCCCTCGGCCAGCGAGCCATCCGGGATCGCGGGGACGGGCACGAGCTCGTGGGACAGGCGCGAGTCGACGTCGGAGACGACCTCCTCAATCGGCCCGGACTCCACGATGCGGCCGGCCTCCAGGAGGCTCACGGAGTCGCAGACCTGGCGGACGACGCTCATCTCGTGGGTGATGATGACGACGGTGACGCCGAGGCGATCGCGCACGTCCTTGATGAGGTCGAGGATCGAGCGGGTGGTCTCGGGGTCGAGGGCGCTGGTGGGCTCATCGCACAGGAGCACGGCGGGCTGATCCGCCAGCGCCCGGGCGATGCCGACGCGCTGCTTCTGGCCGCCGGAGAGTTGGCTGGGGTAGGAGCCGCCGCGATCGGCGAGGCCCACGAGGTCGAGCATCTGGGCGACCGTCTCGTGGCGCTCCCCCTTGGCGACTCCGGCCAGGGCGAGCGGGTAAGCGATGTTCTGCGCGGTCGTGCGCGAGTCGAGCAGGTTGGCGTGCTGGAAGACCATGCCGATCCTGCGGCGGGCCTCGCGCAGCTCGCGGGGCCGCAGGGCGGTCATGTCCTGGCCAGCGACGCGCACCTCACCGCTCGTGACGGGCTCAAGGGCGGTCAGGCAGCGGATGAGCGTGGACTTGCCAGCCCCAGAGGTCCCCACGATCCCATGGATCGATCCCGCGGGCACGTTGAGGGTGAGACCGTCGAGGGCACGGACCCGCGTGCCGTCACGCAGGGTGTAGATCTTGACGACGTCGCGCAGGGAGATCATCGAGCCGTCCGCCGATCCCGCATCGGCGAGCGCGCCAGTGCCGACGGCGTCGGCCTTGACCGGCTCGGTACCCGGGTTTGGATCGCTCATGAGTCCTCCATCGGTCCTGGCGGAAGCACCCTCACCATCGCAGGGGGTTGCTGCAGCGTCATCGAGCCAGGTCTCTCAACTGCTCTGGATGGTCGGGAGAACGGTATAAAGCCGAGTCACGGGCGCGCAAGCCAGACGCCGATTCCGGGACCAAGGTCACGAAATGACGACGCGGCACGGGAAGGACCACCCGGATCTACGATGCCAGCATGACCACGATCATCCCGGACCTCCTGGGCGAGCCCTGGGTGGCGCGCCACATCCCCGTCACCCCCTCTGAAGCCGCGCCCGGGGCGGATCACGCGATCCTCGTCCACCAGCGCGATGCCGGCGCCGCCCGGCACGCGCGGGCGGTGCTGTACATCCACGGCCGCACCGACTACTTCTTCCAGACGCACCTGTCGGCCGCGCTCGATGCGGCGGGCTACGAGTTCTACGCCCTGGAGATGCGCGGCTGCGGGCGGGCGGGCGCCGATCTGCCCGAGGGCTCCTTCCCGCACGACACCACGGACCTGCTCGTCTACGACGAAGAGATCACCGAGGCGGTGCGGATCCTGCGCGAGGACAAGGGGCACGACGCCGTCGTCCTCAACGCGCACTCCACGGGCGGGCTGTCCGCGGTGCTGTGGGCGGCGGACCACCCGGGACAGCTCGCGGCCGTCACGCTGAACTCCCCATGGCTGGATCTCAACGCCTCGGGCTTCATGCGCTCCTACGGCACCGCGGCGGTGGACCTCATGTCGCGGTGGATGCCGGGGCGGGTCATCACGAACCCGGCGGCGCCGCAGGCGGATGACGAGGACGCCTTCGAGGCCGACCCCTACGCCCGCTCCCTGCACGTCAAGTGGGGCGGGGAGTGGGACTGGGACCTCGCGCTCAAGCCCTCGCCCGGTTGGCCGGCGCGAGCGGGCTTCCTCACGAGCGTGCGCCGCCTGCAGCGGCGGGTGCGCCATGGCCTGGGGATCGAGGCGCCGGTGCTCCTGTGCTGCTCGACCGCGTCGGCGGCTCCCGGCGCCGGTCGCGAGGCCGTGCTGCGGGCGGACACGGTGCTCGATGTCACGCAGATGGTGGAGCGCGCGCCTTTCCTCGGTGAGGATGTCACCGTGCGGCAGATCCCCGGCGGGGTGCACGACCTGACGCTCTCCCCCGAGCCCGCCCGCGGCGAGTACCTGGCGACCCTCACCGGCTGGCTCAGCGCCCGCCTCCCCCAACCCTCTCACTGATCAATCCGCGCGAGACCGGTCGAAAACAGCGGCGAGACCGGTTCGCCGTCCACAGGCCCGCCTCCGCTCTTGCGGGACGAGGAGGGCCTGTGGACAACCGGCCGGTCTCGATCGTTATATCTACCGGTCTCGCATGAGGGTGGACAGGGCGGGGGTGAGTTCGTCGACGACGCGCTCGATCGTCGCCAGGGTGTCCTCGAAGTCCTCCATCCCGCCGTACCACGGGTCGGGCGCGTCGAGCCGAGACCGGGAGACCAGCCCCTCCGCGATCGCCGCCAGATCCGCCGCCCTCTCAGGGTCGAACTCGCGGAACATGAGGATACGCCGCCCCGCGCCCCGGACCCCCTCCGGCTCGTCAATGACCACGCCCGCCCGCTGCGCGCGGCGAACCAGCTCGCGCTCATGCGAGGCGGTCATCGCCAGGATGAGATCGGAGCCCGCGATCTCGGCATCCGTGATGCGGTGGGCCCGGTGCGAGGCGATGCGCGCCGCCACCGCGCCGTCGCGGCCTTCGCTGTAGCCGCTGCTGAGCAGGAGGCGCCTGGCCCGCGAATCCATCGGGTTGCCGCGCTCCTCGCTGGACACCCCGGAGGAGGCCACCTCCACGCGCCCGGCCAGGCCCGCCGCACCGAGCCGATCGAGGAGGACCATCTCCGCCATCGCGGAGCGGCATATGTTGCCCGTGCACACCATCATGACCCGGTAGGGGCCGCCGGGGTCGCGCGGGGCGGGCAGGACGTAAGGCTCGCCGGGGGCGGAGCCGATGGGATTCGAGATCATGACCCGATCGTGCCAGGCTCGCCCCCATGACTGATCCCCGCGCGCCCCACGGGACCCCCGCGCGCCCCACGTCCCCTCGCACGCCCACCGCGGTCGACGCGGTCGCCGAGCGCCATGTGGAGCGCCTGGCGGCGCTATCCCCCGAGTTCGCCCTCTACTCCGGCCTGCCCGGCCGGGGCGGCGCCCTGGACGACTACTCCCCCGCCGGCTTCTCGGCCCTGGCCGATCTGCGAGCCCAGACCCGGGCCGCGCTCGATGCCGCCACCCCCGTTGACGACGTCGACCGTGTGACGATCGCAGCCATGCGCGAGCGCTTCGGCGTCGAGGACGAGTCGCACGAGGCCGGCGAGGACCTGCGGGCGCTGAACAACATCGCCTCTCCGATCCAGACGATCCGCGACACCTTCGACAACCACCCCATGGCCACCACGGGCGACTGGGAGGACTTCGCCTCCGCCCTACGGGCGGTGCCCGGGGCGCTCGCCGGGCACCGCGAGTCGCTGCGGGTCGCGGCCGCGCGCGGGCTCGCCCCCGCCGCCCGGCAGGTGCGCGCCTGCATCAAGCAGGCCCAGGACCAGGCCGGGGAGGCGTCGTCGTCCTTCACAGCGCTGATCGAGGAGGCGCGCCTCGCCGACGGAGGCGCTCTGCCCGCCGCCCTCACCGCGGACCTGCGGGCGGCCGCACGCGAGGCCCGCGCCGCCTACGCCGAGGCGGCCCGCTGGCTGGCCGCCGATGTCTTCCCGCTCGCCACCGGCGACGACGCCGTCGACCGTGAGCGCTACGAGAGATTCAGCCGGCAATTCCTGGGCGCGCGCATCGACCTGGACGGGACCTACGAGTGGGGCCGGGAGCGCCTGGCGGCCATTGACGCCGAGCAGCGGGCCATCGCGGCCTCGCTCTACGGGCCGGGGACCACCGTGGCCGAGGCCCTGGAGCGGTTGGGCGCCGACGCCTCGCGGCAGGTGCGCGGCACGGCGGCGCTGCGGGCGTGGATGCAGGAGACCTCGGACGCGGCGATCTCGGCGCTCGACGGCACCCAGTTCGACATCCCCGCTCCCCTGCGCTCCCTGGAGTGCCGGATCGCACCGTCGTCCACCGGCGGCATCTACTACACCGCGCCGAGCGACGACTTCTCCCGCCCGGGCCGCATGTGGTGGTCCGTTCCGGCCGGGACGGAGGACTTCGCGACCTGGCAGGAGCGCACCACGGTGTTCCACGAGGGGGTGCCGGGGCATCACCTTCAGATCGGCATGCAAACCCTTCTGCACGATGAGCTCAATTCCTGGCGGCGCCACGGCTGCTGGGTCAGCGGGCACGGCGAGGGCTGGGCCCTGTACGCCGAGCGGCTCATGGCGGACCTCGGCTTCCAGGAAGATCCGGCCGACCGCATGGGGATGCTGGATTCCCAGCGGCTGCGGGCGGCGCGAGTCGTGCTGGATATCGGCGTGCACCTGCGCAAGGAGCGGCCCGCCGAGCTCGCCGCCCTGCCGGGTGTGGGCGAGGGGCACTGGGACGCGGGCTCAGCATGGGCCTTCCTGAGGGCCAATGCCGCGATGGGCGAGTCCTTCCTGCGCTTCGAGCTGGACCGTTACCTGGGCTGGCCAGGGCAGGCTCCGTCGTACGCCGTCGGTCAGCGCCTGTGGGAGGAGGCGCGGGACGCCTCGCTGGCGGCGGCGCGCGCGGCAGGGGCCGATGACTCCCTCAAGGCCTTCCATGCCAGGGCGCTGCGCCTGGGCAGTGTGGGCCTGGACGTCATGCGCGAGGCGCTGACCGCCTGAGGCCGGCCGAGAATCCGGGGGTTGACACGCTCAGACGGCCTGGATCATCGACTTTTCGCTGGAATCACGTTGAACTGAACTTCACGGAAAACCTCGTATGTGCATTCTGACGTCGAATGCACATACGAGACTCGGCTTTGAGAGCACGACCCGCGCCATTCCAACGATTCATCTGGCGAGCCGCCTCGCGAGCGTGCCGAACGCTCCCATCGCGTGCGCACGGGCGCCTCCAGCCGGGCGGCGGGTCAGGCGCCCGTGGCCTCAGACGCATCGGTCGCTCGCGGGCCGCGCTCGCGGGCCGCGCTCGCGGGCAAGGCCCGGGCGCGCCGCGGGTGGGTCCAGGCGCGGCCCGCGCCGACGCGCCCCTCACTCGTCCCAGAAGGAGGCGACGTCGACGGCCCCGCCGGTGGCCTCGAAGTCCGCCCTGGCGGCCTCGCGCACCTCGGCGTCATGGAGCCAGTCGAGGGCCACGGAGGCGAGCCCGTATGCGCCATCGAGGCAGGCGGCATCCCCGGTGGGCGAGCCTGCCGCCTCGGCCATCGCGGGGGTGTGGAGGGCGACGTCACCGCCCGTGGTGATCTTGATGAGCGGGTGAATGCCGGGCACGCGCTGCGAGACGTTGCCGAAGTCCGTGCCCGCGGCGATGGTCTCGGGCAGAACGCCGGCGGGCAGGGGCTCGCGCCCACGCTCGCGCTGGGCGCGCACCCAGGAGGCCAGGAGGGCGGCGTTGTCCCGCACGGGCATCTCATTGGGGTGGGGGTCCGGGGTGATCTCAACGCCGGTACCGGTCATGAGGGCAGCGCCGCGGAAGACGTCCTCCACCCGGGCCACGAGGTCGCGCAGGGTGGTCAGGTCCTTGGACCGGATGAAGGCGTTGAGCTCGGCGCGCTCGGGGATGATGTTGGCGGCGTCACCGCCATGGGTGACGACGGCGTGGATGCGGTCCATGGGCAGGATCTGCTGGCGCAGCAACCCGATGCCGGTCAGCGCGAGGGTAGCAGCGTCAAGGGCGTTGCGGCCCATGAAGGGCTGGGAGGAGGCGTGCGCGGGGATGCCGTGGTAGGTGACGCGCATGCGCCGCTGCCCGAGCCAGGTCTGGTGGGTGACGTCGGCGGCGTAGGAGTGGGTCTGGATGGCGGCGTCGATGCCGTCGAGCATGCCGGCCTGAGCGAGGGCCTCCTTGGCGGTGGAGCACTCCTCGGCGGGGGTGGTGGTCAGGACGACGGCGCCCGGCAGGCTCCCGGGGCGCTCGGCCTCAAGGGCGGCCAGGGCGAGGAAAGCCCCCACGGAGTTGGCGCACATGACGTTGTGCCCGCAGGCGTGGCCGATGCCCGGCAGCGCGTCGTACTCGGCGAGGATCGCGATGGTGCCGGGGTGGGAGGACGCGGTGCCGCCCATGGCGGAGGCCGCGCCGTCGGAGATGCCGGCGGGCGCGACGGGCCCGATGCTCGCGCGGAGGGCGGTCTCCATGCCGAAAACCCCCAGTTCGGGCTCGATTCCGTGGGCGCGCAGGAGGCCGGCGACGGCGGCCATCGCGTGGTGCTCCTCATGGCCGACCTCGGGATGGGCGTGCAGGTCATGGGACAGGGAGAGGAGCTCGGGGGCGAGGCGCGCGACGATGTCAGCCAGAACGGAGCGCAGCGCGGCGGGGGCGCCTGCGCCGTCGGCGAGGGCCGGGGCGGGGCCGGCCGCGAGGCGCCGCGCCTCAGTCTCGGCGGCCATGAGCTCCTGGATGGCGTCGCAGGGCCGGGTGGGCCGCGAGAGGTCGGGCGGGTCGGGGCGGGCGGTTCGACGGGGGTGAGAGGGGCGGTCAGTGGGGTCGGCGGGTCCTCGATCAGCGCTCATGGCCCCATCATGCGCCGCGCGCCGCCGCTTCTGAAGTGGAGGGCCCTACTGGCGGCCGCTGCGACCCTGCGCTCCAGGCGCCGTATCAGCCGCCCCCACGAAACGCGACGGGCACTGGTGTCGCATGGGGGACGACGGTGCCGGGAGGTGGTGCCCGGTCCCGCGGGGCTGGTGCGGGAGTGGCGCTTGAGAACCGCGACCGGTCTCGATCGTGATTTCGACCGGTCTCGCTCAGGAGGCGGGGGAGACGGGGGCGATGGCCGCGTAGGAGGCGGCGGCGCCGGCGGCGAGGACCGCCGTCGAGCCGGCGCGCATGCCCTCGGCCACGGCCGAGGCGAAGCCGTGCCCCGCGGCGAGGGCGGCGGCGAGCACGCCGACGCTCGCGTCCCCGGCGCCCGTCGTATCCACCACGGGCCCCAGATCAATGGCCGGCACATGCCCGCTGCCCTCGGCGCAGGCCCACACCGCCCCGGCGGCGCCGAGCGTGACGAGCACGCCCTCGATCCCCCGCTCACGCAGGGCGGCCGCCGCCGTGATCGCCTCCTCCGGAGTGCTGGGCGCGGGCGAGCCCAGCACGAGCCCGCACTCGGTCTCATTGACCACGAGCACGTCGACACTGGCCAGGGCGTCCGGCGCGATCGGGTAGACGGGCGCGAGGTTGAGGACCACGCGGGCACCGGCCCGGTGGGCCCATTCGATGATCTCCTCATTGGTCGCCGCCGGGATCTCCCCCTGGAGGACGATGATGTCATCGGCGCCCGCATCGATCGCCTCTGCGGCCTGAGCGCCGGTGACGCGGGCGTTGGCGCCGGCGTCGAGGATGATCGTGTTCTCCCCGGCGGCGCTGACGGTGATGAACGCGATGCCGGTGGTGATCTCCTCATCGGTGCGCAGCGCACTCACGTCCACGCCGTGGCTGCGCAGATCCTCGCGCAGGGTGATGCCCGCGGCATCCCCGCCGACGCGGCCGACGAGCAGGGCCTCAGCGCCCCCGTGCGCGGCGGCCGCGGCCTGGTTGGCGCCCTTGCCGCCAAGCCGGTAGCTCGTGGACGTCCCCGCCAGGGTCTCCCCCGGCGCGGGGAAGCGCTCGACGGTGACGGTGATGTCCTGGTTGATCGACCCGACGACGATGACGCGCCCCATGGCATGCAGCTCCTTCGCTTGGGCGGACGGACTATCAGGGTACCGCCCATTCCCCTGCCATCCCTGCCTTTTCTGATGGTCGATGGCCTAGTATGGGCGATTGTTGATCAGGGGGCGCCGGCATGCTCGCCGCATGTCCGGCGCGCGACCGGCGAGTTCCCCCTGGCAGTCACGCTGACAAAGGAGTCGAATGTGACCACCACGATGATCCTCGACTGCGACCCGGGGCATGATGACGCCATCGCGATCCTCCTCGCCCTGGGAAGCCCCGATGTCGATCTGATCGGCATCACGACGATCGGCGGCAACCACAGCCTGGACAAGGTCACCTATAACGCCCGCGCCGTTTGCGAGCTCGCGGGCCGCCCGGAGGTGCCCATCCACGCCGGCTGCCGGCGCCCCCTCATCCGCCAGCCCATCGACGCCGCCTATATCCACGGCGAGACCGGTCTCGACGGCGTCGACCTGCCCGAACCGTCCCGGCCGCTCGCCGCCCAGCACGCTGTCGACTGGCTCATCGAGACGATCATGGGCCGTGAGCCCGGGACGATCACGATCGTCCCCACGGGTCCGCTGACGAATATCGCGATGGCGGCCCGCCTGGAGCCGCGCATCGTCGCGCGGGTCAAGGAGATCGTCCTGATGGGCGGCGCCTACGGGGTCGGCAACGCGACGCCGGTGGCCGAGTTCAACATCCTGTGCGACCCCGAGGCAGCCCAGATCGTGTTCAGCGAGTCCTGGCCCGTGACCATGATCGGGCTGGACGTCACCCATCGGGCGCTGTGCACTCCCGAGGTCCAGGCGGCCCTGTGCGGGGCGAACCCGCGCCTGGCCGATGCCGTCGGCGGGCTCATGGACTTCTTCCGCTCCACCTACCGGGACCAAGAGGCCTTCCCGGATCCGCCCACGCACGACCCCTGCGCCGTCGCCCGCGTCATCGACCCGAGCCTCGTCCCCACTAGGCGCTGCCCGATCGACGTCGAACTGCGCGGCGCGCTGACCTACGGGATGACCGTGGCCGACATGCGCGCGCTCGTCGACGACTCCGACCCTGCCTGCACCACCCAGGTGGGGATAGGCCTGGACACCGAGCGCTTCTGGGCGCTCGTGGCCGACGCACTCGCGCGCCTCGGTTGACTCATCCCCTCCCTGACCCCCACACGTCTCTCGAAGGAACCGATCCATGTACCTGGCCATCAACGTCCTGGGCCTCGCCGTCTTCCTGGCGGCGGGCTGGCTGCTCTCCCATGACCGCAAGAAGATCCCCTGGCAGTCCGTGGCGATCCTGACCGCCCTCAACCTCGTGATCGCCTGGGTCCTCACGAGCTTCACCTGGGGGCGCGCGGCCGTCCAGGGCGCGGCCGCGGGCTTCAACGAGCTCGTCTCCGTGGCCTGGAAGGGCATCAACTTCGCCCTGTCGAACTGGGTGGGGGCCGAGGGCGTGAACCCGGCGCCCGTGAACTTCGTGGTCAGCGCCCTGCTGCCGATCCTGCTGGTGGTGCCCGTCTTCGACATCCTCACCTATATCGGTTTCCTGCCCTGGATCATCAAGTGGATCGGCCGGGGGCTCAGCGCGGTCACCCGCCAGCCCAAGTTCGAGGCCTTCTACTCCATCGAGATGATGTTCCTGGGCAACACGGAGGCCCTGGCGGTCTCCAAGCTGCAGGTGCAGCGGATGAGCCCGGCGCGCAACGTCGCCATCGCCATGATGTCGATGAGCTGCGTGACGGCGTCGATCCTGGCGGCCTACATCCAGATCGTTCCGGCGGAGTTCGTGCTGACGGCGGTGCCCATCAACTGCCTCAACGCGCTCATCGTCACCTCCATGCTCTACCCCGTCCACGTGCCGCCCGAGGAGGACATCATCGTCACCTACGAAGGAGGCGACGACTCCGGGGACGCCGACGGCGCCCAGGGCGGCGCGGGCGCGGGCGCCGCCGCGGCCACCAGCGCGGGCGCCGATCCGGCCGCCGCTGGCCCGGGCTCGCCGAGCCGCGGCAACGCCCTCGGAGGCCTGGCCGCCCTGGCCACCAGGGTCGCGCGCCGCGACCCGGGACGCGCGGCGAGCCGGCCCGCGAAGGAGCCGTTCTTCTCCTTCCTGGGCGACTCGATCCTGGGCGCGGGAAAGCTCATCCTCATCATCACCGCCAACGTCATCACCTTCGTGGCCCTGGCGGCCCTTATCGACAAGATCCTAGGAGCAATCTGGGAGCCGCTCTCCCTGGAGTCGGCGCTCGGCGTCGTCATGTACGCGCCCGCGCTCCTGCTGGGCCTGGACACCTCCACTGCCTGGGACATGTCCCAGATCATGGGCCTGAAACTGGTCACCAACGAGTTCGTGGCCATGGGGCAGGTGAGCGGTGAGATCAGCGGCTACGCGCGCCACTACCAGGCGGTGGTCACGGTCTTCCTGACGTCCTTCGCGAACTTCGGGACGCTGGGCATGATCATCGGCTGCTTCAAGGGCCTGGTGGACAAGGAGCGCAATGACCTCATCTCCAAGAACGTGGGGCGGATGCTCCTGTCCGGGATCCTCGTCTCGCTGCTGTCGGCCGGGATGGTCGGCCTGTTCGTCTGGTGAGGGAGGAGCGAATCATGACCCGCAAGCTCATTCTGGACCTGGACACCGGCATCGATGACGCCCTGGCGATCGCCTACGCCCTGGGCAGCCCGGAGGCCGAGCTCATCGGCATCACCACCACCTACGGCAACGTCCTCGTGGAGGACTCGGCGCGCAACTCCCTGGCGGTGCTCGACCTGCTCGGAGCGCCGCATGTGCCCGTCTACCCCGGCCTGCCTCACGCCCTGGCCCGCGACGGCTTCGAGGTTCTGGAGATCTCCGCCTTCATCCACGGCCGCAATGGCGTGGGCGATGTGGCGCTCACTCCCTCGCCCCGCGCCGCGGAGGGGACGAGCGCCGTCGACTTCATCATCGAGGCCTCCCGGACCCACGGGGAGGACCTCGTGTACGTGCCCACGGGTCCGCTGACCAACCTGGCCGCCGCCCTGGAGAAGGACCCCGGCCTGGCTCAGCGGCTGACCGTGGTGCTCATGGGCGGGGCGCTCACGGTGAGCGGGAATGTCAGCCCGTGGTCGGAGGCGAATATCAGCCAGGACCCGGAGGCCGCCGACGCCGTCCTGCGCTCGGGGGTGAGCGCGACGATGGTCGGCCTCGACGTCACCCTCCAGACCCTGCTCACCTACGAGCACACGCGGCGCTGGCGCGATCTGGGCACGGCCGCGGGCACGTTCCTGGCGGATATGACGGACTACTACATCCGGGCCTATGAGACGACGGCGCCCGGGCTCGGCGGCTGCGGCCTGCACGACCCGTTGGCGGTCGGCGTCGCCGTGGACCCCTCCCTGGTGACGATGCTGCCCATCAATCTCGCGGTGGATCTGGCCGGCCCGACTCGGGGGCGCACCATCGGGGACGTGGCGCGCCTGAGCGCCCCGAGGACGAGCCGGGCGGCCGTGGCCGTGGACACCGAGAGGTTCCTCGCCGAGTTCATGTCCCGCATCACCGCCTTGGCGCGGGGCCGCTGAGCGGCGCGGCCCGGGGGCGCTCAGCCTTGCTGGGGCATCACGTAGGAGCAGCCCAGGGCGAAGGGGAAGCCGGGCTTGAGCAGGCAGGCGACGACGGGCTCGGCGAGCTCGATGAGCAGGCCGGCGTCCAGGCCCTGCTCGGCCTCGGGACCAGCGCCGGCCAGGAGGGACTCGTAGGGGATGGACAGGTCGAGCAGCGACATGCCGCCCCGGCGATCCGCCTTGTCCCAGGCGCCTCCCTCCATCTCCATAAGCGTCCCCAGGTGGAAGCGCATGACGCGCTGGGAGTCCACCTCGGAGGGCACGGAGAGGATGTGGTGGGCCTCGGGGTCGCGAGGAGCGCGCAGGGTGAACACGAGGATGGCGCCGTCGCGCGCCGCCCTCAGCATGAGCCGGGCGATGTGGACGGCGAAGGATGCCGTGTCGAAGCCCCCGCTCATCGCCTCGGGCACGCTCAACGGCCCGCCGAGGGGGACGAGGACGCCCCTGCCGACGTCATTGATGGCGCGCCGCCCGGTGGGGCCCTCCGCGCGCAGGCGCAGGCCCCCCTCCTCCAGCGTCCCGAACTCGACGCGCTCAGCCCACCCTTCGGGCACGGAGGAGGGCCCGGGCTCGGTCTCCACGTGCCCTAGGCCCAGGACATCGGCGAGGTCGGTGCCATCGGCGGGCCGGTACCAGGCGATCTGATCGCCGTCGAACCACAGGGGGACGACCCCGTTGAAGGGGATGCCGAAGCGCACATGCGCCGGCAGCGGCGGGATCGTCGGCGCTGGGGCGGGCTCGCCGGTGGGGTCGTCGGCGCTGGGGCCCACGAGGTAGTCGCTCATGGGGCCAGGGTAGCGGGGCGCGCCGGCCTGGCGGATGGGATCACAACGGGCCCGAACGAGAGGGCGGCCCGGGCGCCGTCTCCCTTCGGCGTCCGGGCCCGCCCGGCCCGTGTCATGCGGCGCGATCCGCCTTTCCACCCGGCCCACCCAGGGCGCGTGATCGGATGCCGCATGGAGGTCGACCAGGAACGATCGCCTCTGCCCGGCGATCGATCAACCTCATGGCTCAAGCATGCTGCGCCGCGGCTGGTCGCGCCATGGATCGCGCTACCCACCGGGCCGGATGGGCGGGGCCGGCGGAGCCTGCGGACCCGGCGGGGCCGGCGGGGGCGGGCCCCCGCGCGGTCACGTCAGAAGTCCCAGTCGTCGTCCTCGGTGGCCTCGGCGGTGCCCATCACGTAGGAGGAGCCGGAGCCGGAGAAGAAGTCGTGGTTCTCGTCCGCGTTGGGGGACAGGGAGGCGATGATCGCGGGGTTGACATCGACGGCCTCGGCCGGGAAGAGCGCCTCGTAGCCCAGGTTCATGAGGGCCTTGTTGGCGTTGTAGCGCAGGAACTTCTTGACGTCCTCGGTCAGACCCAGCTCGTCATACAGGCTCTCGGTGTAGGACTCCTCGTTGTCGTAGAGTTCCATGAGCAGGTCGAAGGTGTACTCCTTGAGCTCGGCCTGACGCTCCTCGGAGGACTCGCGCACGGCGAGCTGGTACTTGTAGCCGATGTAGTAGCCGTGCACGGCCTCGTCGCGGATGATGAGGCGGATGAGGTCGGCGGTGTTGGTGAGCTTGGCGTGGCTGGACCAGTACATGGGGGCATAGAAGCCGGAGTAGAAGAGGAAGGACTCCAGCATGGTGGAGGCGACCTTGCGCTTCTCCGGATCGTCACCCCGGTAGTAGTTGAGGATGATCTGGGCCTTGCGCTGGAGGTTCTCGTTCTCCTCGCTCCAGCGGAAGGCCTCGTCGATCTCCGCTGTCGAGATGAGGGTGGAGAAGATCGAGGAGTAGGAGCGGGCGTGCACGGACTCCATGAAGGCGATGTTGGTGTACACCGCCTCCTCATGGGGGGTGCGGGCGTCGGGGATGAGGGAGACGGCGCCGACGGTGCCCTGGATGGTGTCCAGGAGGGTCAGGCCGGTGAACACGCGGGTGGTCATGTTCTTCTCGGCCTCGTTCAGGGTGGCCCAGGACTGGATGTCGTTGGACAGCGGCACCTTCTCGGGCAGCCAGAAGTTCCCGGTGAGGCGGTCCCAGACCTCGAGGTCCTTGTCGTCGACGAGGCGGTTCCAGTTGATCGCCTGAACGCGGTCGATGAGCTTGATGGGCTCGTGCATGTTGTTCCTCCGAAAGGGGTGGGCGCCCGCGGGCTGGCCGCGGTGCGCCCATGCTAACGACGGCGCCCGGCGGCGCCCAGCCCGCGCCGCGGGCCCGCCGCCGTGGCGCTCACTACTCCCGCGAGCTGGCCTGCTCCTCCTCGCCGCGTCCCCCAGTGACGAGGGGATGGCAAGTGTCGCGATGATCATGGCGGCTCGGACGCAGGGTGAAGGTCAGGGCGAGGTCGCGCTCGGCCACCCGGTAGCGCTCGGCCAGGACGGGCCCGCAGCTGTTCGACCCGATGCCCGCCATGGCAGCGTCGAGGGTGAGGACCGTGGAGCCGCACTCGACGAGCTCGGTGTTGTGGCGGCAGGCCGTCAGCTCCTCCGCGGTGTAGGGGGAGGCGTTGAAGGAGAAGGGGCTGCGGCCGATGGCGGTCAGTCCGGGGCCCCGCCCGCCCGGCGCCACCCCTCCCGCCCCATCACCGCTGACGACGGCAACGTAGTCGCAGTCGGCATGACTGCCGTTCTCCTGGGGGTTGATGTGGTCCTCGTGCAGCTCACGCAGGGCCGCGGTGAACTCACCGTGGCGGCTGGCGCGGCGCTTGTCGACGTAGGCGCCGCCAGGGCCCAGCCCGTAGTAGGAGACCCGGTCCATCCCCTCTGGGAGGAAGAGCCGCAGGCCCAGGCGCGGAAGGGCAGGGAATCCCTCGGCGCGGCTCATGTCGAGCGCGAGGTCGATATCGCCGTCGGCCCGGACGGTCCAGGTGATGGTGCCGCGCAGGGCGGGCTGGAGGGCGGGGGCGACCATGGCGATCTCACCGCTCAGGACCACGCAGCCCTCCCCGGAGGGCTCCACGACCCGCAGGCCCTCAGCGCGCGCCGTCGCCCAGTGGTAGCCGGCACGCTCCCATTGGGCGCGGATATGGCGGTCGTTGTCCGTGGGGGCGCGCCAGATGATGAGCTCGGCCGGGCGGTCCAGGAGTTCGGCCGAGCCGGCGCGGATGCTCGTGGGCAGGGCGGTGCGCGTATCGAAGGAGCAGGTGAGCCCGGGGGCGACGACGTCGATCCGCGCCCCGCTGCGCGTGGCGGTCACGGGGCCCTGCGGGGCGGGGCGCTCATCCAGGGCGGCCACCGCCCGGTGGCGGCGATCCGCGCCGGGCAGGGCGACCTCATCGAATCCGAGCTCGTGGCCGGCGCGGAGAAGGGGCTCGTCGCGGGCGAGACGGTAGGTGATGACAAGGTGGCAGCGCCCGGTGTCCGGGATGCTCAGGGGTAGCGGGAGGCGGGCCTCGCCGTGGGGCGGGATGGGAGCCGTCAAGGGGATGTCCCCGCTGGCCAGGCTCTCGCCGTCGCGGGTGAGCTCGTAGGTCACGCGGGCGTAGGAGGCCAGGTCGGTGTGGTCGAGCTCGTTGCGCAGGGTGAGGGCACCGGCCTTAGCGTCGTAGGAGACCACGCGCGCGGGGCGCTGGACGTTCTTGAGCTCGGCGAGCCCGGAGTGGGGCACGCGATCCGGTGAGACGAGGCCGTCCACGCAGAAGTTGCCGTCATGGACCCGCTCGCCGCTGTCCCCACCGTAGAGGTAGATGGCGCGACCGTCCGGGGCGGTGCCGGCGGCGACGGCGTGATCGCACCACTCCCAGACGAATCCGCCGCACATGCGCTCATCGGCCCGGATGATCTCCCAGTAGTCCTCAAGGTCGCCGGGGCCATTGCCCATGGCGTGGCAGTACTCCACGAGGAGGAAGGGCTTGTCCGGGCCGGAGTCGAGGTAGGCGCGGATCTCGTCGAGGCTGGGGTACATCCGCGAGTAGAGGTCGAGATCGGAGTAGTCGTAGGCGCGCCTGGAGCTGCGGTGGATGGCGCTCTCGTAGTGAGTCAGGCGCGTGGGGTCGAAGCCTTTGACCCAGGCCAGCGCCGCTTCGAAAGTGCATCCGTAGGCGCACTCGTTGCCAGCCGACCAGGCGATGACGCTGGGGCGGTTCTTCTCCCGGTGGACGCACAGGCGCATGCGGTCGACGGTGGCCCCGATCCATTCAGGGTTGTCGGCGATGGGCTCGTTCCAGTGCTCGACCTGGTTGTCCCAGGAGGGGTCGGCAAGGAAGCGGGCCTGGGCGCCATGGCTCTCGTTGTCCGCCTCGGACATGACGTAGAGGCCGTATTCATCGCAGAGCTGGTAGAAGCGGGGGTCGTTCGGGTAATGGGAGGAGCGCACCGCGTTGATGTTGTGCTCCTTCATGAGCCGCAGGTCGCGCTGCATGTGGGTGAGGGCGACGGCGGGCCCGGTGACAGGATCGGAGTCATGGCGGTTGACGCCGCGCAGGGTGATGGGCCGCCCGTTGAGGCGCACGACGACGCCGTCGACGCTGACCTCCCTCAGGCCGACGCGGTCGGCGATGGACTCGCCGGGAGTGATGAGGGTGAGGGTGTAGAGGTAGGGGTCCTCCGCGGTCCAGGGATGTGGATGGGGGACCTCCAGCCGCAGCCGGTGGGTGTAGGGGGCGTCGGCCTGGTCGTCGACCGCCTCAGCGCCGGTGGCGCCCGCTGCCGGGACGACGTCGGGCTCGAAGGCGCCCGAGGCGATCTTGACGCCGTCGCGGTCCGTGAGCACTGCCCTGGTGGGGACGGCCCCACCCCGGTAGGAGGCCCGGATCTCGACGGCGGCGGGAGCGCTGTCGCCGTCGCCGAGGGTGGTGGTGACGGCGTAGTCGAGGAGGGAGGCGCGCGGGCGGGACAGGAGGTAGACGTCGCGGAAGATGCCACTGGTGCGGAACTTGTCCTGGTCCTCCATGTAGGTGCCGTCGCACCACTTGAGGACGAGGACGGCGAGGCGGTTGGCGCCGGGGCGGATGTGCTCGGTGACGTCGAATTCGCTCGTGGCGTGGGAGACCTGGCTGTAGCCGACGTAGGCGCCGTTGAGCCAGACGTAGAAGCAGGAGTCGACGCCCTCGAAGACGAGGTGCGCGCAGGGGGCCTCGACAATGGGGGCGTAGTCGAATTCGCGCAGGTAGGCGCCACAGGGGTTGTCCTGGGGGACGCGGGGCGGGTCGAAGGGGATGGGGTAGCGGACGTTGGTGTACTGGTGGTGGTCGTAGCCGGTGTGCTGCCAGGTGCTGGGCACGGGCACCTCGGCGAAGTCGAGGGCGGCGGCTGCGCCCGGGGCGGCCTGGCCCTCCCAGAAGGGAGTGGTGAGGTCGTGGACCGATGGCAGGTAGGCGAAGCGCCAGGTGCCCGACAGGAGCTGGAAGCGGTCGGAGTCCTGGCGCTTCCAGGGGCTGGGGTCGGGCGGGGTGGAGGCGGGGACGTAGTAGGAGCGGGCAGGGAGGGTGTTCTCATGGAGGACGCCGAGGTCCTCATAGTGTCGGGGGATGATCATCGCTTGCGGTCTCCTGCGACTGGCGGCCTTGGGGCCGGGCCGCTCCGACGCGTCCCGTTCGAGCCCTTCAATGTTGACGTTATCATGCGAGCGACTCGCGACACAGGAAAGAGACTGTCTCCGCGCACGTCAGGGCATCGGTCATCGCCTCGGCTCCCCCATGGGAACGTCCCCATGAACGGGTGCCAGAATGCCGGGACCCGCCCCTGATAGCCTCGCGCCATGGCCGGTGGGAGCAGGAGTTCGGGGGCGCCGTCGCTCGGCGATGTCGCCCGCCTGGCCGGCGTCTCCACGCAGACGGCCTCCCGCGTGTCCATGGGCGCCAGCAATGTTCGCCCGGCCACCCGCGAGCGCGTTCTACGGGCCATGAGCCAGCTCGGCTACTCCCCCAACCGCGCGGCTCAGGCGCTGCGCCTGGGCTCCTTCAAGACCATCGGCGTCCTCACCCAGCAGATCCAGCGCACCGGTGAGGCCCTGACCACGGCGGGCGTCGTCGAGGAGGCGACGGACGCGGGCTACGCGGTGAGCCTCGCGCAAGTGGAGCGGCCCGAGTCCGATGACATGCGCGCGGCGGCGGTCCGGCTTACCCACCAGGCGATCGACGGGCTCGTCGTCGTCCAGGCGGGACGGGCGGGGCGCGAGCACCTCGCCCTGCCGCCGACCATGCCCGTGGCCGTCTCGGACTCCGCGCTCATGGGCCACTACCCCTCGGCCAGCGCGGATCAGGCCGGCGGGGTGCGCGAGGCCGTCGGTCACCTGCTCGCCCTGGGGCACCGGGCCGTCCATCACGTGGCCGGCCCCGAGGGCTCGCAATCCGCGCTCATCCGCCGCGCCGCATGGGCGGCGAGCCTGCGGGAGGCCGGCGCGCCGGTGCCCGAGCCGCTGCCCGGGGACTGGAGCGCGGCGTCCGGGTACCGAGCGGGCCTGCGCCTGGCCGCCGACCCCGGGGTGACGGCCGTGCTGTGCGCGAATGACGAGATGGCGCTCGGCCTCATCCGCGCCATGCACGAACAGGGGCGCTCCGTGCCGGCCGACGTGTCCGTCGTCGGCTTCGACGGGCTGGATCTGGGCGAGTTCAGCTTCCCGCCGCTGACGACGGTCCGCCAGGACTTCAAGCGCCTTGGGCGGGAGATGGTGCGCCTCGTCCTGGAACAAGTGGCCTCCGGGGTGGGGGATGGCTCGCGGAGCGTCATCATCCCCACCGAGCTCGTCCTACGGGGCTCGACGGCGCCCCCGAGCGCACGGGTGGGCGGCGGGCGGAGACGGCTGAGGCGTGCGAGCGCGCCATCGGTGTGAGCACAATCGAGTCATGCTGCCCAAGGCCGACGCGTCCAGTGCCCCGCCGATCACCCGCAGCGGCACCGCCGCCGGGCTCGTCTCCGACCTGGCCGAACGCCTGGCGCGGCGGGTCGAGCGCGATCCGGGTGGGCGCCTGGTCGTGGGGCTCACGGGGGCGCCGGGATCCGGGAAGTCGACGACGGCGCGCGAGCTGACGGGGCTCCTGGCCAAGGCGGGGGCGCTGGCGGGCGAGGTGCCGATGGATGGCTTCCACATGTCCAACGCGGTGCTCGACGAACTGGGGCGCCATGGGCGCAAGGGCGCTCCGGACACCTTCGACGTGGGCGGCTACCTGGCGGCCCTGGATCGGGTGCGGCGCGGCGAGGAGGTGCTGGCGCCGGTCTACCGGCGCGACCTGCATGAGCCGGTGGCCGCGGGCACGCGGGTGTCCGGGGGCGGCGTGGTCGTCACGGAGGGGAATTACCTGGCGCTGGCGGACGGCGGGTGGCAGGCCGCGCGTGAGCGCATCGACCTGCTCATCATGCTGGTGGTGGGGATCGAGGAGCTGGCCGCCCGGCTCGTGGCGCGGCACATGAGCTTCGGGAGGGACCGCGTCGCCGCGGCGCACTGGGTGCGCGTCGTCGATCTTCCCAACGCCGCGCTGGTGGAGGCCAGCGCCCCCCCGGTGCGACGAGCTCTGGACCTGCGCCCCACCCTCCCACCGAGACCGGTAGAAAACAGCATCGAAACCGGTCGATATCACGATCGAAACCGGTTCGGCCCGCTGAGCAACGGCCTACGCTGGCATCATGCTCGTGGCCTTCTCGGTGTCCCCTTCCACCACCGACGACCCCGATGGGTCGCTGTCCGCTGCTGTCGCCCGCGCCGTGCGCGTGTGCCGCGATTCGGGCCTGCCATGCGAGACGACGTCGATGTTCACCACCCTGGAGGGCGAGTGGGACGAGTGCATGGCGGTGGTCAAGCGCGCCTGCGAGGCCGTGGGCGAGGTGAGCCCGCGCGTCAGCCTTGTCCTCAAGGCGGATATCCGACCGGGCTTCACCGGCCAGTTGACCGCGAAGGTCGAGCGGGTGGAGGAGCACCTGCGCCGGGGGCGCGACGACGTCGGCTGAGCCGGTCACCGGCGCGCCTCCTCCAGCAGGTCCGCGGCCGGCCCGGGGTTGTTGACGGGCTTGGTGAAGGCGCTGCTGAGCGCGGCGCTCTCGTCAACCTCCAGCCGCCCGCCCACGCAGGCGTAGGCGAGGTATCCGGTCGGGTGGGTGGCGTCGCCCGCGTGCAGGACGACGGGGGTCCGGCCGCAGTCGTCGGCGGCGCGCAGGATGTCCACGGCCGTGTCCGCGTCGGGCCCATCCTCGTCACCGCGCAGGCCGCCCACCGTCAGGACGTGGCCCTTCGTGTGGAGCTCGAGCTCATCGGCGAGCTGGGGGATCCACGGATCGTGGGCGTCCAGGATCCGCCCCACCATGCCCGGCAAGGCACCCGCCGACGGGTCCCCGGGCTCGACGACGACGCGAACCTTCCACCGCCGGGTCTCGGTCCTGAAGACGACGGACCGCATGCCGGTGGGCGGGGCGGAGACGAGGGCGACCATCCCCTCGCGTAGGGAGTCCTCGTCAGGGTAGGTCAGGGTGACGACGCCCTCCGAGGTGACGATCGCGCTCCGGGCCCCTCGAGTGTCCACGGTCCGCGCCGCGTCGATGACCCGCGCCTCGGCGCCGTGGTCAGCGGACTGCCCGGAGCCGGTGATCTCCAGGGCCATGGGCACGTCCATCACGCCCGTCATCTCGACGAGAACCTTGAGCACCGCGTTGACGCTCGGATGCTCGCCCGTCGCCTCAGGGGGAAGGTTCTGGGAGAAGGCGGTTCGAACGTCGTCGACGAGGGCGAGGAGGTCGTCGGTGGCCAGGCCCTCGCGCGGGACCAGGCGCACGCTAAACCTGCTGACATGGGAGGCTCCGGAGCTGCGGACGCGGAAGGAGACGAGCTCGTCCGCGTGCTCGGCCAGGGCGTCCTCAAGGGCCTGGCCCATCGTCTGATCCGGCGCCCGCCCCGACGTGGAGGCGGTGGAGGCCGGGGCGGACCTCCAGTCAAAGGGCATCTCGCGGCCCTCGAAGGGGTCCTCCGGAGCCCCACCGGTCCCACGGCCGCTGAGGACGAGAGCCGCGAGCACGAGGGCGGCGGCGATGACGGCGGTCCGGAAGACCGGACGTCGGCGGAGCAGAGCATCCATAACGACATGGTGTCCAGTGGGCGCGACGAGGTCGATGGGGCGCGATGCCCACGCCCCCGGGGTGGGGGCCGCGCGCCCGCGCTGGGAGCGGCCGAGGCGGCGGGATGGGCTCGCTCTCAGCCCGGGTCAGTGCAGGGAGGCATCGGGCTCGGTGAGCCTCCAGGCGTGAATCGGCACGGTCAGACCCGCGCGGGTCGGCGAGCACACGAGCGGTCCCGCCTCAGCCCGGGCGCCCGCGGGAATCGGAAGGACTCGCACGAGCTGCAGGTCGGCTGCGCCGTCGGCGCCGACGAGCCCCGCCCGCACGGTCATGGCGCCGCCGCTGCGGGAGACCCGCACGAGCACCCGGTGATCGCGCCACCGGGGCACGGGGGCGACGGACCAGTCCGAGGAGCCGCTGGTGACGACGGCGCCGACCTGGCACGCGCCATCGGCGTACTCGACGCCGGCCTTGACCCAGTGCTCGTCGTCGAGGCGCACGAAGACGCCCGCCTGGTCGAACTGCTCGCGGAAAGCGGCAGTGAACTCGACCTCTACGGCGCAGTCATCGGGAAAGGCGGCGAGCAGGGCGTGCTCGGAGTCATGGATGAATCCGTAGGAGGTGATCCGCCAGGCGTCCGAGCCCTCGACGGCGGTGACGAGCAGGTCGCCGCCGCTCACCTCGGCACGCGCCGGCTCGTGCGTCCAACGCCCCTGGTCCCAAGTGATCCGAGTCATGGCGCCAACCTACCTGCCGTGAGCCCACCGCCGTCGTTCACAGCATGCAGCTCACGCAGCCCTGGACCTCAGTCCCCTCAAGGGCGGCCTGGCGCAGGCGGATGTAGTAGAGCGTCTTAATGCCCTTGCGCCACGCGTAGATCTGGGCGCGGTTGACGTCGCGGGTGGTCGCGGTGTCGGGGAAGAACAGCGTGAGGCTCAGGCCCTGGTCGACGTGCTGCGTGGCCGCGGCGTAGGTGTCGATGATCTTCTCCGGGCCGATCTCATAGGCGTCCTGGTAGTACTCCAGGTTGTCATTCGTCATGTAGGGAGCCGGGTAGTAAACGCGCCCGATCTTGCCCTCCTTGCGGATCTCGATCTTGGCCACGATCGGGTGGATCGAGGAGGTCGAGCCGTTGATGTAGGAGATCGAGCCGGTGGGCGGCACCGCCTGGAGATTGCGGTTGTACAGGCCGTGCTCCTTGACCTTGACGGCCAGGCGCGCCCAGTCCTCGCGGGTGGGCACGCGCACGCTGGAGGCGTCGAAGATGGCCTTGACCTTCTCCGTGACGGGGACGAAGTCCTGCGTGGTGTACTTGGTGAAGAACTCGCCGCTGGCGTAGGCGGAGTCCTCGAAGCCCACGAAAGTCTGGCCCCGCTCGATCGCCAGGTCGCAGGAGGCGTCCAGAGCCGCGAAGAGGACGGAAGCAAAGTAGACGTTGGTGAAGTCCAATCCCTCCTCGCTGCCGTAGAAGATGGACTCGCGCGCCAGGAAGCCGTGCAGGTTCATCTGGCCCAGGCCGATGGCGTGGGACTCGTGGTTACCACGGTCGATCGAGGGAACGCTGGGCAGGTGCGTCTGGTCCGAGACGGCGGTCAGCCCGCGCACGGCCGTGCGGATAGTGCGCGCGAAGTCCGGGGAGTCCATGGTCTTGGCGATGTTGAGGGAGCCCAGGTTGCAGGAGATGTCCTTGCCGACATGGGCGTAGGAAAGGTCCTCGTTAAGCTCGCTGGCCTCGGAGACCTGTAGGATCTCGGAGCACAGGTTCGACATGACGACCTTGCCCTTGATGGGGTTGGCCTTGTTGACCGTGTCCTCGAACATGACATACGGGTATCCGGATTCGAATTGGATCTCGGCCAGCGTCTGGAAGAAGACGCGGGCGTTGACCTTCTTCTTCTTGATCCGGCCGTCGTCCACCATCTCGCGGTACTTCTCGGTGACATTGATGTCCGAGAAGGGGACCCCGTAGACGCGCTCGACGTCGTAAGGGGAGAACAAGTACATGTCCTCGTTGTTCTTGGCGAGCTCGAAGGTGATGTCCGGGACGACGACGCCGAGCGAGAGGGTCTTGATGCGAATCTTCTCATCGGCGTTCTCGCGCTTGGTGTCCAGGAACCGCATGATGTCCGGGTGGTGCGCGTGCAGGTAGACCGCGCCCGCGCCCTGGCGGGCGCCGAGCTGGTTGGCGTAGGAGAAGGAGTCCTCCAGGAGCTTCATGACGGGGATGACGCCACTGGACTGGTTCTCGATCCGCTTGATGGGAGCGCCCATCTCACGCAGGTTGGTCAGCAGCAGGGCGACGCCTCCACCGCGCTTGGACAACTGGAGGGCGGAGTTGATGCCGCGGGCGATGGACTCCATGTTGTCCTCGATGCGCACGAGGAAGCAGGAGACGGGCTCGCCGCGCTGAGCCTTGCCCTCGTTGAGGAAGGTGGGGGTGGCCGGCTGGAAGCGGCCGGTCATCATCTCCTCGACGAGGTCCAGGGCGAGTTGCTCGTCGCCGTCGGCCAGGGCGAGGGCCACCATCGTGACGCGGTCCTCGAAGCGCTCCAGGTACCGCTTGCCGTCGAAGGTCTTGAGCGTGTACGAGGTGTAGTACTTGAATGCGCCCAGGAAAGTCTCGAAGCGAAACTTGTGGGCATAGGCGGCCTTGAAGGCGCTCTTGACGAAGGCCGGGTCGTACTTGTCGAGGATGTGCTTCTCGTAGTAGCCCTCCTCGGTGAGGTACTCGAGCTTCTCCTCGAGGTCGTGGAAGAACACGGTGTTCTGGTTGACGTGCTGGAGGAAGTACTGACGCGCAGCGGCGTGATCGGCGTCGAACTGGATCTTGCCGTTCGCGTCGTAGAGGTTGAGCTTCGCGTTAAGCGCGTGGTAGTCGAGCTCGGGGTCCCCAGAGGGCTCCAGACCGGTGTCCGTCAGCGTTTCTGCCAAAACTGTTCCAATCCTTGTGCGACGCGATCGACGTCGGTGGGCGTGCCGAGCAACTCGTATCGGTCCAGGTAGGGCACCCCGAGCTTGCTGGCGATGATGTCCCCGGCAAGGCCGTACGCCTCACCGAAGTTGGTATTGCCGGACGCGATGACGCCGCGGCACAGGGATCGGTTGTGCTCGTCGTTGAGGAAGCGGATGACCTGCTTGGGCACCGCCCCCTTCACGGCGCCACCACCGTAGGTCGGCACGACGAGGACATACTCGTCGTCAACCCTCAGGGGGGACTCCTTGGGAAGGAGGGGGATCCGCTTCGTCGGGAAGCCGAGCTTCCCGACGAAGCGATGCGTGTTCTCCGAGACGGAGGAGAAGTAGACGAGGAGGGGCGCGTCAGGCACGACTCGCCGCCGGCTCAGATGGCGACGGCCTCAGCGGCCGCGACGAGGCCCTTGATCTTGTCCGGGCGGAAACCGGACCAGTGCTCCCCACCGGCGATGACGACAGGGGCCTGGGCGTAGCCGAGGGACTTGACCTGCTCGAGGGCCTCGGCGTCGACGGAGATGTCCACCGTGCTGTAGGACAGGCCGGCCTTGTCCAGGGCGCGGTAGGTCGCGGTGCACTGGAAGCAGTTGGGCTTGCTGTAGACGGTGATCGGCATGGCTGGGCCTTCCTCTTGATCGGAGCCCCCTGCGGCCGCCCCGACCTCACTGCGATGAGGAGGTTCCACGGGCGTAACCACACGGTTGTCATTCTCGGGAGGGCACGGGTCCCTCGCCGCTCTAAACACTACCCCTAGGGGTGGATGTGGTCCACCGCCCCAAGATGATGTGTCCACCACGATGCTGTGCATAGCACTCCTCCTCCCTGTGGACAGCGGGCCGAGGCCTGTGGACAGCCGGTGGACGACGCTGCCCGACGGCCCCGGGGACGATGGGCCCCGACCCCTTCGAACCCGCGTCACCATGCTGCCGCGGGGGTCTGACACGAATCCGGGGGCGTTAGCCACAGCCGCGGCAGGCGCCGCTCGCCAGGTGCCTCCCCACCCTGGGGATCGAGATCGAAAAGTCATCCACGTCGCAGCGCGGCGTCGGCGTGTCGCCCCTCCCGCGTCCCACGGCTCGGACCTGGCTCATCGCGGGCCCGGCCCTTGGGGCGAATCTCATGCGCGCTCTCACTGTTCTCACAGGTTGCCCATGGGATCATGGCATTTCACCAGTCCTCATCAGCCAGTTTCGACACTGAGGAGTGTTTCTCATGACCGCCCTCTCCCTCGCCTATATGGCTGCAGACATCACCGCGCTCAGCATCCTCGTGGGCGCCCTCTACTCCCGCCGGCACCACCGCAAGGACCTCGTGGCCGCGTACATCGGCGTCAACATTGGCGTTCTGGCGGTCACCCTCCTGCTCTCGACGGCGTCCGTGGCCGCAGGCCTGGGCCTGGGCCTCTTCGGCGTGCTGTCCATCATCCGCCTGCGCTCCACCGAGTTGGAGCAGCACGAGGTCGCCTACTTCTTCGCCGCTCTGGCGCTCGGCCTCCTCGGCGGGATCCAAACTGCGTCACTGGCGATGGTCGCCGCGCTCATGGCGCTCGTCGTCGTCTCCCTGTGGATCGGCGACCACCCCGCGCTCCTGGGGCGCAACCGCCACCAGATCATCACCGTGGACCGCGCCATCCCCAACGAAGCCGAACTCAAGACGCACCTGGCATCGCTCCTGGGAGGAACTGTTCGCAGCCTCACCGTCCAGAGCCTCGACCTCGTCAATGACACCACGCTCGTGGATGTCCGCTACACCCTTCCCCGCTCCGGCGCGGCCACGGCCCACCTGAGCGGCTGGAGCGGGTCCGCGGGGATCGCGGCCCCCATGACCGGCCCGCAGGCCCCCATGACCGGCCCGCAGGCCCCCGCGGGGACGCCCGTCGGCGCGCCATTCCCCTTCACCACCGCGCCCGGCGCGCCCGGGGAGTGACACCCCTGCGCCCCGCCGCGTCCGAGCCTCGGCCCGTACGCCCATACCAGCCCGCCGCCACACCCCAGACAGGAGAGGATCATGACCGCCGCAGCACCGCATCCCGCCCTGAGCACGGGGACCCTCGATGCGATCAGCCTCGACGAGCTCAACGCCACTGCGGACCTCCTGACCCGCATGGACCGCAAGTACATCGTGCCCATCGAGGCGGCGCAGGGCCTCCTGGACGCGCTCGCCTCTAGGATCGCGGGCAGGTCCCGGGCGCTGGAGATCAAGGGGCAGCGCTCCTTCGCCTACGCCTCAACCTATTTCGACACCCCCGATCTCGCCGCGTATTACCTCACGGCCCGCAAGCGCCGGCGGCGCTTCAAGGTGCGCACCCGCTCCTACCTCGATTCCGACTTGTGCTTCCTCGAGGTCAAGACCCGGGGGCCCCGCGGCGCCACCATCAAGGAGCGCATCCCTTGGGCCCTCGACGACGCCGACCGCCTCACCCCGGAGGGGCGCGCGTTCGTCGCCGAACTCCTGCTCGGCTCGGGCGTGTGCCGGGCACGGGACGAGGCGGAGCGGACCGCCACCGCGCTCACGCCTGTCATGGGCACCACCTACGAGCGCATCACCCTCCACCTGCCGCAGGCTGAGGCGCGCTCCACCATCGACACGCGCCTGGCCTGGACGCCTATGCGGGCCTCGCGCGACTCGGCAACAGGCGCGATCCGGGGCGCAGCGAGGCCCGCCGGGCAGCAGGCGATCATCGAGACGAAGAGCCCCGGGACGCCGTCGCCCGCCGACCGCTTCCTCTGGGGTCTGGGGCACCGGCCGGCCAAGATCTCGAAGTACGCCACCGGCCTGGCCCTGCTCAACCGCGACCTGCCCGCCAATAAGTGGCACCGGGTCATCAAGAACGATCTGGCCGGAGCGGCCGGCGCGGGAGGCTCCGGGGACTTTGCCCCGGGAAGAGCCCCGGCAGCGCCTGGCGGTGGGGGCTGAGCCCTCTCAGGAGGGCACTCAGATCCAGGCGGCGGCGTCGGCGAAGGAGCGGAGGTAGATCTGGTAGACGACGGCGTCGCGCCACCACTCGGGGTCAGGGGCCGGGGCGTTCACGGGGCGATGAGGTCACGGGCCCGACGCCGCTGAACTCACGCTGAGAGCCGCCGCGACGTGGGGTCCAGGTGCGCGGCGATCCAGGCGGCCGCGGCGTCGGGCAGGTCGGGGCCGGCGGCCCAGGCCTCGCGGAAGCGCTCAACGGTCTCATCGACGACGTCGAGCACGTCCTCATCCCCGACGCGGAGCTCCTTTTGCAGCCGGGCGAAGAGCCCCCGGGTGACATCGTTGAAAGAGCTCTCGCCGAAGAAGGGGAGAGCGAGTGTGGGGTTCTCCGGGTCGGGCAAGTACGGCGCGGTGCACACGAGGTCGTAGGCGGGCGAGAGCCGGGCGGTGCGGCGATCGGGGTAGATGAGGGACCAGTTCTTCAGGTGCGCGTCCTCGTTGCCCGCCAGGAGGTTGAAGACGGTGCGGCGCACGAGCTCCCGCAATGAGGCGCGGTCATGGCCGCGGTAGGCGATCACGGCGGTCCACCGCACATCGGATCGGTACTTCAAGTTCCCGATGCCGTGCTTCCCGAGAACCTGGGCGAAGTCCTCGATGTGCACGCGCCCCTGCTCGCTGCGGTCGAAGCGCCGGACGGCGTATGCCCGGGACTCCTCGGTGGGCCAGGCCCCCGGACCGAGATCCTCGATGGAGGAGCGATCCCACAGCGCGGTCTGGGGAACGTCGATGCCGACCTGACCGGCCAAGCGCATGGTGGCGTGCTCGTTGGCGGGGAGCCCGGGGTACTGGGGGTCCGGCGTCTTGAGGATCCAGTCGCCGTCCTCACCATGGACGGGGATGGCGAGGCGGTCCCCTTTCCGGCGCACGGAGAACTTGAGCGCCATACCGGCCAGGGACGCCCGCTTGGGCCCCACCACTGCCAGAGCAGGCGCTTCGCCTCTGGGCATCTCCTCAAAGCCCGACTCCAACTCCGCCACATCTTCGAGGGAGATGACCACGGCACCGGGCAGGTCGCCACCGATCCGGGAGAGGAGGTCGATCTCCGCGTAAGCGCTCACGCCCTGCTCACCGGCGATGAGGTCGCGAAGACGACCCTCGGGCAGGAGATTGGAGAACCATGCGGGGAGGCTGTTCCTTGCCTGGGGGCGGGCCCGTCGGTGCTCCTCGAACCACTGCCCGAGCACGCTCCGACCGGGCTGGTCCCAGTAGTCGGCATCCATGACGAACGTGGTGAAGGCGTCCCGCCTTCGCAGCACGCCCACGCGCTCCCCATGAAGAGCGACCGCGTAGATCTCCTCCCTCATCCGGGCCTCACCCCGCAGACGCGGGATCGTCGGGGTGGAGGATCGCGTCCAATGGCGGGGTGTCCTCGTAGCCGAGGGCGGTCCGCACAGCCACGAAGCGGCGCAGATGCTCGTCAAGAAGGTCGCCCCGAAGCCGGATCGCCTTCGCGCCGTCGTTGTTCTGCAGGCATGCGACGATCTCCTCGGTCAGGAGGAGGGAACCCAAGCGCTTAACGCCGTCCCCCAGGAACTCCATGACCGTCCGTCGATCAAGCCCTGAGATCATCCGATTCGCCGCCACTGAGGCGACTGAGGCGCCCTCGTCGAGGGCATCGGCGGGCACGAGCTCCGTCAGGGCCGCGCTCGGCGTGCCACTGGAAGCCAGCATGTCCGCGAGGGCCTCAACCGTCATGGGCTCACCCGTGCGCAGATCGGTGGGCTCAAGGCTCCACAACGCGCTGGCGATGACCTTGGAGTCGGAGCGGGTGGCCCGGAACACGCTCACGTCCGGCAATGGCGGCTCATGCTCCAGGCGGGCCGCGGCGAGGAGGCGCTGGACGGAGTCCGACTCCTGACCCGCCACGAGGCAGGCAGCCATGCTCCGCAGATCGGCCTGGGATCCGCTGATCCCGAGCTCATCGGCGCCCACGCTCGTGCGCCACAGCCAACGGCCGAGCAAATCGAGGTTGCGATCATGCGCTCTGGGGAAGAGCGCGAAGAAGCGGGTGAGGACCAGCAGTTGGAATCGGAAGGGCAGGAAGGTCCAGTGCGGTACGCCTTGCCCCTGGAGGAAGCGGACAGCCGCGAGCAGCGCCGCCTCCGTGCCCTGGTAGGCCTCCTCCTCGCTCTCGCCTGGGAAGTCGCTCACCCGGCGTCGGGACTCGGAGAACTCGCCGCGCGGATTCCGGGTGATATCCGTGCGCCGACGCACGAGGAGCGCCTGGACGACTGCGGCGCGCGGAAGCAGGCCGAAACTCGTTCGGGAGGCGACAGAGGCCCGTATGCCCTCGATAGTCAGGCCCTTGCCCGGGCCTCCGTGAAGCGCGTCGAACACCTCGGCGTCGCTGAGCGGCTTGCCGCTATTGTTGATGCGGTCGAAGACCTCCCTCAAGATGCTCTCTTCAGCGTCATGCATGATGGTCGCCGCGATCTCCACACCAGCCAGCCGGGTGACCGCTCCCTGAAGGCGGTCGGCCGACTCCGCCGCCTCAGGATGATCCCCCAGCCAGGCGAGTGCACGGCCGAGGTCGAACAGGTCGGGAAGGGGGACCACGAGGTCCTCCTCTGGATCACGCCGCCGCACCACCTTCCCGGTCTTCAGGGAGTAGCCCAGGGCGAAGCATCGATCACGGCCGCCGTCCGGGTCCACCGCGTTGACGAGGCTTGTGATGCGCTGCTGGCCGTCGACCACCCACAGGGCGTCGGGCACCTCCGAGGCATCGACGTCGAGCGCGCCGATCCGCAGGCGGGCGGCCTCGGCCGGCCGCTTCCACAGCAGGAGACTGCCCACGGGGAAGCCCCGCAGGAGTGAGTCGAATAAGTCGAGGACATCCTTGGTCTCCCACCGGAAGGAGCGCTGGAACTCGGGCACGCGGATGCGCCCCGCGCGCACAAGGGCGTGCAACTCGCGGATGGTGTAACTCTCCGCCCGGGAGGTCGCCTGGGACTCGTCCATGTGCCCATCATGCCAGGCCGCACCGACACGATCCTCGGGCGATGGGGCCCCGCGCGGAGGGCCCCGGCTGAGTGCGCACAACTCGTATGCGCGGAGGCCAGGTGAGCCGGGCGCCGGAGGCGCTCTTGAAGTACCCGGCGCTGGCGCCGTTGATCCAGCCGGTCTTGGGGTCCTCAGGCTTGGCGGTCTCCGGCGGCTTGGCCGACGCCGAGAACGGCGTCGGCCATGGCCGCAGTCGCCCGGGCCTTGTTCATGGGATTGCCCATCGTTCACCGATCCTCAATGAGGATAGGGATGCGCTGCGGCGAGGAGGGGGATCACGCCGAAGCGGAAACTATGCTGGCACAGATCGCTGACGAATGACACCCGAAAAATCACGAATCAGCAACTACATCTATCCCTTTTTCCCGCGAATCGATCACCTTCTGATAACGCTGGGCGACTGACCTGCGAGCATGTCCGCCACCGTGAGCGAATAACGATTCGGGTTCAGTTCGTTCCGGCGGGGATAGGGACCGTGCCCGCCGCCCCCTCAGGCAGCGGGCACGGGGCTGGCAGCAGGACGGCGATACGGCTCAGCGCGCCCAAGCGCCCGAGGCATCGAGGAAGTACCACTTCCCGCCGTCGGCCACCCAGCCCGTGGCCATGGCACCGTCGGGGCGCAGGAAGTACCACTTCCCGCCCTCAGCCACCCAGCCCGTGGCCATGGCACCGTCGGGGCGCAGGAAGTACCAGTGACCACCGTCGACCACCCAGCCCGTGGCCATGGCACCGTCGGGGCGCAGGAAGTACCACTTCCCGCCCTCAGCCACCCAGCCGGTGCGCATCGCGCCCGAGCCGTCCATGAAGTACCACTTCCCGCCGTCAGCCACCCAGCCCGTGCGCATCGCGCCCGAGCCGTCCATGAAGTACCACTTCCCGCCGTCAGCCACCCAGCCCGTGGCCATGGCGCCGTCGGGACGCAGGAAGTACCAGGAGCCGCCGATGAAGCGCCATCCGGTGGCCTTGGCGCCCGTGGACGGGTCGATGTAGAACCAGGTCGCACCCGAGCGGATCCAGCCCGTCGCCTGGCCGGCGGCCGCGGGGCGCGCAGGGGCCGCGGCCGCCGGCTTGGAGCCGGAGAAGGAGTTCCTCGACGCCCCCACCTGGGAGCCGGCGGCCGGAGTCAGGGCGCCGACGCTCGCGGGATTGCGGTACAGCGCGAAATTCTGGGTGGCATACCAGGAGTGAGTGGCAGCGCAATAGTGGACGGCGATGCCGATATGCGTGAAGGACGGATCGAGCATGGCCCCCAGATGGCCCGGGGAATGCAGCCACTGATTGAACAGCGAGTACCCTTGGTTGCCATTCTTATGCCCATAGTAGTACTGCCAGGCGATGTTCTCTGATCCACCACCCCAGCCGGAGGGATACAGGTCCCAGAAGTTCTCCGGGGCCCCATTCTCTATGGTGTGATGGTGGAACCCCTTGGGAAGATTATTCGATCCCACACCGTAGGAGGCCATATGGGCGCTCCAGGCACGCGCGACGGCGTCGAGCCTGACCGCGCGCTTAACCGGGTTGAGCCCCTGCTCGACTCGGAGCTGGTTGACACGGTCAAGGATCTGCTGCTCGTAGACGGCGATGGCGGACCGCGACCAGCCCAGCGCGTCATCGTCGGCAACCGTGCCCTCGGGGACATCGTTGACGGAGGGTGAGACCGTGACCTTCTTGGCGGCGGAGCCCTCCCCCGAGATCACCGTGGTGGCACGATGATCCTTGGGATTGGTCTGGCTGGAATCCGACACGACGGGGGCGGAAAGGGCGCCGACCGCGGGCATGATCGAGGCCGCCGCGCCCGGCACCACGGTCAATCCCACCAGGAGGGCAGAGGCGAGCGCGGTTACCAGCCGCGATCCGCACGACGAGACGCGTCGGGATTCTTTCAAGGAGGAGGACATGGGGATCTCTCAGGGGAGGGAAAGGGATAGCAGGAGCGGGGAATGAATGCGAGCGGTCGCGGGGATCCGGAATCCTGAACTCCGGGCGACCGGACAAGGCCGATGGTAGCAGCGCCCCGGCCACTCGAATATCGATATTCCCCCGTGATGAAACGCGCCCGGATAACGAATCGCCGACAGCACTCGGCGACATTCCCGTCACCCTCATTCATCGCGAGGCGGACTCGTATTCATCACGGTTCACCAATGACCTGGGAGACGCCGGCGCCGCCGCAGGACCGCGAGCGCGCCGCGCGGATGCCTCCCACCGCGCCCCGTGATCGCGGCGAGATGGGCAGGGCGCGATGACGCCCGGCTCGCGCCCCTTCGAGGGGCCCGAGCCGGGCGCCATCGTGATTCTTCCGCAACGGCCAGGAGACCGGGGAGTGACGCGGGAGCCGACGCGGCTCAGGCGGGCGCTCAGTCGGTGGGGCGAACGAGCCACCAGGCGGCGTAGGGCGGGACGGGGACCATGCCGTCGCCGTCGCCCTCGAGAGTCGCCGCGCCCGAGGGGACCGTCCCCGTCAGAGCGTCGGCGGCGCCGAGCACGCCGTGCTCCGCCAGCCGCCAGGCGGGGATCCTCCTCCAGTCCGGCGTCACGTTGTACACGCCCACGAAACTGCCCAGCGGGTGGTCGCGGAAGGTGACGAGCACGCCGTCGTCATCCAGGGGGGCCACCTGAGTGCGCACGTCGGCGCTGAGCACGGGCAGGGAGGCGCGAACCCGCCCCATGTGGACGAGGTCGGTGAAGACGCGGCCCTGGATGGTTGAGCGGTCCCAGCGGCCGGCCATGAGGCGCTCATCGAGGCGGGGGCGCCCCGCCCAGCGGGAGTCGGTCTCGTGGCCGGGCTCGGTGTCCCAGTTGGGGTCATTGAACTGGGCCAGCTCGTCGCCGGACCAGATGACGGGGACGCCGCCCCATCCGTAGAGGATCGCGTTGGCCATGCGCAGGGCGTTGATGCGCTCCTCGCGCCACCGCCACAGGGAGTCGACCTCGTGCTCGGGGGTGAGGTCGTTGATTCCCTCCCAGGCCTCAGCCACGGACTCCAGGCCGATGAGCGAGGCGGCGGTGCCGGAGATGCGGCGGTCCCCGGTGACCGGGTTGTGCTGGAAGACCAGGCCCCGCGCATCAGAGAAGGGGTAGAGGCCCGTGTACCAGTCGGACAGGAAGGCTCGGTGCCAGTAGCCGGACAGGCCCACGGCATCGGCGTCGCCGTCGTCGATCGCCCAGCCGATGTCATCGTGGCAGCGCAGGTAGGTGATCCAGGTGGAGTTGGGGGACTCGGCGGGGAGGTGGCGCAGGGCGTGGGCGCCGAGCACCGCGTTCCGCGCCGCGAGCATGGACCAGACCTGCACCATGAGGGAGTTGTGGTAGGCGAGGTCGGAGACCTTGTTCGTGTACCGGCCCTGGCCGAGGTACTGCACGAGCTCGGTGGGGGCCACGATCGCCTCGGCCTTGAGGATGATGGCGGGGCAGGCGATGCGGGTGAGGGCGCGCAGCACCTGGGTGATGGCGTGGACCTCGGGTTGGCCCTGGCAATCGGTGCCCTTGCGCTTGATAGTGAAGGCGATGGCGTCCAGGCGCAGCACCTCGACGCCGCGGTTGGCCAGTTCCAGGATGATGGAGACAAATTCCTCCATGACGTTGGGGTTGCGCCAGTCGAGGTCCCACTGGAAGGAGTTGAAAGTGGTCCACACCCAGGAGCCGAGTTCCTCGTTCCAGGTGAAGTTGCCGGGGGCGAAGTCCGGGAACACCTCTGGCAGATCGCGCTCGTACTCGTCGGGCTCGGCGCGGTCGGGGAAGAGGAAGAAGTAGTCCTGGTAGCGTTTCTCCCCCGCCCGGGCGCGCCGGGCCCACTCGTGCTCGGCCGCCACGTGGTTGAGGACGAGGTCGACGACGAGGCTCATGCCCTCCCCGCGCAGGGAGCCCGCCAGGTGCTCGAGGTCGTCCATGGTGCCCAGGTCCGGGCGGACGGAGCGGTAGTCGGCGACGGCGTAGCCGCCGTCGGAGTCCCCGGGACGAGGGGTGAGCAGCGGCATGAGGTGCAGGTAGTTGACGCCGAGCTCGCGCAGGTAGGGGATGCGGTCCTCCACGCCGCGCAGGCTCCCGGCGAAGCGCTCGGTGTAGCAGGCGTAGCCGATGCGCGAGGGGTCCTGGATCCAGGAGGGGTTGAGCATGCGCTGGAGGTCCAGGTGGCGCAGCTCGGGGCTGCGTTGGGCGTAGGCGGCTGCCGCCTCGGTCAGCAGGATCGTGGCCGCCCGAGTCGCTCGGGGCTCGCCGTAGAGGGTGACCAGGCCGTCGATGACATCGGGGTACCAGCGTTCCAGGCGGGTCGTGAAGATCTCCTGCTCCGTGGGGCTGAGCCCCACCAGGGGGGCGACGATGGCCTGGGACACCTCGTCGGGGATCCCGGCGAGCGGGGTGAGGACGGGCTGTGTCTCGGGGGCGCGGCGCTGGGAGGTCATGCAACCATGATTCCCTACGCTGGGCTTTCGCAACAGCCGATCCACTATTCGGCCTCGGCCGGCCGCGGGACTCCGGCGCGCACGCGCGCTGGGCGCAGTACGCGGCAGCGGGGCCGGTGGGGCTCAGCGCCATCGCCGGGGGGAATACTCGGCGTCGACCTCCTGGGCCCGGCGGCCCTCGCGGGCGAGCAGGCTCTGCTTGGTCGCCAGCCCGTAGCGGAAGCCGCCCAGGGACCCGTCGGCGCGGGCCACGCGGTGGCAGGGGACGAAGAGCGCGGCGGCGTTGAAGGCGCAGGCGCCGGCCGCGGCCCGCACCGCCCGGGGGCTGCCGCACAGGGCGGCGTACTCGGCGTAGCTCACCAGGCGCCCCGGGCCGATGCCGCGCAGCACCTCCCAGGCCCGCTCGCGGAAGGGGCCCGAGCGCTGGAGGACCGGCACCTGGGCGGGGGCACCCAACTCGCCGTCGTAATAGGCCTCCAGGGCGGGGAGTGCCTGGGCCAGGGCCCCGGGAGCGGATCCCGACGGCGCCTCCTCCAGGCGCCCGGGGCGCAGGCCGGGGTGGATGAGCGCGAGCAGCCCGGCGGGATCCTCGGTCCACCCCGAGGCCAGCACGGCGCTGCCCGCGATGATCGTGAAGGGCCCGTCCGGGGTGGGGACCGTGACCACGGAGGCCGTCAGCCCGTCCCGGTCCCGTAGAGGTCGCGCCATGCCCCTATCCTCCCGCATCCCTCATGCCAGGGCGAGGGACAGGGCGGACGTCGCCTCATCCCAGGGCAGGCGCTCCTGCTCCAGGCTCAGGCCCCAGTCGATGATCATCCGCCAGGCGCGCATCTGCTCGTAGCCCAGGCCCTCGGGCTGCGGGCCGTCGCGGCTCACCCGCTTGCCGGGGTCGGCCACCGCCAGGCAGCGCCAGCGCTCCAGGGTCGGGGCGTCCATGAGCACCGGCACGATCCCCGGCAGGCGCTGGCTGAGGCAGGCCAGGATCCTCATGCCGTCGGCATCGAGATCCCCCCAGTAGACGACGCGGCGCGCGCGGCGAGCCCAGGAGAGCAGGGGGAGCGTCTGGACGATCTTGTCCCCCGCGCCCCAGACGGCCACGGTTCGCGGCCGCTCCTCCAGGGCGAGGAAGGTGGCCAGGTTCTCCACGGCGATGACGTCGATGAACCCCGCCCGATCGGCCCACATGCGGCTGATCTCCTCCACCGGGGCCTCGACGTCGCGCAGGCCCCCGGCGGCCAGGCCCGGGTCGAGGATCCGCACGCGCACGGTCGTGGGAGGACGGCGCAGGCCCAGCCCGGACTCCACGGGGAGGCCCCCGCCCCGGGCCGCGCCGAGCAGGCGCTGCACCACGCGACGGTGCCGCTCCAGCCACTTGGTGTCCAGGCCGGCGATCGGCAGCTGGCGCAGGTAGAGGCCGGAGGCCGGATGCGAGGCCAGCCAGGCCACGGCGGCGACGAGGCGCTCGACGTCATCGTCCTCGTACTCGACGACCTCGCCGATGACGGCGGCCACCGCCTCGGCCGCGCCGCCCTGGCCTGACAGGCCGGTGGGCCCCACGCCCAGGGCCTCGAGCATGCCCGCGATCATCCCCGCCCGCGAGCTGGCCAGCCCCCAGTGGCCGGCGCGGCCCGCCGCCGATGCGATGGCATCGGCTCCCACAAGCTGGGCGCGCACGGGCAGGTGCTGGGTGCCCAGCGACGCCCAGCGGCGCCCCTCCCAGATGACGGTGCCGGGGGCGGAGCGCTCCCATTGGCGCCAGGCGGCGATCCACGCGGCGACGCCGTCGACATCCGCGAGCGCAAGGTCATGCGTGGGCGGGTCGAGGGACAGGGGCAGCACCTCGGCGCGCGCCTGGTCGGGGTTCGCGGCCCAGGCGGCGTAGACGCGCTGGTAGCGCACGGCGGCGCGCGCGGCGAGTTCGGCCGGGCCCCTCACAGCGCCTCCAGATCGAAGCCCTCGAAGAGGTCGCCGGGCCGCTCGGGGGCGGCCCAGGCGCCCCTGCGCGCCGGGGCGTCGAAGAGCACCATGGACAGGGCGGAGGCGTCCCCCTCGGGGGTGTTGGTGACCATGGCCGCGCCGCCCACGTGCTCCTCCAGGGTCTGGAGCATCTTCATGGGAGTGGCCAGCAGCAACTGGAAGCCGAAGCCGCGGAAGACCTCCAGGCCGGCGCGGGTGTAGTCGGCGTCGGTCTTGTCGAAGGCCTCGTCGAGGACCACCAGGGCGTAGCCGGGCAGCTGGTTCCCGGGGTCGGTGAGCTGGTAGCGCAGGGCGGCAGCCAGGCAGAACACGACGAGCTTCTGGCGCTGCCCGCCGGACAGGCCCGAGGCCCCCTCGTAGACATCGACGACGACGCCGTCGACATCGCGCTCCTCGGCGCGGAAGGCGACGTGGAGGCGGGTGTCGAGGCACTGACGGCGCCAGGCCGCGTCGCGGGGCTCGGAGGAGCTGAGCCGGCTCATGATGCGGCCGAGCAGGGCGTAGCGCTCCTCGGCGCGATCGGGGGACTCGTCGTCGAGCTCGAGGCTGCCCGAGGCGATGGTCGCCAGGTCCCGCAGGAAGTCATTGACCACGGGCAGGCGCCGCTCCTCGACCTTGATGCGCAGGTGGTGGCCGGGCGAGTACTCGGTGGTGGCCAGGGCGTCGTTGACGGGCCCGATCCGGGCCCTGACCTGGCTGACGGCGCGGCGGATCTCGGAGGCGAGGTGGCCGATGTTCTGGCGGGACTGGGAGCGCAGGAGGGCGGTGAAGCGGCGCTCGTGACGGGGCAGGTCGTCGGATTGGAGGCGGGCCAGGATCGCGAGGAACTCGTCGAGGTAGTCGATCTCGGGCAGGACCTGGCCGCGGGTCTCGGGCCAGGTGGCGACGAAGGTGGACATGGTGACCACGGCGCTGGCCACGGCGCGGGCCTCGCTACGGGCGGCGGCCTCGCGCTGCTCGACGATCTCCTTGGAGACGCGGGCGGCGACCTCGCTGATCTCCTCCAGGTTCGGGCGGCGGCGGCGCTGGGAGCGGAAGCGCTCGTCCAGCTCGACCCGCATGGGCCCGGACTCGGGGGCCGACAGGATGAGGGCCTCCTCCTCATCGCCCGGGGTGAGGGCGCCGGCGCGCAGGGCCTGTTCCCGCTCGCGCAGGCGGTCGAGTTCGGCGGTGGCGGCATCGCGGTTCTCGGCCTCTCGGACCAGGGAAGCGCTGAGCTCGCGCAGGGTCTGGCGGGCCCGGGAGAGCGCCTGGCGGGCCGTCTCGATGCGGGCGTCGAGCTGGGCCAGGCCCGGCTGGGCGTCCCGCAGTTGCTCGCAGCGCCGCGCCCACCGCTCGGCTTGGGAGGCCGCGGAGGCGACATCGATCTGCTCCCAGGTGAACTCCGTGGCGCGCTGGCAGGCGGCGAGCCGATCGCGCAGGACGGCCTCGCGGGCCTCCAGGCCGTCGAGGCGGGCGTCGGCCCCTGCCTTCTCCCGGGCGCGGGCGGCGAGCTCATCGACGACGAGCTCGAGCCTCTCGCGGGCGTCGACGCCGATCACCCAGGCGCGGGGGTCGGCCGGGTCGCGGCGGTCATCCTTGAGGTGGGCGGTGCGCGAGGACTTGACCTGGCCGGAGCGGGTGACGCCGCGGTCAACGGCGGCGAGCTCCTCGGCGCCCTCGACGCACAGGTGGTCGAAGCGCCGCATGAGCTCGACGTTGAGCCAGTCGGCGTGCTCGGTGCCGGGGATGGGCTCGATCTTGCGGGCCAGGGCGCCGCCGGGGACCCGGGGGACGCCGCGGGCGGCCTGCGCGGCGGGCAGGAGGCGGTCGAAGTGGAGGCGGGCGCCCAGGTGGAGGGTGTCGACGGCGGCGAGCACGTCCCGGTAGAGGCGGTCGGGGACGAGCATGTGGGTGGCGAAGCCCCCAGCGACGGCCTCGATGGCGACGCGCCAGTCCTCCTCGCCGTCGACGACGCGCAGGATCTCCCCGGCGAAGGGCAGGACGGAGGCGGGTTGGCCGATGACGGTGGCGATGAGGTCGCGGGCGCCGAGCAGGCGGGGAGGCATGGCGGAGCGGCTGGCGAGGATCTGCTCGCGCTCGGTGGTCAGGGCGTCGACGCGGCGCTTGAGGTCGAGGGCGGCCAGGCCGGCGGTGTCACGCTCGGCGCGCAGGGAGGCCAGTTGGCCTCGCAGGGAGGAGTCCTCGGCGGCCAGGACCGCCTGGAGCTCGTGGTGGGCGCGCGCGTCGGCGGGGGCGGTGGCGTCGAGCTCGCTCAAGCAGCGCTCCAGGGCGCGGACGGCGTCGGCACGACGGGCCGCCTCCGCCTGGGCGGCCTCAAGGCGGGCGGTCGCGGCGGGCAACCCAGCGCCGGCGGCCCCGTGGCGCTCGGCGCGCAGCAGGTCGAGGTCGGCGACGGCGGCGTCCTCGCGGGCGGCCGCCCGGGCGACCTCCGCCTCCAGGCCACTGACAGCCGCGGCGGCGCGGTCGCGCTCCTCCTCCAGGCGGGCCAGGCGCAGGTGGTGGACATAGCCGGGCACGGCGGCGGCGAGCGCCTCGGCGTGGGCCTGCTGGGCCCCAGCGTCGATGATGGTGCGACTGAGCTCGGACAGGGGGGCGAGGGCCCTCTCCTGCTCGCGGGCCTCGACCACGGCCGCATGCGCCTCGCGCAACTCCCCGAACTGCTCGACGGCGGCGTCGGCCAGGCGCAGGGTCTCAGGCTCGTCGAGCATGAAGTCGCGCAGGAGGGTGTCGAGGCTGGCCAGGGACTTAGCGGCCTGGGTGCGGTGGAGGAGGCGCTGGGCGACCTCGCTGGACAGGCCGAGGCGGCGGCGGAAGGCCGCGGCAAAGGCCTCGTACTTGTCGAACAGGCGCAGGCCCTCGGGGTGGTCGCGGCGGATGGCGCGCCGGTCGATGCCGTGGGCGAGGTAGGGCAGGAGAGTCGTGAGATCCGGGGACCCTTCGGCCATGAGGAGGAGCTGGGCGACGGCGTCGACGGCGTTCGTGCCGGCACGCACGTGGAACAGGACGATCAGGGTGAGCGACTCGGCGCCCTCACCGCCCTGGGAGAAGGTGAGGGCGACCCCACTGCGGGTGGCGCCGGCGCGCAGGAAGTCGGTGACGACCTCGCCGGTGGCGCCATCGGTGGTGCGCCGGTAGGCGCCGCGCACGTAGCTGAGGATGGTGCGGGCGCGGTCGGTGGCGCCGGAGTCCTGGGCGGCGGCGTTGAATCGCCGGTTCTTGGCGGGCACGAGCACAGCGGACAGGGCGTCCAGCAGGGAGGACTTGCCCGAGCCGGACGGGCCGGTGAGGATGAGGCCATCGCGGGGCACGGGCAGGTCGTGGTAGCCGTTGAAGGTCCCCCAGTTGTGGACCTGGATGCGGGACAGGCGGTGCTGGGCGTCCGCCTCGCGCAGCCGCGAGCGCGTGCGGGTCGAGCGCGGCGCCGGGGGCACCGGGGAGGCGGCGCGGCGGCGCTCGCGGGTGGGGGCGGGGGGCGTCGTCGTTCTCATGGCCGCTCCTGGGAGTCAGCGCTCGGGGTGGATGGGGAGCGCCGCGGGCCCCGTGGGCGCTCAGAGCCCCGAGTTCCCCGCGCGCCTCCGAGCCCGGCCCCGTCATCGTCCTGCTCGGCCAGCATGGCCTCGTACTGGGCGGCGACGGCGGCCACCTGGTCGGCACCGAAGACGAGGGCGAGGATCGGGGAGATCTCATAGCGCTCGTCGACGCTCGTGGACCGCAGGAGCGAGGCCTTGACCATCTTGGTGATGGAGGCGCTCACGCGCCGCTCGAAGCCGGAGAGGTCCGTGGAGGCGCGCCGCCGGTAGATGGCGAGGTGGTCGATGAGTTCGGAGCGGTCGACGAAGACGCGCTGACCGCCGCCCATGGCGCGCAGGAGGAGGGTGCGCAGGTAGAGCAGGAGGGCGGTGTCGATGAGGGTCAGGGGCATGGCGCGCACCACGGAGGGGGCTTGGCCGGTGGGGTCGTCGGCGTTGCGCACGAACGCGAAGCCGGCCTCGCGGTCCACGATGAGGCTGAGGAACATATTGGCCAGGTGGTGGCGGACGGCGTCGAGGTCGGCCATGAGGGCCTGCCAGGGCTCGGGGTGGAGGGCGGCGGAGAGGTAGGGGCCCTGGACGAGGCGGACGATGGCGCTGCGGGTGGCGCGGGGCAGGGTTCCGGCGTCGCCGTCCCACAGCGCCCCCGGGGGCATCTCCGACGCCGGCTCAGCCGGGTCCGCGGGCGCTCCTTGGCATGCCGGCGCCGCGGGCTCAGGGGGCGCGGCCGGGCCGTCGGCCACGGCGGGCGACGACGACCGTGTCGGTGGTGGCGGCGGTATCGCGCCGACCCCGCCGGGCGGCGGGGGCGGGACCTCCAGGTTCATCTCCTGCAGCGGGCTCTCGGGGCTCATTCGTCGTCTCCCTCGGGGCGCGGTGCCAATGCGGCGGAGTCGGTGGACGGTCCGGCCACAGGCGCGGTGAGCACGAGCCGGGGGATGGTGGCGCGGCGTTCCTCTCCTCCCGCCGTCGACCAGGAGATCTCCTCCTCGCCGCAGGCGAGAGCGCCGGCGCGCCTCCCGATGAGGAGCAGGCCGATGACGCTGGCCAGGCCCTGGGTGGCGGGGTGGTCGGCGAGGATGTCGCCCAGGGTCGCGGCGCCGCGGCGCGCCATCGAGTCGGCGACCGCCTCGGCCAGCTCGATCATGTCGATCTCGGAGGCGCGCACGGCCTGGCGCATGGAGTCCAGGTCGAGGCCTGAGGCGCTGTGCGTGACGATGTCCTCGGCGACCTCGGCGTCGGCGGGGTTGTTGAGTCGCCAGGAGCCGACGCTGGCCAGCGGCAGCCCGGTGAGCTCCAGGCTCATGCCCATGGGGGCGATCGGGGCGGCGCGCTCAGCGGCCCGCCCGGCGAGCGCACAGGCCCGGGAGAGCTCGTCGGACAGGCGGCGGTGCTCCTCGAAGGCGCGGCTGGCCACGAATGCGCGCAGGGAGCGGGAGAAACCGGTCATGGTCTGGCGCACGCCGCCGGCCTCGGTCACGAGGGTGGAGCGCCAGTCGCGCAGGAATCGGCGGTCCGCCTCGTCGAGCATCTCGGCGAAGCCGCGGCTCAGGGCCTCGTCGATGTGGTCGTCGAGGAGCGCGGAGGACTCGGGGTCCTGGAGGAGCTCGAAGAAGCCGAGAAAGGAGCGGCCGGCCTCGGAGGATTCGATGCGGTCGACGCCGCGGAAGACGTCGTCGAGAACCTCGCCGCGGGACCCGGGGGCCTCGACGATCCGTTCGCGCAAGGAGCGGTTGAGGTCGGTCATCTCGGAGCGCACGCGCGCTAAGTCGCCGGGGATCTGCTCGGCCAGGGCGATGATCTCCTTGAGGCGCTCGGCGCCGTCGTGGGGGTCGAGGGGCTCGGCCTGGTCGGTTTCGACTCGGGCGATCTGGGCGTCGATGGCGTCGCGCTCGGCCCGCAGGCCGGCCAGGCGGCGCTCCGTGGAGGGGTCGGAGTCGCGCACGAGGCGGTCGAGCTGACTGGCGATGGAGGCGAGGCGGGAGTGGGTGGCGGCGGGGCGGGGCCGCTCGACCTGGGCGAGATAGCGCAGTGCGGCCTCAGCGGGGGCGGAGAGCTCGTAGGACTCCTCGCGCTCACCGGGGGCGGTGGAACGCACGAGGATGCCCTCGGCGCGCCAACGGTCGCAGTAGGTGCGGGCCGTGGTCCTCTCCCCCAGGTCCATGCCGGCCTCGCGCAGGCAGAGGAGGTCCTCGTCGATCAGCTCGTGGAGGTCGGCGACGCTCATGCGGCGCCTTTGGCCGCCCAGGTGGGAGCCGAGCACGGCGACGGCGATCGCGGCCTGGTCCAAGCGCAGGAGGCGCAGCCCGGCGTCGGCCTCGGGACCGGCCAGGAGGCGGCTCGCGCTCAGGGCGGCGGCGACGACGCCTGAGGACCGGGGCATGGCACCTCCTTCAGGGCGGGGGGCGGCGGTTGCGAACCCGCCGCACGGTACCCGCTATCCCTGACACCCGGCTGAAGGCGGACAGGCGCCCAGGGGCTCCCGCTAGTGCGCGGTGACCGGTTCGTCGGCCTCAGGGGTGGCGGGATCCGGGCCGTCGCCGTCGAGGTCGGCGCGGTCGAGGTCGTCGAGGTCCACCTGCGCGATGGGATCGGGCGGATTGTCCCCGGCGGACAGGAAGAGGCCCACCCAGGCGGCGCGCCTATCAGTGTCGATGAGGAGGGCCTTGGCGAAGAGGGTCAGCGGGATGGCCAGGATCGCGCCGAGCGCTCCGATGACCTGAGACCAGAACAGCAGGGAGATGAAGGTGACGGTGGTGTTGAGGCCCACGGCGTCGCCGGTGAACTTGGGCTGGATAATGGACTGGATGACGAAGTTGAGCAATGAGTAGATGACGATCACCCACAGGGCCGTCCAGGGCCCGGAGTCCACCGCGGCCAGGAGGGCCGGCGGCATGACGCCGATGACGAATCCGATGTTGGGGATGTAGTTCGTGATGAAGGCGACGACGCCCCAGGTCACGGCCATGGGCACGTCGAGCCACCACAGGGCCATCGTGTCGAAGACGGCGACGATGAGCCCGAAAACGGTGGAGACCAGCCAGTAGGAGCGCACGGACTCCGCGAAGCCGGCCAGCGCCGAGGCGAGACTCGGCTTGAGCATGACCAGGGCGCGGGTGCGCCTCTCAATGCGCGCCATGTCGAACATGAGGAAGAGGACGGTCAGGCCCATGACCATGAGCATGGAGCCGATGCCGGAGATCTGCTCGAGGAGCGCCTGGGCGAAGCCGACGACCTTGGAGGTGTCGACGGCCTTGGAGGCCTGGGCGACGAGGTCGGTCTGGGACATGCCCAGCCGGGTGAGGCGGTCCTGCAGTTGCGTCCAGATGTCGGCGAACCGGTTCGAATAGCTCGGGAGGGTGTCGATGAGCTGCATGACGGCGATGCCGAGGAATGCGAACAGGCCCACGACGAAGGCGTAGATGATCACGATCGCGGCGAGCGCGGAGACGGGCCTCGGGATGCGGTGGCGGGTGGCCCAGGTGATCAGGGGCCGCACGGTGATGACCAGGGTGAGGGCCAGGAACACGGGGCCGATGAGCCTGCTCGCGTAGTACATGCCGACGCAGCACACCACGAGCGCGGCCACCGTGAAGGCGATCGTCTCCCCCTGGCTGCGCCCGGGATCATCGGCGGGCGCCGGGGAGGCGGGCGCCGGGGAGGCGGGCGCCGGGGAGGCGGGCGCCGCCTGATCGGATGTCGTCGCAGGCGGGAAGGGCGTCGGCCGCCCTGTTTTAGCGCTGTCGGGTCTCATGGCCCTATCCTCCGATGATTTCGCGCCGACCGGCGGCCGCTCTCATCAAGCGGCGGGAGCGGGGCCCAGGACGCGCTCGATCCACGGCTCGACGGCGGCGTAGAAGTCCCGGCGCCGGCTGCGGCGGATGAGGTGCCCCGCACCCTTGATGAGTACCGGAGTGATGAGCGGGTTGCCCAGGGATCGGGCCTCCTCCAGGCCGGTCGCGCCAAGGCGGGCCGAGCCGGGCTGGTCACCGCTGAGCAGCAGCGTGGGGACCGTGAGGGCGGCCAGGGCCTCGCGCCAAGGGACCTCGGGGGCGACGACGCCGGTGCGCAGGAGCTTCGGGTCCACGCGCTGGCTGGCCCAGACCGAGGGCAGGGCCTCGCTCTCGGGCATGGTGGCCGAGGCGAGGGCGCGCAGGACGGCGCCGGCGGGGTTGGCGAGCTCGGCGTCCAGGGCGCGCTTCCGAGCGGCGCCACGGGCGAGGAGCTCGGAGGGGCTGCGGGTGCCGTAGAGGGAGGGGTCCTCCAGGATGAGGCCGCTGACGAGCTCGGGGCGGCGGATGGCGGCGACCATGGCGGTCGCCCCGCCCATGGAGTGGCCCAGCACGATCGGGGCCGGCGCTGCGGTCAATCCCAGGGCGGCTCGTCCGCGGGCTTGGGTGTCGAGGTCGGTGAGGAGGTCCAGGGCGTCGTCGACGAGCTGCTCGCCGGCCCGCTCGAGCTGCGAGCGCTCCCAGGAGGGGGAGAGCCCGTGCCCGCGGGAGTCGACGGCGATGACCCGGTAGCCGCGCCGGGCCCAGTGGTTGATCGCGTCGGCCTGGGAGACGGCCGAGGAGGTGATGCCGTGCAGGAGGACAAGGGTGGGAGCGTCATCGCAGCCCACGGTGAGCCGCGCCAGGGAGGAATGCATGGGCGTCATCCTCCCCCATTAGGCTGTTCCCATGACAGGGGACAGAGATACGAATAAGCAACAGGTCGTCACCAGCGAGGAAGCGCTGTACGGACGGATGAACGTGGAGTCCTTCAACCTGGACCATCGGAGGGTGCGGGCCCCCTACGTCCGTATCGCCGACCGCAAGGAACTGCCGGGCGGGGACACCCTCATCAAGTACGACGTCCGCTTCTGCCAGCCCAACGTGGAGCACCTGGAGATGAAGGCGGTCCACTCCATCGAGCACCTGAGCGCCGAACTCATGCGCGACCACACCGACCGGCTCATCGACTTCTCCCCCATGGGATGCCAGACGGGCTTCTACGCGCTCATGCTGGGCGTTGAGACCGAGGAGTTCCTGGGGCTCCTGGAGGCGACGATGCGCGGCATCCTCGCGGCCACCGAGGTGCCGGCGGCGAATGAGGTCCAGTGCGGCTGGGGCGCGAACCACTCGCTGGAACAGGCCCAGGACGCCGCACGAGCCTTCCTGGCCAGGCGCGAGGAGTGGGAGACCGTCCTCCCCTCCTGATCCCGCCCCCCTCGCGAGACCGGTCGAAAATAAGAACGAGACCGGTTCGCCGTCCACAAGGACGACGGCGTGGGCGCGACATGAGACGAGCCTGTGGAAACAGGACCGGTCTCACTCCTGATATCAACCGGTCTCGCTCCTGATATCGACCGGTCTCGCGCAGGGGGCGGGATTTACGATCGGGGCATGACCGCTGATCCCGCGCCCGCGCCCCTCGCCCGGCACCTCGCCGGGCGGCTCGACGACGCCGAGGCCCCCGTTCTCGTCCTATCCCACGGGATCACGGACTCGGCCGCCTGCTGGATCGAGGCGGTCGAGCACTGGGCGCCGCGCCACCGGATCGTCGCGCTCGACGCGCGCGGCCACGGGGACTCCCCCCGCTGGGACGACGCCGATCTGAAGAACCAGGAGACTGCCGGGCGCCGCCTGGCCGCCGACCTCACCGACGCCCTGGAGGATCTGCGCTCCCACGGCCTGCGCGCGTCGCCCGAGGAGCCCTCGGCCGGCCCCCTGCGCGCGCCGCTGCTGCTCGTGGGGCACTCCATGGGCGGCGTGACCAGCCTCGATGTCGCCTATCACCGCCCGGATCTGGTGGACGGCGTCGTCGCGGAGGACCCCGCCTTCGTCACCCCGGCGTGGCGGGCCCTCCTGCGCGCGAACGCCTTCCGGCAGGTGGCCGAGTTGAAAGGCATCGCGAAGGACCCCGAGGCCCGCTTCACCGCGGAGACCACCGAGAACCCCACGTGGTCGCACCGGGAGGTGCGCGCGAGCGTGGAGGCATCCTGCGGCGTCGACCTGCGGTTCATCGGCCTGGGTTGCGTGTCCCCGCCGACGCCGTGGGAGGAGGTGGTCGACGGCCTGACCGTCCCCACGCTCATCATCACCGGCACCGACGGCGTGGTGCTGCGCGGCGACCACTACCTGAGCCTGCTCTCACGCAAGAACCCCCTCATCTCCACCGCGGTGATCGTGGACGCCCCGCACTGCGTTCGCCGCACCTTCCCCGAGCGATTCCACGCGGCGTCCGACCCGTGGATGGAGATGGTCATCGCGCGCGGGCGGCGGGGTGAGCGGGCCGCGTAGGCTCGCGGCATGACGCCCTCTCAGCTCGCACGGCCCCAACAGCCCGCGCCCCCGGACCGCCGGGCGCATTCCGTCGTCCTGACCGCGATGGAGGAGGAGGCGCGCCCCTTCCTCGAACGCCTCCCCGCGCTCGACGGCGCCGCTCCCCTAGCGCTGAACAGTGACGCATGGGCCGTGAGCCTCGCGCTGCCCCCCGTCATCCCGGGAAGCGCCGATGGCCAGGGCCCCGGGGCCCCCCGCGAGCTCATCCTCATCCGCACGGGGATCGGCTTGGTGGCGGCCGCCTCGGCGCTGGCGGCAGCGCTGGCCCAGGTGGCCCCGCGCATGATCATCTCGGCCGGGACGGCCGGCGGCCTGGCCCGCGACGTTGAGGTGGGGGACGTGTGCGCCTCGACGACCCTGGCCTTCACGGACGCCGATGCGACAGCCTTCGGCTACGCCCGCGGCCAGATCCCCGGCCAGCCCCCCGCCTTCGGGTCGGCCACCGGGCTGCGCGAAGCCATCGAGCTCCACGGCCCCGCGGCGCTGGCCGCCGCTACCCCGGCATCGTCGTCGGCGCGCATCCATGCCGGGCAGATGCTCTCCGGCAATTCCTTCGTGACGGCGGCGAACGTGGCGGACACGCGCGAGGCGTTCCCGGAGGCGGTGAGCACCGACATGGAGTCCGCGGCGCTGGCACAGGTGGCGGCCGCCGCGGGCATCCCCTTCGCCTCGGTGCGCGGGATCTCCGACCTGTGCGGGCCCGAGGCGGGCCAGGACTTCCACATCGGCGCCGACAAGGCCGCGGCCCGCAGCGCCGCCGTCGTCATCGCCGCCCTGGCCGCGCTCGGCTGAGGCCGGGGCGGTGGCGCGCCGGCCCAAGGGGCTGCGCGATGGGGCCCACTGGGTGCAGGCTTGGCCCATGAGCATTACTCCCCCCATTGCCCTGGCCATCGCCGGCTCCGAGGCCTCCGGTGGCGCTGGCGCGCAGACCGACATCAAGACCTTCCAGCAGCTCGGCGTCTTCGGCTGCACGGCGCTGACCTGCATCGTGTCCATGGACCCGAAGGCGAACTGGGATCACCGCTTCGTGCCGGTGGACCCGCAGGTGATCGCGGATCAGATCGAGGCCTGCGCCACCGTCCACTCCAGGATCGACGCCGTGAAGGTCGGGATGCTGGGCACGCAGCCTACAATCGACGCCGTCGACGCCGCCCTGGAGCGCCACGGCTTCCCGATCGTGGTGCTCGACCCGGTCCTCATCTGCAAGGGCCAGGAGTTCTCCTCGGCGATGGCCGTGGACAACGCGCTGCGCGAGAAGATCCTGCCGCGCGCCACGATGGTCACCCCGAACCTCTTCGAGTCGGCGACGCTGGCCGGCGTCGAGGAAATCACCTCGGTGGAGGCGCTCAAGGACGCGGCGAAGCGGATCTTCGACCTCGGCGTACCCAACGTGCTGGCGAAAGCGGGCCCGAGCCTGGGCACCGGCACGGCGCTGGACGTCTTCTACGACGGCTCCACCCTGGAGGTCCTGGAGGTCCCGGCAGTGGGCGCGGAGCGGATGCACGGCGCTGGCTGCACCCTGGCCGCCGCGGTGACGGCGGAGCTCGCCAAGGGGGCCACGCCCCTGGAGGCGGCGGTGACGGCGAAGAACGTGGTCTCGGCGTCGGTCAATCCCGGCATGCGTGGGAACATCCCCTTCACTTACGTCTGGCAGGGCAACTACCCTGAGTTCCTCGCTGGACAGCCTGCCCGGGGTGCCCGATGCCCCGCTCAGGCCAGCACGCCCAGAATTGGCGAGGTTTGAGGATTGCCCGGGCGCTCGGCGCCCACCAGGCCCGGCATCCCGCATCTCACAAGCCCCTGACCTGCGACGATAGATAATCCGACATCGCGTCAGCAAAAGGAATCCTCAAACCTCGCCATTTCCTCTCACCGCCGCCCGCGCCCGGCTGAACGCCTCACCAGCACGACCCCGCTATGACCTCTGCCGTCAGTCACGGCGCTTCCAGTGCTGAACCGCTCGAAGGACACGACGGCCCGACGGCGTCGTCTCAAGGATCGACCTATCGCGATCGCAGTGCATCGCCAGCACGTTCTGCACCACCCCGACGTTCACGCCGTTACCCAGTTGCTTGTACGTGGCCGCGTCCGACTGCCCTTCGAAGGTGAAATCGTCTGGCAACCCCTGCATCCGAGCGGCCTCCCTGGGGGTCAACCGCCGACGGCGTGGGCCGATGATGCTCGTCTGCGTGATGGCCACGAGCGCGGGCACGTAGGTGGGGGGCTTAGCGCGCAGGCCAGAGGGCCGGAAATGCATGAGACAGTCCCATAACGAGCCGAGACCCTGAGCCTGCCATTCCAGTTTCCGCCGTGAAGGCGGGAACGAGGCGACCTGATATTCGACGAGCCAAGCCCTGCACCAACCCTGATTGCGGTCGAAGAGCTCGGCGTTCTTACGGAGGAAACTCATCTTCCACGCCGGCGCCCCGTCATAGTCTCCGTCAGCGATGCGCGCCTCCAGCTCTTCGACGGTGCGCCATTCATCAGCCCAAATCGGGAAACCAGGGAGCTTGACGCCGGGGTTGTATTTCCGGAAGCGGCGCACCCAAGCGTCCCAAGCATCCACCCATTCAACCTCGGAAGGGGTCAATTCATATCCCGACGGATCCTCATCGAGGTAGTCCTCGATGCTCCAGTCAGTGTCCTCGCCGTACTGATGGCGCGGTCGGGCGACCGGCGCAGGCGCGCCATCGCCCAGTCCCTCAGGATCATAAGTGGCCGTGATGAAGACTCGTTCGCGCACTTGAGGCCGCCCGCCCCGCTCTCTCCCGATCTGATGCGGCGAGATGATGGCAGGAGCATCGGCCACCCTGTAGCCCTCGTCGCGGAGCGTTCGAACGATGACCTCCCACTCATGCTTGTGCCTCGGGCCGGCGAGATTGCGAACGTTCTCAAGTAGAAGGACAGCAGGATGGCGCTCGCGAACGATCTGAAGAATGTTGAAGTACAAGGTCCCTCGGGTCTCCTCCATTCCGCGCTGCGCGCCCGACTTCGAGAACGGCTGGCAGGGAAATCCCGCCGCCAGCACGTCATGATGAGGGATCCTTGGGCTCACACCAGCCTCGCCGGCATCGACTGTGATGTCACCCAGCGGATTGATGCCCCAGTTCTGCTCATAAATCCGAGAGGCATCCGGATCGATCTCGACCGCGTAGACGCACCCGCCCCCCATCTCGGACAGTGCGGCGTGGAAGCCGCCGATGCCGGCGAAAAGGTCAATGAAGGCGAAGGACACGGGTCAAGCTAAGCACATGTTCGGGCGAGAAGCTAGCCCCTCAGCGGCGATTCATCCACGGCACAGCGACGCGCATCACTCTTCCGCGAGGATTCGCCTTGCCCCTTCCGGCAGCATGAGCCTTTCCGAGGTCGAGGATCAGCATGATATCCCGCCCGAGGGTGCGCTCTCGCCGAGGCCGTCAGTCGCGCAGGCCGCGGCGCAGGATGAGGACGACGCCGCCCGCACCCAGCGTGATGATCGCGAAGAGCACGAGGGTCGCGTTGGCTCCCGTCATGCCGAGCTTCCCCAGCACCCTCTCCTGCGTGGACCGCGGTGTACTTACGGGCTCCGCCGGGGCGGCCACGACCTCGGAGGCCGTGCTCGGGGCGCCGATCGGGGCGGTGGCGCCGCTAGATGGAACGGCCACGGGAGCGGCGGTGGCAGTCGCGCGCGCCGAGGCGCTCGCCGCCGCGGTGGGAGCGGCCGCCGCCGTGGCGTCAGGGGCCGCGGTGGCGTCCGCCGTCGGGCTCACCTCGGGCGCGGGCTGGACGGCCTCCGCCGAGGCTCCGCCGCTGGGCGCTCCCGAGCCGTTCGGCGTCGTCGATGGAGAGGAAGCCGAGCCCCCACCGGAAACCTTGAAGCCCGCCTGGACGTCGTCGGGGTAGGCGGCGAAGTTCTGGGTGGCGTAGATGGAGCCGTCGGCAGACTCGGCGATGCCGATACCGATAGCCGTGGCGTTGCGATCCACCATGTTCTGGTAGTGACCCGGAGAGTCAACCCACTGCTGGAACAGGGCGTTGCCGAGCTCCGCGCCGGACAGGCCCTTGCCGTTCATCGCGATGTTCTCGGCCACCCACGTCCATCCCGAGGGGAAGGCGTTGCGCAGGTTGGGCCGGTGGTACAGGTTGCCCTCGGCGGCCATCTGGCCGGACCACTCCTGAGAGACGTTGTCGAGTTCGACGAGCCGGGTCAGTGGCTTGAGACCGGAACTTTGGCGCAACTCATTGACACGGGTGAGGATCTGCTGGGCGGCGGCGCTGTCAGCGGAGGTCGCAGCGGGCAGGAGGACCCCTGCGGCGCCGGGGTTGACCGGCGACGCCGGGGCCTGCGCCGCGACGGCCTGGGGAGTGATCCCCACGAGCGACGCGGTGACTGCGGCGGCGGCGAAGAGGCGGGCGATCTTCACAGGGCTGAAATCTCCATGGGTAGTCAGTTCTGTCGATGACTCACCGGGACGCTAGGGGCTCCGGAGCATCAGGCGCGGATGGGGTCCGCGCCTTCATGATACTCATCTCGTGATCTTCATGTTACCTGACGAGACCGGTAATTTCTTCGGGACGCGCCTTCTCGCGACAGGTTTGGGAGGCGACTCACAGGGCCACGAGTAACTGAACCATCACGATCTTGACCACGATCGCCAGCGCGAAGAGGGTCGCATACCCGGCCTCGATCCGCACGTCCTCGCTGCGGGACAGGGCGTAGGAGAGGATCGCCGGCTGCCCCACCAGGCCCGCCAGTCCACCGGCGGCTCGCGCGGCGGAGATCCCGGCGATTCTCGCCCCCGTGAGAAGCACCACGGCGCTGACGACAACGACGATCGCCGCGAGCCCGCCCACCGCCAGGCCCGTTACGGAGAAGGCGGCGCCCGCGAACCGCGGGCCGGACGCCAGGCCGATCGCGGCCAGGAAGAACAGGAGCCCGAGCTGGCGGATCGTGGCGTTGGCGGCATGGGGCAGCCCCCACAGGAAGGGACCGGTGCGCCCGAGGCGCCCGAGGATCATCCCGGCGACCAGCGGCCCCGCGGCGACCCCCAGCTTCAGGGTGATGCCGCCGGGCAGCGGGACGGCGACGAGGCCGAGCAGCACTCCCAGGGCCATGCCGATGCCGACGCTGAAGGCGTCGATCTGCGAGATCTTGCGCTCGGAGTCGCCGAACCAGTCGGCCGCCTCCTCCAGCCTCTCGCTGGGCACGACGGCGAGGACCCTGTCCCCGAGCTCGAGCACGAGGTCATCGCGGGCGAGCAGGTCGAGGTCCCCGCGCCGCACGCGGGTGATGACGCCCGCGAAGCGCCCGGGCATGTCCACCTCGGCGATCGTCCGCCCCGCCACGCGGGTGGAGGAGACGGTGAGCCGGCGGTGGTCCACGGCCCGGCGGTCCTTGGCCAGGCAGGAGCGCAGTCCCGTGCCCAACTCGTGCATGGCCTCCTCAACGGCGGCGGGCGCCCCGACGACGACGACCTTGTCCCCCGGCGCCAGCTCCTCGCCGGGGTCGACGACACGCGTGACCCCGTCGCGCTCCAGGTAGGAGATGCGGATGCGGGCGCGGGTGAAGGCCTCCATCCGGTCCAGCCGCACGCGGGTGAGCACGTAGACGCTGGTGGCGACGATGCCATCGGCGCTGGCGGGCCGGGGGTCCTTACGGCCGGGCCAGCGCTGTCCGACAACGATGGCGACGACGATGATCGCCACGGCCACGCCCACGGGGTAGGCGATGGCGTATCCGATGGAGGGCTCCTGATTCCCGGCGGCCTCGATCGCGGCGTCGAGCACCGGGGAGGTCAGGGCGCCCGCGTAGGCGCCGGCGTCCATCGCGGGCGTCACCCCGGTCAGGCGCGAGAAGCCCGCCCCCACCGCGCCGGCGGCGAGGAGCGCGACGACGCACAGCGCCATGAGGGGCATTTGCCGGCCGAGGTTGCGGAAGAAGGTGTTTCCCGCGCCGAGCCCCACCGTGTAGCAGAACAGCCCGAGCCCGAGGGCCCGCAGCATCCCGAGGTCGGCGCCGAGCCTGGGATCGAGCGCGCCGACGGCGAGGCCCACGAACAGCGCCCCGGCAGCGCCGAAGCGGATCGGCCCGAAGGGGATCTGTCCGACGGCGGTCCCGAGCCCGATGACGAGGAAGACCGTGAGCAGGGGGGTGGCGGCGAGGACGTCGATGACGCCATCAGGGATGAGCCCCGCCGCTACCGGATAGGTCATGTGAATAACTCCAGGCACATCGGACAGGGTAAGCCACTTCGGCCTCAATGCCGACCATCGGCGCCCCACTCCCGCCTCCCTGTTCCCGGTTTCGCCCGGAGGCAAGGCGGCTTGGTGCGCCGCCCGGGCCGGGAGTAGGTTCGCCATGCCTCATACCCGAGGCGGACACGCAGCAGCACCGCAGCGAGGAGCATTCCCATGGCCGATTTCACCGACGACGGCATCGACCGCACCACCACTCTCAAGGTGTCCGGCCTGACGTGCGGGCACTGCGTCGCCCACGTCACCGAGGAACTCGAAGCGCTCACGGGCGTCAAGGACGTCTCCATCGTCCTCAACAAGGGCGGGCAGTCCGTCGTCACGGTCGTTTCGGACGTCGTTCTCGAGGATGCCGCCCTGGCCGAGGCGATCGACGAGGCCGGTGACTACACGCTGGACGCCGTCGAGCGCGACGTCCGCATCTCTTGAGCACCCGCGAGGTCGATCTCGCTGTCAGCGGCATGACCTGCGCGTCCTGCGTGGCGCGCGTGGAGAAGAAACTGAGCAAGATCGACGGCGTCGAGGCCAGCGTCAACCTGGCCACCGAGTCCGCTCACCTCACCGTTCCCGACTCCGTGACGGATGACGAGCTCATCGCCACCGTCATCAGGGCCGGGTACTCGGCGGCCCTCACCGGCCCCTCCGCGGCCAGGAGCGCGGCCGCCCCGGCGGAGCCGCCGCCCTCCCCCGAGGAGGAATCGGCCCGGCCCACCGGCGGCGCCCCCTCGGCCACGGGGCCAGCGGCCGGGACAAGCGCCCGAGACTCGCTGGGCGCCTCCCACCTCGTGCGCGCCGAGGACCTGCGGCGCCGCCTAATTCTCAGCCTGCTGCTCTCGGTCCCGGTCATGGCGATCTCAATGAGCTCGGCCCTCCAGTTCCCCGGCTGGCAGTGGGCGCTGGCCGCCCTCACACTGCCGGTGGTCACCTGGGGCGCCTGGCCCTTCCACCGCGCGGCCCTGGCGGGGCTGCGCCATGGAGCCTTCACCATGGACACGCTCGTCTCTCTCGGCGTGAGCGCCTCCACCCTGTGGAGCCTGTGGGCCCTCATCTGGGGCGGCGCGGGCGAGATCGGCGTGAAGATGCCCATGGACTTGGCCGGGATCCTCACCGGCGCCCACGCGGGCGGGCACCGCCCGCACATGTACTTCGAGTCAGCCGCCTGGGTGACCACCTTCCTCCTGGCCGGCCGCTACGCGGAGGCCCGCGCCAAGTACCGCTCCGGGGACGCCCTGCGAGCCCTTCTCGAGCTCGGTGCCAAGGAGGCCGGCCGCGTCCGGCTCACCGCCCCCTCCGGTTCCGCCAACGCCATCGACGTGCTCGACGACGATGGCGCCCCCCGCCCCGACGCGATGCGCCACGAGGAGCGGGTCGCCGTCGATGACCTGGCCGCCGGCGACCTCATCGCCGTGCGCCCCGGGGAGAAGATCGCCGTGGACGGCGTCGTCGTCGAGGGCGCCAGCGCCGTGGACGCCTCCCTGCTCACCGGCGAGTCCGTGCCGGTGGAGGTCGGGGTGGGCGACGAGGTGACCGGTGGGACGATCAATACCTCCGGCGCCCTGCTCGTGCGAGCCACGCGCGTGGGCGAGGGCACCACCCTGGCGCGGATCGGCGCGCTGGTGACCGCGGCGCAGGCGGGCAAGGCGCCCGTGCAGCGCCTCGCCGACCGCGTCTCCGGGGTGTTCGTGCCCGTCGTCCTGGGGATCGCCGCCCTGACGCTCGTCGGCTGGCTCGTGGTTGGGGCCTCCGCCCAGGATGCCCTCACGGCGTCGGTCGCGGTGCTCGTCATCGCCTGCCCCTGCGCCCTGGGCCTGGCCACGCCCACCGCGATCCTCGTGGGCTCGGGCCGGGCCGCCCAGCTCGGCGTCGTCATCCGGGGCCCGGAGGTCCTGGAGCTCACGCGCTCGCTGGACACGATGGTCCTGGACAAGACCGGCACTGTCACGACGGCGCGCATGAGCCTCGACGCCGCCGCCAGCGCCGGGATCGGGAGCGAGTCATGGCTGGGCCGATCCGACTCCCCCACGCTCGACCCCCTCATGCTGGCGGGCGCGCTCGAGGCCTTCAGTGAGCACCCGGTGGCGGCCGCTATCACGGCCGCCGCCCGCGAGCGCGCGGAGAACGAGGGCTCCCGGCTCCCGGGGGCCGAGGGCTTCGTCAACCACGAGGGCCGGGGCGTCACGGGCCGGGTGACCGGCACCGCTTCGGGGCCGGGGAGCGCGCGCGAGGTCGCCGTGGGCCGGGCCTCCTGGATCGCCGAGCGCGGCATCGCCCTGCCCGACCACCTGTCTGAGGCGCTGGAGGCCGCCGAGTCGACCGGGGCCACCGGGGTGGTTGTCGCCATCGATGGCCAGGCCACCGCCGTGCTGGCGGTGCGCGACACGGTGCGGGCCTCCTCGGCCACCGCGATCGCCGAACTGCGTGCCCTGGGGATCCGCCCGATCCTGCTGACCGGGGACAACGCCCGGGCGGCGGCGCATGTGGCTGGTCAGGTCGGGATCGACCCGGCTGATGTGCGCGCGGAGGTCCTGCCCGCCGAGAAGCGCGACGTCGTTGCCGAACTCCAGGCCTCGGGCGCCGTCGTCGGCATGGTGGGAGACGGGGTTAACGACGCCGCGGCCCTCGCCCAGGCGGGCACTCGGGGGCTCGGACTGGCCATGGGCTCGGGGACGGATGTGGCCATTGAGGCCGCCGACATCACCCTCGTGCGGGCCGATCTCGACGCGGTGGTCGCCGCCGTGCGGGTGAGCCGGGCGACCCTGCGGATCATCAAGCAGAACCTGTTCTGGGCCTTCGCCTACAACGTGGCGGCGATCCCGCTGGCCATGGCGGGGATGCTCAACCCGATGATCGCCGGTGGGGCGATGGCCTGCTCCAGCGTCATCGTCGTGGCCAACTCGCTGCGGCTGCGAAGGGCCGGGTGAGGCGCTCAGACACAGCGGCGCAGCGCGCCGATCCCCGTAGAATCCCGCCATGACCGATGCCGACGCCATGCCCCCGACCTCGGGCAGCGCGCCCGCCCCATCCGCGGCGCCTGTGCCGCCACCGTCCGATGTCCCGCCAGCGCCTCCGACGCCAGCGACCTCCCCAGTCGGCATCCCCCGCATCGGCCTGACACCCGTGGTGGAGGCGGCCCCCGGCCCGGAGCCCGGCCCCCGCTCAGCCACGCTGCTCGTCGATGAGGCCCCCCGCCGCCGCCGCCGCGCCGAGGACCTGCTGAGCCTCGCGCTGGTGAGCGCGGGCATCCTGTCGGTCCTCGTCCTGGCCACCTACGCGCATGAGACGACCACGGGAGTTACGGCGGATGTCCGCGTGGTGCTGTCCTCAGTGCTGCGTCAGGTGCTCATCCTCCCCCTGCAGACCCTGGAAGGACTGGCGACCTTCCTCATCCCGGTCCTCGTCCTCCTCAACCAGCTCCTGCGGGGGCGCTGGCGGGGGGCCGCCGAGAGCGCCGCCGGGGCCGTGACCGGCTGGGCGCTCACCATCATGGCCCTGTGGACGCTGAAGGCCTGGGCGCCGCCGACCCTCTCTGCCGGCCTGACCGTCACCGCCTCAGGCTTTCCGCGCCTGGGCGTATCCGTTGTCTTCGCCGCCCTGGTGGGCCTGCTCACGGCTGCGGGCGAGAGGCGCTCGTCGTCCACTGTTCGCTACGGCTGGGTGGCGATCTGGATGATCGTCGGGCTCGCCGTGCTGCGCTCGGCCATCACTCTTCCCGGGGCACTGCTCTCCCTCCTCCTGGGCCGCCTGGCGGGCTTGGCGCTGCGCTGCCTGTTCGGGGTGGAGGACCACTCCGCCCACGGCATCGCCCTCGTGCGGGCGCTGCGCCGGGCGGGGGTCGACGCCGTCCGGGTGGTCCGCGTGGACAGCGCGCCCGGGGCGACGGCCTGGTGGGTGACCACGGACGCCCCACTGGGCTACACCGAGGAGGTGCGGGAGAACCCGCTGGCGCCCGCGAGCGCCTCGCCCGCGCCGACCACCAGTGGCGACGCCGCCGGGGGGCCGGGCATGGAGCCGGACACGGCCGCCCTGCCCCCCGCGCGTGAGGGCCGCGCCGCCGCGCCATCGTCAACAATCGCGCCGGCACCGGCGATCGACTCCCAGGCGCTCATCGCCGAGGCCCGGTCGTTGTCCCCGGGCAGGCCCAGCGCCCACCGCGTGTACGCGGTCTGGGACCGCACGGGCGCGCGCCACGATCTGACGATCATCGACACCGACCGGCAGGTAGCCGGCTACCTGGCCACGCTGTGGGACCGGATCCGGGTCCGGGGGCTGTCCCCCCAGCGGGGCATGTCGATCCGCGCCGAGGCTGAGCACGCCGCCCTCATGACGCTGGAGGCGCGCCGCGCCGGGGTGCGCACGCCCACCCTGCGCGGGATGGCGGACGCCCCCGAGTCCGTGCTCCTCGTGACCGACCACATCGCGGGCTCCCGCGCCCTGTCCGAACTCGGCCCCGATATTCCCGACGCGGTCCTGACCGGCCTGTGGGACCAGCTCCGCCGCGCTCACGCGGCTGGCCTGGCTCACCGCAGCCTCAGTGGGGACAGCGTCGTCGTGGATGAGGCGCGCCGTGTGTGGCTGCTCGGCTGGGACTCCGGGGAGACGATCTCCTCGGAGCTGTCCCGGCGCGTCGACCTCGCCCAGGCCCTCGCCCTCCTGGCGGGCTCGGTGGGAGTCGAGCGCGCCATCGCGTCGGCCTCGCGGGTCCTGACCACCCCCCAGTTGGCCTCGATCGCTCCCATGCTCCAGCGCGTGGTCCTGCCCGCCGACACCCGCCGAGCCATGGGCCGGCGCGGACAGGTCCTCCAGGAGCTGAGGGACGCCCTCGTGGCGCTCACGCCCACCGCCCACGCCGAACCGGCCCGCATCAACCGATTCCAGGCGCGCACCGTGGTCATGGCCGTCATCTTCCTCGTGGCGGTGTGGACGCTCCTGGCCCGCATGAACTTCGAAGAGGTCTCCGACGCCGTGGCCCAGGCCAACGCCTGGTGGATCCTGGGGGCGCTCGTCTTCTCACTGGCCACCTACCTGGGGGCGGGCATCATCCTGGTGGCCTTCACCCCGGAGCGCCTGAGCCTGTGGCGCTCCACCGAGGTCCACCTGGCCTCCTCCGTCGTCGCGCTAGTGGCACCCGCCGGCGTGGGAGGGGCGGCAATCAACCTGCGCTTCCTGACCCGCAAGGGCGTGCCGACGGCGGTCGGCGTGGCCACGGTGGCGCTCGTCCAGGTCGTGCAGTTCCTCGTCACCCTGGTGCTGCTCGTCATCCTGGCCGCCGCGACTGGGCAGTCGACGGGGCTGACCCTGCCCTCGGGCTGGGTGCTGCTGGGAGCGGTGCTACTGGCCGCGCTCGTCGCCATGGTCCTGGCCGTACCGCGGGCGCGCATCTGGATCTGGGAGAAGATCGAGCCCACGTACCGGCAGGTCCGCCCCCGGCTCGTGTGGATCCTGTCCAATCCCGCGCGGCTGCTCGCCGGCGTGGGAGGGGCGGTGCTCCTGAGCCTGTCCTACATCCTGGCCTTCGGGGCGAGCCTGTGGGCATTCGGCTTCACCCTGCCCTTCTCCGTGCTGGCGATCGCCTATTTCGCCTCCAACACGGTGGGGTCCGTGGTGCCCTCCCCCGGCGGGATCGGACCGGTGGAGTTCGCCCTGACGGCGGGGCTCATCACCGCGGGGATCCCCAGCGGCACCGCGCTGTCGGCCGCCATCGTCTACCGCCTGGTCACCTTCTGGATCCCGATCCCCATCGGCTGGCTCAGCCTCCAGCGCCTCCAGAAGCTCGGGGAACTGTGAGCCATAGAGGCGATGCCAGCGGCGCGATATGCCCCCTGAATGGCGAGGTTTGAGGATTCCTTTTTCTGACCCGCTGCCACCATTTGCGTTTCCCCAGGTCAGGGGCCGTCTCACGATGACTAGTGCCGCACTCATCCCCTCCCAAGGCCCGAGCAATCCTCAAACCGCGCCACTTCACACTCACCACATGAGTCTCGGAGCCCCGATAGAAGGATCAGGAACGACCCGCAGGGGTGCCGGCGCCCTGTCCAACCCTCTCAGCGCGGCCTCGACGATGGTGACGCCACGCCCTTGCATGACATCCTCATAGGTCAACCGGACAACCGGCAGCCCCATCGAGATCATCCGCTGATCGCGCTCCCGGTCCCTGGAGAGCGCCTCCCTGGAGGAGTGGTAGGCGAAGCCATCCGTCTCAACGAACAGGCGCCGATCCACGAGTTGGTCGACCTCACCAACGCCATGCACGATCACCCCGACATCCACCCGATGGCCCGCGTCCTCGAGCTCGATGCGGAGCCGGCTCTCGATCAGGGACCGAGCACGAGGGTTGGCCCGACCCGCCCTCCGACGCGCGACAGCCGCCTGGTGCCCATCGCCCCCGAGGAGCTCATGAACGTCCCCCAGCAGGACAAGTCCTTCGCGGAGCGCGGCGTCCAGTGCCGCGACGGCATCGACCTCCGGGGAGCACCGGAGCATCCGCGCCAAGACGAGTTCCGGCGGGGCGACGGGCATCTCGAACGGATCGACCCGGTCAAGATGGGCCTCCCGGTGGACGATCACACCACCGGGCGCCCGGATCACACCGGTACGCGCCGGCACCGCGACATGCAGCGAACGCGGGCGGCGCGCCAGAGGGAGCCCGTAGTGCTCGAGAGCGGATTCGGCCGTCAGCACGCCGCCGAGCGACCGGCTGACGACAATCGACCGGGACGCATCCGGCAAGTGGATGGCACCGCCCGTCCTCAGGGCATCGCCCATGGTCAGCAGATCGGCCAGTGCTCGCTGGCCGGTACGGCCCAGGCGCAGGTCCCGACGACGCAGGGCCCCATGGCCCGCTCGAAGCTCGCGGAGGATCCTGCTCGCCTCCGCCTCGCGTTGTCCCATGCGCTGGATTGTGGAAGATCTCCAGGCCCGTCGAGGAGATGCCTCCACAGCGCGGGGGAGCCGGTGGGGATGGCGTCACCTGTGGTTCATGGCACTCAGGCAGCCTGCCCAGGCTCGCGCACCCGCGGATTTGGCGAGGTTTGAGGATTCCTTTTTCTGACCCATTGTCACGATTTGCGTTTCCCCAGGTCAGGGGCTGTCTCGCAATAGCTAACGCCTCGCTCATCCCCTCCCGGGGCCCGAGCAATCCTCAAACCGCGCCACAGCGGGCCGCAGCGGGGCGATGCCGGAGGCGGGACCGTGTCAGCCCCACTCGTTCAGGCGCTTGGCACGGCTGGAATGGACCCACCAGGCGACCGCCATCGCGATCAGCCACAGCGGTGAGGCGAGCACCGCCAGCCTGGTGTCATGGGCCTGCGTCAGGGTCCACACCACGAAGATGAAGAACACGATGCTCGCCCACGCCGCCACCCGGTCGCCCGGCATCTTGAAGGCGCTGGCCTCGTGGAGCTCGGGATGCACGGAGCGGAAGCGCAGGTAGGAGACGATGATGATGATCCACACGAGGATGAACAGCACGCTCGCCACCGTCGTGACCACTGTGAACGCCTCGATGATCGACGCGGTCGTGTACAGCAGCGGGATCGCCAGGAGCAGCGCCGCGCATGTGATCACGAGCGCCGGCCCCGGAACCGAGCGGGCGGTCAGACGCTTGAAGATGGCCGGGCCATGACCAGACCAGGACAGGCCGTAGAGCATCCGGGAGGTGGAGTACATGCCGGAGTTCGCGCTCGATGCCGCGGCGGTGAGGACGACGAAATTCACCAGCGACGCCGCGAGGCCGAATCCGGCCAAGGAGAACATGGCCACGAAGGGGCTGGACTCAGTGACCTCCCGCCAGGGGGTGACCATCATGATCGCGGTGAGCGCGCCCAGGTAGAACAGGAGGATGCGCACCGGGATGGCGTTGATCGCCTTGGGGAGGGTGACCTCCGGGTCCTTGGCCTCCGCGGCGGCGGTCCCGATGAGCTCGGTGCCCACGAAGGCGAAGACGGCGATCTGGAAGGCGCCGGTGAAGCCGGAGAAGCCATGGGGGAAGAGGCTGCCGATGGGGTCGGAGGGATCACCCAGGTTCCTCAGGGAGGCGACGGCGCCATTGGGCGCCGTGAAGCCGATGGCGACCAGGGCGATGCCCACGATGACGAGCGCGATGATCGCCACGATCTTGATGATGGAGAACCAGAACTCGATCTCGCCGAAGGCCCTGACCGTGGTCAGGTTGAGTGCCAGCAGCAGGACGACGGTGAGCGCGGCGGGCAGCCACAGGGGCACGGTGGGCCACCAGTACTGGGCGTACTGGGTGATGGCGATGACCTCCGCGATCGCCGTCACGAGCCAGCAGAAGTAGTAGGTCCACCCGGTGAAGAAGCCCGCCCAGGGGCCGATGAGGTGATGGGCGACGTCGGCGAAGGACTTGTACTCCAGGTTGGACAGCAGGACCTCGCCGAGGGCCCGCATGACCAGGAAGAGGAAACCACCGATGATCGCGTACACAAGCAGCACGCCGGGGCCGGCCAGGGAGATCGTCTTGCCCGAGCCCATGAAGAGGCCGGTTCCGATCGCCCCGCCGATGGCGATGAGCTGGATGTGTCGATTGGTGAGGCGGCGCTGGAGGTGCTCGCCGCGCTCAACGATCTCGTCGAGATCGTGCTCGCCTGTGGTGGCAGTCATCTGTCGTCTCCTCAGGGGTGGGTGTGACTGGGGCAGCCTACGCCGAGGGGTGTTTCGAGCATTAGGCTCGTCCGCGATGAGTCCAGTGCCCAGCCCCGACGACGCCGTTCCTCCCCGGGATGGAGCCGCGCTTCCGATCCCGCCTCTGCCGGCCGCCCCGCCCATGCCCCCGGGACAGTGCTCACCGCCCGATGCGGGAGCACCGGGGGAGGGTGCCGGGACCACCCGAGCGATCGCCCCGGAAGCGGAGGAGGCGCCGCCCTTCCGCCTGACCCCGCCGCGATCCTTCGAAGATCTGCGCGATCTCCTGCCCGCCGCGCTCACCGTCCTCATCGGCGCCTGGGTGCTCATCTCGTACTCCGTGGGCCAGTGGAGGGCGATGACAGTCCCGAGCTGGGACCTGGGCATCTTCTCCGAGGCGGCCAAGGCCTACTCGCAGCTGAACGCACCGATCGTCCCGATCAAGGGGCCGGGCTACAACCTCCTCGGCGACCACTTCCACCCCATCCTCGTGCTGCTGGGCCCCCTGTGGGCCCTGTTCCCCTCGGGCCTGGCCCTCCTCATCGTCCAGGACCTCCTCCTGGCGGTCTCCGCGTGGCCCATCGTGCGCCTGGCCCAGCGCCTGACCCAGCCGGTCGTCGCGCTCGCACTGGGCCTGACCTACGTGCTGAGTTGGGGCTTCCAGGGCGCCGTGGCCGCGCAGTTCCATGAGATCGCCTTCGCGGTTCCCATGCTGGCCTTCGCCTCGGCGGCCTTCGTCGAGCGCAGGTGGCTGGCCGTGGCCTGCTGGTCCGCACCGCTGGTCCTGGTCAAGGAGGACCTCGGCCTGACGGTCCTCATGATCGGCCTGGCCGTGACCGCGCGAGGGCTGGGCGAGCTGAGGCGGGGTCGCCTGGTCCGCCCGCTCGGCCGCCTCGCCACCTGGCAGCTCGGGCTCGCGCTCGCGACCTTCGGCGTCATCATGTTCTTCCTGACCACCATGGTGCTCCTGCCGATGCTCAACCCGGACGGCTCGTGGGCCTACTCCATCGGATCGGGCTCCGACTCCGGAGCCCACCAGGACCTGCTCACCCGCCTGTTCTCCCCGGAGGTCAAGATCCAGACCCTGGTCGTGCTGGCGCTCACCGCCGGGCTCATCGGCTTGGGATCGCCCTGGATCGCCGTGGTGGCCCCGACCCTGGCCTGGCGGTTCCTGGGCTCGGTGGCCTTCTACTGGGAGTGGAAGAACTGGCATTACAACGCCGTGCTCATCCCGGTGGCCATCGGGGCGCTCCTCGACGTCGTCGCTGCTCTTAAGCGGCGGCGCTCGCGCAGGCCGGAGGGACCGGGCTGGCTGGCGGCGCCACTGTGGGCCCGCTGGCTGGCGCTGCTCGGACTGGCCACTCCCATGCTCCTGGGCGCGGTCACTGCTTCCGATCTGCCTCTGTGGCAGATGAACAACCGGGACTTCGGCAAGGCACCCGAGCGCCTGGCCTCCGTGAAGGCGGTCTACGACCTCATCCCCGAGGGCTCGACCGTGGAGACGGACCTGTCCCTCATGGCCTACCTGGTCCCACGGGCGGATGTCGCCTGGGTGGGCACGGGCAAGGAGGCGCCGCAGTACGTGGTCATCGACGCCCGCTCATCAGCTTGGGGCGGCAACGCCCCTCGCGACGCCGCCGCCTGGATCGAAGGCCGCACAGGCCGCACCTACGCCCTCATCTTCAACAAGGACGATCTCCAGGTCGCCCGACTCGTCGACACCCGCTGACATGGGCCCCTCTCCCGCCCCCGACTGGCCCACCTTGGCTGTGGTGGGCCTTGGCGGAGCCGTCGGCACCTCACTGCGGGCAGGTCTCGCCGAACTCATCGGCCCCTCGCCGTCGGGCCTGCCCTGGGCGACGGCGACGGCGAACCTCGTCGGCGCGCTCCTGCTGGGCCTCATCCTGGGCCAGTTCGCGGCGCCCGGGCGCCAGACAGCCAGGCACCGGCTCATCCGACTGGGGTTGGGCACGGGGCTCATGGGGGCACTGACCACCTACTCGACGCTGATCAGCGAGACGCTTCACCTCATCGACCAGGGACGCGCGGCCCTGGGGGCGGCGTACCTCCTGGGATCCCTTGTGGCGGGCCTAGTGCTCGCGGGCCTGGGCCTGCGACTGTCGGGGCTCCTCGATCGGTCGCGTCACGCCGGTCCCACCGACAGCGTGGGGGGCGGTTCCGCACGCCCGGAGCCGACGTGAGCGCGGCATGGGCATGGCCCCTGATGGCCCTGGCCGGAGGCGCGGGGGCCATCGCCCGCTACATCGTCGACGGCCGCGTTACCGCCGCGGCGGCCGGGAAGGCGGCCACCCCGTCCCGTCGCGGGCGGGGCGCTCCCACCGGCGAGGCCCGCGGGGCCGTCGGCGAGCCGCCGGTGGGGACGATCGTCGTCAACATCTCGGCCTGCCTGATCCTGGGCGTTCTCACTGGTTGGGCGCGAGCGGAGGCCACTGCGGGCGCCGCGAGCCTGACCTTCATCCTCGGCACAGGCCTCATGGGCGGCTACTCGACCTTCTCCACCGCCAGCCTGGAGGGCGCGCGGCTGGCCGCGCTCGGGCGCTGGAGGGCCGCCGCGGCCCACGGCCTGGGCATGATGGCCGCCTGCCTGGCCTCGGGGGCGGCGGGCATGGCGCTGGGCGCCTGGCTGCCCGGCTGAGGAGCGTCGCGGATCCGTCGCGATGAGGCTGATTACAGCCTTGCGCCCGCGTTATCTGCCAGACTGCGGGCATGACCCATTCGCCGGACCCCACTGCCGCGCACACAGGGCCGAACGCGCCCATCAGCCCCGCCCCGGGCGGGGCGCCTCCGGCCCGGCGGAACAACCAGGCCGTGGTCATCCTGCTCATCATCATCGCCCTCCTCCTGTCCACGATCGCCGGGATCCTCCTGCTGAGGAGCGAGGGCGGATCATCCTCAGCATCATCCGCCACGGCGGAGGCAACGCCCTCCGGCAGCGCGCCCAATCCCACTCGGGCGGCCGCCGCCCCCTCCCTCAGCCCCGAGGAGCTGAAGATCCTGCGCGACGAGCCCAAGCGCGACCCGAACGACGCCCGCGCGAAGGGAAACGCGAACGCCCCGGTCGTGCTGACGGTCTTCTCCGACTTCGCCTGCCCGTACTGCACGAAGTTCGCCCAGGAGACCGGGCCCAAGCTGCAGGACCTCATCGACAACGGCACCCTGCGGATCGAGTGGCGCGATCTCGCTCAGATCACCCCCTCCTCACCGCTAGCCGCGCAGGCCGGGATCGCCGCCGCGAACCAGGGCCGCTTCTGGGAGTTCCACGACGCCGTCTACGCGGCCGCCGATCCCACCGACCACCCCAAGTACACCCCGGACAGCCTCACGGCCTTCGCGCGGAGTGCCGGAGTGCCAGACATCGAGAGGTTCAAGGCGGACATGACCGCTGACGCCACCGTTCAGTCGGTGTCCCAGGCCAAGGCGCACGCCTACCAGATCGGGGTGAAGGGAACCCCCTTCCTCATGATCAACGACACCTACATCAGCGGCTTCGCCCCCGCGGACACGGTGCGCGCCGCCATCACCGAGCAGGCGGCGAAGTAGCCGGAGATGGTCAGCGGCCCCCGCCAAGGCCCGGCGACGGCGGGGACCCCCTATGGCGCCCATGGCGCCCATGGGACCGTCGTCATTCGGTCGCGGGAGACCTGCGACCCCTGCCACAATAGGCGCGCCTCGGTATCGCGCCTATCGATGGGCGCGCCCCCACCCAGCACCGCATCACCCGAGGCATGGCAAAGGAGCACGACACATGGCGGATCTAACCGGGGCGACCACTGAGACGGCGCAGAGCCCCCGAGGCGCGCTGAGCATCGGCGTGGACGTGGGCGGCACGAAGATCGCGGGCGGCGTCGTCGGCGTGGACGGCGAGGTCCTGGCCACGATCCGGCGCGACTCCCCCGCCAAGGAGCGCCAGGCCATCGTCGACACGATCGTCGAGGTCGTGCGCGAGCTCAAGAACGACTTCCCCACCTGCGCGACGGTCGGCATCGGCGCGGCCGGCTTCATCGCCGAGGACCGCAACACGATCGCCCACGGCACGAACCTGGACTGGACCGGTCTGCGCCTGGCGGACGCCATCTCCGAGCGCGTGGGAATGCCCGTCGTGGTGGAGAACGACGCCAACGCCTTCGGCTGGGCGGAGGTGCGCTTCGGCGCCGCCCAGGGCAAGCGCAACGCCCTGGTCGTGGCGATCGGCACCGGCGTGGGAGGGGCGATCGTCGTGGACGGCAGGCTCCTGCGCGGCGCGCGGGGCTTCGCCGCCGAGATCGGGCACATCAACGTGGTGCCGGATGGGCGCCCCTGCGGCTGCGGCCTCAACGGCTGCCTCGAGCGCTACGCCGCGGGCACGGCCCTGGGCGTCAACGGCTGGGAGCAGGCCCGCTTCCGCCCCGCCTACGCCGCGCGCATCATCGAGCTCTCGGGCGGGGACGCCAACAACATCTCCGGCAAGGCGGTCACCGCGGCGGCGCGCGAGGGCGACCCCTGCGCCCTGGAGTGCTACGCCCAGCTCACCCACTGGCTGGGCCGGGGCCTCGCGGACCTGTGCGCCGTGCTCGATCCTGAGATCATCGTCATCGCCGGGGGCCTGGCCGAGGCGGGCGACATCCTCCTGGAGCCCACGCGGAAGGCCTTCGAGGCCACCCTCACCGCGGGCGCCCATCGACCGCCGATCCCGCTCGTCCTGGCCGCCGGCGGCCAGGAGGCCGGCCTGGTGGGGGCGGCGGACCTCGCCCGCCAGGGCTGAGCCCGGGGCCCCACCGGCCTGGGGCCCCGCCAGCCCGGGGCCCCAGATCCCGCCGGCCCCGGGCCGGCGGGTCCGTCCGAGGCGGCGGATGATGACCCGCCGTGCCGTCGAAGATGCGTCACGCCATACATCCCGCGCTTCCATAGGCCACCCTGCCCTCACTAAGGTTCCCCTTGTCCGCCTCCGGCGATCACCGTGATCGACCGCCCCGACAACGAAGAGGAACCCATGACCGTCTCCCGCAAGTCCTTCCTCGCGAGTACTTCAGCACTGTCCCTGTCGGCGCTCCTGGCTGCCTGTGGGAGCAAGAAGAGCGATGGCGGCAGCGCCAGTGCCTCCTCCGCCGCCCCCGGCACCATCACCCATGCCTTCGGCACCACGGAGCTCCCCTCCTCGGTGGAGCGGATCGCGACCGTCAACTGGGCGAACCAGGACGTCCCCCTCGCCCTGGGAATCATGCCCGTCGGGATCGCCAAGCAGGTCTTCGGCGTCGAGGACGGCTCCGGGATGCTGCCCTGGACCAAGGCGAAGGTGGACAAGCTCGTCGCCGGCGGCGCCACCGCGCCCGTCCTGTTCGACGAGACCGACGGCATCGCCTTCGAGGCCATCGCTGACACAAAGCCCGACATCATCCTGGGCGCCTACTCCGGCATGACCCAGGAGGACTACAACCGGCTCAGCGAGATCGCCCCCACCATCGCCTACCCGAAGGCCGCCTGGGTCACCCCGTGGCGCGAGATGATCACCCTGGATGCCACCGCGATCGGGAAGAAGGCGGAGGGCGAGGCGCTCATCGCGACCCTGGAGTCCTCCATCTCCGCCGAGACCGCCAAGTACCCGCAGCTGGCCGGCAAGAGCGCCGCCTTCTTCTACATGGGCGCGGGCGACCAGTCCTCCATCGGCTTCTACACGACCGGCGACCCGCGCACCGCCTTCATGAAGGACCTGGGCCTGACCATCCCGGAGTCTGTGCGCAAGCAGACCGAGGCCGACCCCACCACCTTCTCCTACAACCTCTCCGCCGAGAACGCCGACATGGTCAACGACGTCGACATCATGGTCATGTACGGCACCGCGGAGGACCTGCCCACCCTCCAGGCCGATTCCCTCATCGGAAAGATCCCGGCGGTCAAGAACGGGGCCATCGCCTTCGTCGGCAAGGGCTCGGCGCTGTCGGCCTCCACCAACCCCGGGCCGCTCTCCCTGCCCTGGGGGCTGGCTGACTACATGGCGCTCATCGCCGCCGCCGCCGACAAGGTCCAGTGACCACCCCGGCCACGCACGGCGCGGGCAGGGCTGGCGATCGCGGTCCCACCGCCCTGCCCGCGCCCGCCGTGCTCATCGCGCTCCTATCACTGCTCGCCCTGGCGGTCATCGCCTCGATCGCCTTCGGGGCGCGCGTGGTCAGCCTCTCCGAGATCCTCGATGGCGTGACCGGCCATGACTCGACCATCGGGGCGGCCGCCGTCGGCGAGAGGCTCCCGCGCACCGCCACCGCCCTCGTGGCGGGCGCCGCCCTGGGGCTGGCGGGCGCCCTCATGCAGGCCATCACCCGCAATCCCATTGCCGATCCCGGGATCCTGGGGATCAACACGGGGGCGTCCCTGGCGATCGTCACCGGCATCGCCTTCCTGGGTATCCACTCGCTCTTCCAGTACCTGTGGGTCGCGATGGCCGGCGCCATGATCACCGCTATCGCGGTCTACGCCGTCGGCTCGCTCGGGCCGGGAGGGGCGACGCCGGTCAAGCTCGCCCTGGCTGGCGTGGCCACGGGCGCGGCGCTGTCCTCGGCGATCAGCGCGATCGTGCTGCCCCGCGCCCAAGGCCTGGAGGACTTCCGCGCCTGGCATGTCGGGAGCCTGGGGCGGGGCACCTGGGACTCCCTCGGGGTGGTCCTGCCCTTCATCGTGCTGGCCACCGCCGCGGGCCTGGCGATGGCGCGCCCGCTGAACTCGCTGGCCCTCGGCGATGAGGCGGCCACCGGCCTGGGCGTCAACGTGCCGCTCACGAGGCTCCTCGCCGCCGCGGCGGGGGTCGTCCTGTGCGCCGCCGTGACGGCGCTGGCCGGGCCGATCGGCTTCGTTGGCCTCATGGTCCCCCACGCGGTGCGGATGCTCACGGGCCCCGATCACCGGTGGCTCCTGCCTCTATCCGTCCTCGGTGGCGCCGCCCTGCTGACGGCGGCCGACACCCTGGGCCGGGTGATCGCGAGGCCAAGCGAAATCTCGGTGGGCATCATCACCGCCTTCGTCGGGGCCCCGATCCTCATTGTCGTGGCCCGAAGCGCGAAAGTGCGCGAATTATGAGCGCCCCAGCCCTCGGCTTCACCGACCGGGGCAGGCGCTCCCGGGCGGCGCGCTACTGGGGGGTGAGCGCGGCGCTGCTCATCGGAGTCGTCGCCCTGTGGTGGGCCTCCGTGCTCATCGGGAGGACCTGGTACTCCCCGGAGGAGGTCATCCGCGTCATGATGGGTGAGCGCGTGCCCGGGGCATCGTTCTCCGTGGGCCGTCTGCGCCTTCCGCGCGCGATGGTCGGGCTCCTCGCCGGGCTGGCCTTCGGCATGGCCGGCACCACGTCCCAGACCATGCTGCGCAACCAGCTCGCCAGCCCGGACATCATCGGCATCACCTCGGGCGCCTCGACGGCAGCGGTCTTCTCGATCCTCGTTCTGGGCTGGTCCGGGCCGGCCGTGAGCATCCTGTCGATCGTCGCCGGCCTGGCGACGGCGGCCGCCATCTACGCGCTGTCCGGCTCGGGCCGGACCCAGGGCGCCCGGCTCATCCTCATCGGGATCGGCGTGTCCTCGATGCTGTCCTCGCTGATCGCCTACCTGCAACTACGGGCCGCCATCTACGACGTCCCCAAGGCGATGCGCTGGCTGTCCGGATCCCTGAACGACGCCGCCTGGGAGCAGGTGGGAATCCTGGCGATCGCGGTGGGCGCCTGCGCGCTCATCATGGGGGTGATCAGCCGGGACCTCCCGCTGCTCGCCCTGGGAGAGGAGACCGCCGTCGGCCTGGGGGTGGCCACCGGCCGCGCCAGGCTCGCCCTCGTGCTCACCATGGTGGCGCTGGCCTCCTTCGCGACCGCGGCCACCGGCCCCATCGCCTTCGTCTCCTTCCTGGCCGGCCCTCTCGCGGCAGGCCTCGTGGGGCGCACGCATCGCACGCTGCTCCTGCCCGCCGCCCTCATGGGGGCCATCATCGTGCTCAGCGGCGACCTCCTGGGCCAGCACGCCTTCCCCACGACACTCCCGGTGGGCGTGGTGACCGGTGTGGTCGGCGCCCCCTACCTCATCCTCCAACTGCTGCGACTTAACCGCCAGGGAGCCTCCGCATGACCCCGTCCATGAGCACAGCCGCCCCTGCGACCCAGGACCGCGCGCGCCCCGCAGAACTGACCACTCGCGCCCTGCGCGCGGGATACGGCGGCCGCGTCGTCGTCGACGGCGTGGATGTCGCCATCCCGGTGGGCCAGATCTCCGTCATCGTGGGGGCGAATGCCTGCGGGAAGTCCACCCTGCTCAAGACGATGGCACGAGTCCTAACCCCCATGGACGGGCGGGTCCTGCTCGACGGCAAGGAGATCCGCTCGCTCCCCACCCGCCGGCTGGCCCAGCGCCTGGGCCTGCTGCCGCAGCAGCCGATCGCCCCGGAGGGCATCGCGGTGGCAGATCTCGTGGGGCGCGGGCGCAGCCCCCACCAGGGCCTGTTCCGGGCCACCAGCGGCGCCGACCGGCGCATCGTGGAGGCCTCACTGCTGGCCACCCGCACAGAGGCCCTGGCGGATCGCTCCATCGACGAGCTCTCCGGTGGGCAGCGCCAGCGCGTGTGGATCGCCATGGCGCTGGCCCAGCGCACCGACGTGCTCCTCCTCGACGAGCCCACGACCTTCCTCGACCTCGCCCACCAGGTGGAGGTGCTGGACCTTCTCACAGATCTCAACCGCGAGCGCGGCACGACGATCGTCATGGTCCTGCATGACATCAATCTCGCGGCCCGCTACGCGGACCACATCATCGCCATGCGCCAGGGCAGGGTGGTCGCCTCGGGAGCGCCATCGGACGTCGTCTCCAGCGGGCTGGTGCGCGAGGTCTTCGACCTGGAGGCGGATGTCATCCCGGACCCGGTCTCCGGCACGCCGCTCATCGTCCCCAAGGGCCGCTACCACGTGGGCGGCAGAGATCAGGTGCCCGGGCAGGAGGGGGCGTGAGCGGCGCGGGGAGGGCTCCTTTCGGCTTCTTTCCCGTCGAAGTGGCGGGGATCCTCGATGTCTCCCCCTCCATGAGGCGCTTCACCTTCGTCAGCGCCGGGGCTCCCGAGGAGGGCGGCGACCCTCTGGCCGACTTCGCGGACCCGGGCTGGGACCAGCGCATCAAGCTCGTCCTGCCCGCGCCCTCGGGCGGCTACGAGCACCTGGTGGACGGCCCGGACTGGTACACCGCATGGCTCGCCTGCCCGCCGGAGCACCGCTGCCCGATCCGCACCTATACGACGCGCGCGGTGCGCCGGGCCGTCCGCGGTGGGGGCGCGACGGAGGTGGACGTCGACATGGTGGTCCATCCGGCCGCGCCGACTGGCGGGCCCGGCACCGGGCTGGGGCCGGCGGCGCGATGGATCGGGGGCGCCGTCGTCGGGAGCCGGGCGGTGCTGCTGGGGCCCCGTCGTTCCTTCGACGGCGAGCCGGGCGGCGTCGATTTCATCCCACCGGCGCGCACCGGCGCCTACCTCCTGGGCGGCGATGAGACGGCGGCCCCAGCGATCGCCCGGATCCTGGAGGGCCTGCCCACGAGCGCGCGCGGCATCGCCGTCGTCGAGATGCCCCGCCAGGCCGACCGCGCCTACCTGCCCGCGCATCCAGGCTTCGAGCTGCGCTTCCTGGGGCGCGAGGGCGGGGCGCATGGCGAACTGCTGACCGCGGCGGTCGTTGAGGCGGCGGCCGAACTGTGCCCGCCGGGCCGGCCCACCCGGGTGGAGGAGATCGACGTGGACTCCGCCCTCCTGTGGGAGGTGCCGCGCACGGCGCGCGGCGGGGCGGCGCTGTCGCGAACGGATCTGTACGCGTGGCTGGCCGGCGAGGCGGGAGCGGTGCGCGCGATGCGCCGCCACCTGGTCTCGGAGCGGGGCGTCGATCGGCGCGCGGTGGCGTTCATGGGCTACTGGCGCCTGGGGCGCGCCGAGAACTGAGGCCGTTCAGCCCTCGTAGTCGGGCTCGGCGGTGATGTCGCGCGCCATGTTGGAGAAGCGGGAGAGGTGGCCCTGGAAGGCCACGGGGATCGTCTTGGTCTGCCCGTTGCGGTGCTTGGCGACGATGATGTCGGCCTCCCCGGGGCGCTCCTCCGGCTGGTAGTACTCGGGGCGGTGCAGGAGCATGATGATGTCCGCGTCCTGCTCCAGGGAGCCGGACTCGCGCAGGTCGGACATCTGGGGTTTGTTGCCGGTGCGCTGCTCGGGGCCGCGGTTGAGCTGGGCGACGGCGATCACCGGGATCTCGAGCTCCTTGGCGAGGAGTTTGAGCGAGCGGGAGAACTCACTGACCTCCTGCTGGCGGGACTCCACCCGCTTGCCCGAGCTCATGAGCTGGAGGTAGTCGATGACGAGCAGGCCGAGGCCGTTCTGCTGCTTGAGGCGCAGGGCCTTGGAGCGGATCTCCGGCATGGTGAGGTTCGGGGAGTCGTCGATGTACAGCTGGGCGTTGGAGACGGGGTTGTACGCCAGGGCGACATCCTGCCAGTCGCGCTCGTTCATCTGGTTGGAGCCGCGCAGTTTGTTCATGGAGACCCCGGACTCGGCGGCCAGGATGCGCATCATGAGTTCCATGCGCCCCATCTCCAGGGAGAAGTAGCACGAGGGGATCCCGTGGTGGATGGAGGCCGAGCGGCAGAAGTCGACGGCGAGCGTGGACTTGCCCATGGCGGGGCGCGCGGCGATGATGATCATCTGGCCGGCGTGGAGGCCGCCGGTGAGCTCGTCAAGGTCCATGAAGCCCGTGGGCACGCCCGTCATGGCGCCCTGCTCACGGCTCTGCCCGGCCTCGATCTCCAGGTTGGCCTCGCCCAGGAGCTCGGAGATGGCGACGTAATCCTCCTTCTCCCCCTCGGAGTGAGCGACGGAGTAGACCTCGGCCTCGGCCAGGGTGACGAGCTCGGCGATGTCCCCGGCATCCTGGGAGTAGCCGAGCTGCGTGATACGGGTGCCGGCCTGGACGAGGCCCCGCATGAGGGACTTCTCCCGGACGATGCGCGCGTAGTACGCGGCGTTGGCGGCAGTGGGCACGCTCGCCATGAGGGAGGCCAGGTAGGGGGCGCCCCCGACGAGGTCGAGCTCGCCACGCTTGGCGAGTTCGTCGGAGACGACGATGGGGTCGGCCGGCATGGAGCGGTTGTAGACGTCGACGATGACGTCGAAGATCGACTCGTGGGCGGGCTGATAGAACTCGTTGCCGCGCAGGATCTCCAGGACGTCAGTGATCGCCTCCTTGCTCAGAAGCATGCCGCCGAGCGTGGCCATCTCCGCCTCGTCGTCGTGCGGGGGGACGCGATCGAAGACGCCGTCGAAGCGGGCCGCCGCCGGGCCGGGCGAGCTCTGGCCGCCGCGTTCCCGCGTGATGCTCACGGCAGCGCGATCGATGACGTCGGTCACGGCTCTCTCCCCTCTGGCGCCAGGAGGCGCGCGCGCGACACTAGCCCCCGCCTGAGGGTGCGGCAAACGCGCCCTGGGGGGACATTGTGGGCAGCCCACCGACACCTGTGGAAAGCGGTGGATAACCTGGGGGCGACGCGCCGCACAGCCTGTGGATAAAGTTGAGGTGACAACCTGCCCGTTTCCGACGATCGTTGATATACCAGCGTGATCTCGGTGTAGAGCCCGTGATCAGAAGCCCACAGAGGAATGCGACAAAGTCCGCACAAAATCTGTGGATAACCGGGTTTTCCTGTGGAATAACCTCATCTTCACCTTCAGGTCTGGACCACCCGGCCGCAGTGGGCGCGAGGGCTCGGGGCGGGTGCCGCAGGCCTGCGTGAGACACTGGGACGCCCCCACGACCCCGGAGATGACGTGACCAGACCAGCGCGCGATGACGGTCCCCTCGACTCATCCGATCGGGACCGGGGCCGCCCGGCGGGCTCCCTGAGCCCGGCGAGCCCCGCGAGCCGCCGTCGGCTCGACCGCTCCATCCTGGGGCTGGCCCTGCCGGCGCTCGGCGCGCTCGTGGCCGAGCCCCTGCTCGTGCTCGTGGACTCCGCGATGGTCGGGCACCTGGGAGCCACATCCTTGGCGGGCCTGTCGCTCGCCTCCACGGTGCTGACCACGCTCGTGGGCCTGTTCGTCTTCCTCGCCTACGCGACGACCGCGACGACGGCGCGGCTCTTCGGCGCGGGCGACCGGGCGGGCGGCCTGCGCGCGGGGATCGACGGGCTGTGGCTCGCCCTCCTCCTGGGCGCGGGCACCGCGATCCTCCTAGGGGCGGGCGGCCCGTGGTTGGTGGAGGCCCTGGGAGCGCGGGGGACGGTGGCCGACGCCGCCACCGCCTATCTGCGCGCCTCGGCGCCGGGCCTGCCGGGAATGCTCGCCGTCCTCGCCTCCACGGGCACGCTGCGCGGGCTGCTCGACACCAGGACCCCCTTCATCGTGGCCACCACCGGGGCGGCGCTCAACGCGGGGCTCAATGCCGTGCTGCTCTACGGCGTGGGGATGGGGATCGCGGGATCGGGCCTGGGCACGGCTCTGGCGCAGACGGCGATGGCCCTGGCCCTGGCGCGGCCCATCGTGCGCGCGGCCCGGGCGGCGGGCGTGCCGCTGCGGCCCCATCGGGCGGGGCTCGGCACCTCCCTGGGGGCGGGGCTTCCCCTGTTCGTGCGCACCGTCTCCTTGAGAGCGGCGATCCTGCTGACGGTGTGGGCGGCCACGGCACTGGGGGAGGCTCCGCTGGCGGCGCACCAGGTGGTCAACTCCCTGTGGGCATTCGCGGCCTTCGCCCTCGACGCGCTGGCCGTGGCGGCACAGGCCCTGATTGGCACGGCGCTCGGACAGGCCGATGCCGCGGATTCTGTCGGTGAGGCGAGCGCGCCACCCGGGGCCGGGGACGCGCCTCCGCTCGCCGCGGGCGCGGTGGTGCGCCGGACCGTCACCTGGGGGGCGTTGACGGGTGCCATCCTGGGCGCCGCCATGGCGGCGGCCTCCCCGTGGCTGCCGCGCCTGTTCACCTCGGACGCGGGCGTCGTCGGCCAGGCGACCCCGGTACTGCTCGTGACGGCCTCGGCGATGCCGCTGGCCGGGGTCGTCTACCTGCTCGACGGCGTCCTCATGGGCGCGGGCGAGGGGCGCTACCTGGCGCGGGCGGGGGCGCTGACCCTGCTGGCCTACGCCCCCCTGGCGGTGGCGGTCGGACACCTGGGCGCGGCGTCGCGCCTCGGTGACCACGGGCTTGAACTGCTCTGGCTGGCCTTCGCCTGGGTCTTCATGGGCGCCCGGGCCGCGACCACCGCCCCGCGCGCCCGCGCCTGGCTCACCTGATCCCGGTCGCGGCCCTCGCGCCGCGGGAATTGGCGAGGTTTGAGGATTCCTTATTCTGACGTCGTGTCACATCCTGCGTCGCCCCAGGTCACGAGCTTGCTTGAGGGGGAGGACGCCACGCGGGGGGCTTGAGGATCGCGAGCAATCCTCAAACCTCGCCACTCCCGGGCCGCCGGTAACGCGAGGGCCCGCCCAGGTAGTCCTGGGCGGGCCCTCAGCGCGAGTGCTCAGCGAGCGGCGGCGACGTACAGCTCCACCGGGGCGACGACGTCGGCGTGCAGGCGGACGGAGGCGCTGTGGCGACCGGTCGACTTGATCGGGGGGGCGATGGTGATCTTGCGGCGGTCGATGGCGGGGCCACCGGCCTCCTTCACGGCATCGGCGATCTCGCCGGTGGTGACGGAGCCGAAGAGGCGGCCGTTGGCGCCGGCCTTCGCGGTGATCGTCACGACGTTGTCAGTCAGCCAGGCGCGGGCGGTCTGGGCGTGCTCGAGGGACTCGATGCTGCGACGACGGCGGGCCTCGGCCATCTGGTCGATCTGCTTCTGCGCGCCCTTGGTCCAGGGCGTCGCGAGCTTGCGCGGGACCAGGTAGTTGCGGGCGTAGCCGTCCTTGACGTCGACGACATCGCCGGCGGCGCCGAGGTTGGCCACGTCGTGGGTGAGGATGAGCTTGGTGGTCATATCCGTGCCTCCTTCTCAGCGAGCAGAACTCGTGTAGGGCAGCAGGGCCATCTCGCGGGCGTTCTTCACGGCCTTGGCGATCTTGCGCTGCTCCTGGACGGAGACGCCGGTGACGCGGCGGGCGCGGATCTTGCCGCGGTCGGAGATGAACTTGCGCAGCGTGGCGGTGTCCTTGTAGTCGATGACACCGACCTTGATCGCCTTGACGGGGCCGACCTTCTTCTTCGGCTTACGAAGCTGGGGCTTCGCCATAGTGGTACTCCTTGTTGCGAGCGCCGACGGCGCTCATACGAGATTGGGTTGTGGGTGTGGGAACGGAGCTCTGGCGGGGATCAGAACGGGGGCTCGTCACCGAAGGAGGTGGAGCCGCCCGTGGCCCACGGGTCGTCCGCGGCGCCGCCCCGGGGGGCGTTGTAGCCGGACTGGCCGCCCTGGTTGCCCCAGGAGCCGCCGCCCTGACCGCCCTGGTTCTGGGCGCCGCCTTGGTAGCCGCCGCCCTGGTTCCCGCCGTAGCCCCCCTGGCCGCCCGTGCGGGTGACCTGGGCCTTGGCACGGCGCAGGGAGGGGCCGATCTCATCGACCTGCATCTCCACGACTGTGCGCTGGGCGCCCTCGCGGTCCGTGTAGGAGCGCTGCTGGAGGCGACCCTGGGCGATGACGCGCATGCCCTTGGTCAGGGACTCCGCGACGTTCTCCGCGGCGTCGCGCCAGATTGAGCAGCGCATGAACAGCGTCTCCGCGTCCTGCCACTCGTTGGTCTGGCGGTTGAAGGTGCGCGGTGTGGACGCGATCGTGAAGGACGCGACCGCCGCACCCGACGGGGTGAAGCGCATCTCCGGATCCGCGGTGAGGTTCCCGATGATCGTGATGACGGTGTCGCCGGCCATTTCGCTTCCTTCCCTCGGTGGGCTCAGGCCTCGGGACGCAGGAGCTTAGTGCGCAGGACAGTCTCGTTGAGGCCGAGCTGGCGGTCGAGCTCCTGGGCGATCTCAGGCGTGGTGGTCATGTCGACGACGACGTAGAAGCCCTCGGAGCGCTTCTTGATGTCGTAGGCGAGACGGCGCTTGCCCCAGACGTCGACCTTGTCGACCGTGCCCCCGTTGCTGGGGACGACCTGCAGCAGCTTCTCGAGCGACGGCGCGATGGTGCGCTCGTCCGTCTCGGGGTCGAGGATGATCATGATCTCGTAATGACGCATGCTTGGTACCCACCTCCTCTGGTCTCAAGCGGTCACGGTCTCTCCGTGACAGGAGGGTTGATGCGTGCGGCGCGCCGCCGGGGCGGGGTCGCCCAAGGGCGCGCCAGGGCACGAGCCTACTCCAGGGCCACCGCCGCCAGGAAGACGGGGGCGGCGCACTGGCCGTGCAGTGCGACACGCGCGGCGGACGGCGCGCCGGCGTGGAGCCGGCCCCCCGGAGCCCCGGAGTCGTCAGTGCCCGCGCTACCGCTGATGACGGGGGCTCCAGCCGAGATCCCCGAGTATCCCCAACCAGTCGCGACCCAAGGGGCGATTCCCGTTCCCCCCCGCGCCTTGCGGAAAACGTTTCTGACCACCCAGATTCCCACCGTTGTTTTCCCCTTGACCATTGGCGTTGCCGCCGTTGCCATTCTTAGGCGGCTTGCCGGTCTCCGCGGGTTCGGAGGTCTGCATCCCTCCAGGAACGGGGGAGATTCCCTGCTGCTGATCCCCGGGCGGCACCTCCGAGTCGGTCTCCTCCTGCTTGTCCTGCTTGGAGTCCTCCTCCTGCTTGGGCTCCACCGGCGTCAAGGAGGGCACCGGCTCGGGCGCTCGGGAGGAGCCTCGCGAGGGCGCCGGGGCCTGGATCCCTCCCAGGGAGCCCGGCGTGTAGGAGCCAGCCGTGCGGCCCGGGAACCGCTCAACGGGCAGGCCGTTCAGCGCGGACTCCATGTAGGTGGTGAAGATGTCCGCCGGGTAGGTGGAGCCGGTGATCTCGGAGTACTTCCCCCAGGGGGTGATCGACTCCTCCTCGCCGTTCTGCCCGCTCTGGTAGAGGGTGACGGCGGTGGCCACCTGCGGGGTGTAGCCGACGAAATGGGCGGACTTGTTGTCCGAGGACGAGCCCGTCTTCGCGGCGATCGGCCGGCCCAAGCGCAGCGCCGTGGTGCCCGATCCCTCGTTGACCACCTGCTGCATCGCGTAGGTGGCGTCGGCCATGACATCGTCGGAGAAGACCTTCTCACCACTGGTGGACGCCGTGTAGGAGACGCTCTTCCCGCTGACCGAGGCGACGATATGCGTCTGGTGGCGGGTCCCCTGCGAGGCGAAGGTCGCGTAGGCCGTGGCGATATCGATCGTGTGTGGCGAGGCCGAGCCGAGGACGCTCTGGAGGTTGGCGTCGTCCAGTCCCGCCGTGTCCTCCGGGAAGCCGGCCCTCTTGGCCACTTCCTTGGTGGTCTCGGGCCCGACGTCCTTGTTGAGCTGGACGTAGGGGGTGTTAACCGAGTACGCGGTGGCCGTCACAAGATTCGCCCACCTGAACTGGGCGTTTCCGAAGTTGACGAACCGGGCGCCATCGATCGTCATGGGCGAGGCCCCCGGATATCCGTTGGCCAGGGTCGCGCCCTTCTCCAGGGCGGCCACGAGCGCGAAGGGCTTGAAGGTCGAGCCGGCCTGGGCCACGGCGCCGGTGGAGGAGTTCAGTCCACCGGTGAGGTAGTCGCTCCCGCCGTAGAGGGAGAGGATGCCGCCGCTACTGGCGTCGATAGACACCAGTCCCACCCGCAGGTTGGGCGAGTGGCCCTCCGGCAGGCTCTGGGCGGCGGCGACGGCGGCCTCCTGGTTCGCCTTGTTGATCGTGGTGACGATGGACAGCCCGCCGGTGTCGATCTGCTGGTCGGTGAGTCCGGCTTTCGTGGTGAGCTCCTCCCGGACCATCTGGAGGAGGTAGCCATTAGGGCCCTTGTAGGTCTCGTTGTCAGTGACGTCGATCGTCGTCGGGAAGGTCGCGGAGTCGCGCTCCGCCTGCGTGATGTAGCCATCGGCCAGCATGAGGTCGAGCACGCGGTTCCAGCGGTGAGTGGCCTGGTCCTTGTCGATCGCCGGGTCCCAGGCGCTGGGCGCGGGCAGGATCCCCGCCAGGAGAGCGGACTCGGAGTAGGTCATCTCGGAGGCCGGGTGGCCGAAGTACGCCTGGCTGGCGGCCTCGATGCCGTAGGCGGAGCGCCCGAAGTACACCGTGTTGAGGTAGGAGCCGAGGATCTCCGCCTTGCTCTTGGAGCGGTCGATCTTGAGGGCCATGATGGCCTGCTGGAACTTGCCCGCGTAGGAGTTCGTCGTATCGACGTAGTAGTTCTTGATGTACTGCTGGGTGAGGGTGGAGGCGCCCTGGGTCCCCCCACCGCTGGCATTGTTGACGAGGGCGCGCAGGATTCCCTTCGGGTCCACACCGCTATTGGTGTAGAAGGAGCGGTCCTCAGAGGCGACGACGGCGCTGCCCACATGGGAGGGAATCGTCGAAGCATCGATGATAGTCCGATTGATCTCGGCGAATTGCCCCATCGGGGTGACGCCGTCGGAGTAGTAGATGGTGGTCGTCTGCGCCTGGGCGAACTCGCTGGGCTCAGGCACTTTGATCGTCGAGTAGGCATAGACGAACAGGCCCAGCACCGTCGCGGTCATGAGGAGGAAGGAGCCCAGGCAGAAGCGCCAGCTCGGGATCCAGCGGTGGATCGGGCCCTTGCCGTACCTGGGGTAATTGAAGATCCTCCTCAGGCCCGTGGGGGCCGGGCCAGCGGCCCGGGCGGCGCGCCTGTCGCGGCCGCTCGCGGGAGCCCGTCGGCCTTGCTCCTGCCTTCCGGAGAGGGCCGCCTGGGCGAGCCTGCCGCCATGGGGACGATTGCCTCCTGGGTTCGCGTTCAGTGTCACGCGTTACTCATTCCTGCAGTGCCGGTCGGTTCGCTGGGATTCAGGGCTGGGGGGCCAGCGAGCCATCGTGCAGTGCCAAGTATGGCCGGGAAGTGCCCCCTCGGGGCAAGGGGAGGGCGGCGGAATCACGACTCGGCGTCGGCTCGATGGGCCCTGCAGCCCCCTTGATCGGCGTCATCACAGGCCAGAGTGCAATATGGTGCCTATCACTCAGGCGTCGGTCACACCCACCAGCCTCCCACCGGGTCCGACCGGGCGAAGAGGGAGGTCACAGGGGCCCAAGAGAACAGGTCAGGGGCCCCGTCGCTCCACCGGCACCCCTGAGGCTCAGCGCCACGGGCCCCGCCGCCTCCGCCCCCCTTGAGCGCGTCCACCACCCCGACCGACACCATGCGGGCGGCGATCTCCCCGACCATCGCCCGCGCACCGCCCCGGCCGGCTGACGGGCCCTCGGAGGACGGGCCCGCCGCTTCGCGCCTCTGGCGACGACCTCGCCCGCGGACCTCCCCACCAGAAGCGTGATCCTGTCAGGCCCCTCATGAACCGCTCCTGATCACTTCCCAGGTGAGGACGAATTTGTGACATCTCAATTTTATAATCGGCGCGCTTCGCGGCTGATGACATGCGGTTCACTCGTCGAAATAGATTCTGAGCAGCGCGAAAGGACTGACACCCGGATCTGGTGCATCAATTCCATATCACTTCGGGCTCTTATTGAGAGAATGGTCACGGCTATCAGATAGGGTCGGCCATGGGTCACCCACCCATCCCTCTCTCCCTCATTCAGAAAGCCTTGTCCCATGTCTTCCTCTTCCCGTGGGCGTCACCTCCCTGTCCTGGTGGGCCTTATGGCTGCCTCCTCCCTCATCGCGCCTGTGGCCATGGCGGCCGGAGAGGCCGCAAACACCGCAGGTCCGAAGATCCCAACTTTGTCGGCGAGCGCGGCGACCTGCCACGCGCCGAAGAACCTCGTGACCGTCACCGACTTCGACCCCGCAGCCGCCGCGAACTACCGCATCGTCATCGTCATCGACGGCGTGGGTGCCGCAGCCGTCAAGAACAGCACCAGCAAGACGGTCTTCACCACTGGTAAGGGCGTCTTCGACGTCGACGCCTACCTGAAGGAGCGCGGCGTCACCAGCACCGCCTTCAATGGCAAGAAGGCCACCGTCAAGTTGTACTACTTCGACAAGGAAGGCAAGTACGCCGGCAAGTACGAGGACCAGAACACCGTCGTCCCCGGCGAGGTCAAGACCAAGATGGTCCCGCTGGGCACGCCCATTGAGGCCACCTACGCGGACCCGGCCACGGTGTGCGAGAAGACAATGCCGGCCACCCCGACGGTCTCGACGACGCTGTCCGCCGACCACAATGACGTGACCATCTCCGGGGCCACCACGGATCCCCAGAAGAACTACCGCTTCGTCGCCGAGCTGCCCGACGGCACCAAGAAGGCCCTGCCCAAGGTCTACTCCGAGCGCATCGTCGGTGGCGAGTCCACGGTCAACGCCGAGGCCGCCCTTAAGGATGTCGGTGGCGTCGAGGCCTACTACGGCAAGGAGATCAAGGTTCAGGCCTACTACTTCGACGCGGAGAAGCGCTACGCGCCGACCACTTACGTCGACTCCGCCAGCGTGGTTGAAGGCGAGACCAAGGAGCGGTTCATCAAGCTGGGCGACCCCCAGGTGCTGACCCTCACCAAGCCGACCGGGTCAGCCGACCCCACGCCGACCGACACCACCGGGTCCACCGACCCGACCGACACCACCGACTCGACTGGGGCCACCGACCCGACCGAGACCACCGGGTCCACCGACTCAACCGACACCACCGACTCAACCGAGACCACCGGGGCCGCCGACTCGACCGACACCACCGGGTCCACCGGTACCACCGACACCACCGGGTCCACCGGTACCACCGGGTCCACCGACCCGACCGAGACCACCGGGTCCACCGACCCGACCGAGACCACCGGGTCCACCGACCCGACCGAGACCACCGGGTCCACCGACACCACCGGGTCCACCGACCCGACCGAGACCACCGGGTCCACCGACCCGACCGAGACCACCGGGTCCACCGACACCACCGGGTCCACTAACCCCTCCGAGGCCCCTGAGGCCCCCAAGACCGGCTGGGTCAAGAACGGAACCACCTGGAACTACCTCGACCCCACCACCGGCGCCATGCACACCGGCTGGCTCAACGACGCCGGCACCTGGTACTACCTCAACCCCACCGGCGCCATGCACACCGGCTGGCTCAACCTCGACGGCACCTGGTACTACCTCAACCCCACCGGCGCCATGCACACCGGCTGGCTCAACGACGCCGGCACCTGGTACTACCTCGACTCCACCGGCACCATGCGCACCGGCTGGATCGCCCTCGACGGCCGCTGGTACTACCTGGACGCCTCCGGCGCCATGGCCACCGGCTGGATCGCCCTGGACGGCACCTGGTACTACCTCAACCCCACCACCGGCGCCATGGCCACCGGCTGGATCGCCCTAGACGGCACCTGGTACTACCTCGACGCCTCCGGCGCCATGGCCACCGGCTGGGTCTATGACGCCGGCACCTGGTACTTCATGAACGCCTCCGGCGCCTGGATCGCCTAACCCCCACCCGCGCTCAACGCGCACACCACCACCGCCGCCGGGCACTGGCGCTCAAACCCGAGCACCAGCTCCCGGCGGCGGCCCTGCCCAACGGGCGCACGGCCCAGGCCTTCGCCTCGATGCTCTTCGGGCGGCTCCTCCCGCACCCGGACGTGGTCTCGGCGATGCCGCGCCCCGAACTTCAGGACCCGGATATCTTCACCGACCCCATCGACGTCATCGTCACCACCCATGAGGTGGTGACCCGCAAGCATGTGGCCGATGGCGCGATCGAGCAGGCGGCTCCGCCCCTGCGGGCCCTGCTGGAGAGCAGGGCGGACGGCGCCTCGCAGCTGGTGACATGCGATTTACTCGCCAAAATAGATACTGATCAGCGCAAATGGGCTGAAGTTCGATTCCAGCGCATCAGTTCCGTATCGCTTGGGCTCTCATTCTGGGAACGATCACGGCCGTCAGATAGGGTCGCCGATGGGTCACCCGCCCATCCCTTTTTCCTCATGCAGAAAGCCTTGTCACCCATGTCTTCCTCTTCCCGTAGGCGCCACCTCCCTGTCCTGGTGGGCCTCATGGCTGCCTCCTCCCTCATCGCGCCCGTCGCCATGGCGGCCGGTGAGGCCACGCCCCCCCCCGCAAGCCCGAAGATCCCCACCATCTCGGCGACCACGGCGACCTGCCACGCACCGAAGAACCTCGTGACCGTCAGCGACTTCGATCCCGAAGCCGCCGCGAACTACCGCATCGTCGTCGCCTTCAAGGATCTGGGTGCCGCCGCAGCGGTCGATGAAAACACCACCAAGGAGATCTTCACCACAGGCAAGGGCGCCTTCGACATCTACGCCTTCCTGAAGGAGCGCAACTTCGCCGGCTCCTCCTTCGATACCAAGAAGGCCACCTTCAAACTGTACTACTTCGACAAGGACGGCAAGTACGCCGGCCAGTACGCGGACAAGAACACCATCATCCCCGGCCAGACCAGGGACAAGATGGTCCCATTGGGCAACCCCCTCGACGTCACCTACGAGGACCCGGACAAGGTCTGCGAGAAGACGATGCCGGCCACCCCGAAGGTCGAGGCGGCGCTGGTCAACAACCGCAATGACGTCACCATCTCCGGGGCCACCACGGATCCCCAGAAGAACTACCGCTTCGTCGCCGAGTTGCCCGACGGCGCCAAGGTGGCCCTGCCCGACGTCTACTCCGAGCACATCGTCAACGGTGAGACCACGATCAACGTTGAACTGGTCTTCGGGGAAAACGGTAAGCTCGATGAGGAGCTCTACGGCAAGCCGATCAAGGTTCAGGCCTACTACTTCGACGCGGAGAAGCGCTACGCGCCGACCACTTACGTCGACTCCGCCAGCGTGGTTGAAGGCGAGACCAAGGAGCGGTTCATCAAGCTGGGCGAACCCCAGGTGCTGACCCTCACCAAGCCGAACGAGTCGGCCAAGCCTGATGCTCCCGCGCCTGAGGCCCCCAAGCCTGACGCTCCCGCGCCTGAGGCCCCCAAGCCCGGCTGGGTCAAGAACGGAACCAGCTGGAACTACATCCAGCCCTCCGGAGCCAAGGCCTTCGGCTGGCTCAACGACGCCGGCACCTGGTACTACCTCGACTCCACCGGCACCATGCGCACCGGCTGGATCGCCCTAGACGGCACCTGGTACTACCTCAACCCCACCACCGGCGCCATGCACACCGGCTGGATCGCCCTGGACGGCACCTGGTACTACCTCGACGCCTCCGGCGCCATGGCCACCGGCTGGATCGCCCTGGACGGCCGCTGGTACTACCTCAACCCCACCACCGGCGCCATGCACACCGGCTGGCTCAACGACGCCGGCACCTGGTACTACCTACTGCCCAACGGCTCCATGGCCACCGGCTGGGTCTATGACGCCGGCACCTGGTACTTCATGAACGCCTCCGGCGCCTGGGTCGCCTAACCCCCACCCGCGCTCAACACGCACCCGCCGCCGGGCACTGGGAACCCAAACCCCAGCGCCCGGCGGCGGCCCTGCCCAACGGGCGCCCCGTCCACGGCCTCGCGCTTCTGGTGACGACCTCGCCCCGGATCTCTCCACCAGAAGCGCGATCCTGTCAGGCCCCTCATGAACCACTCCTGACCATTTCCCAGGTGAGGACGAATTTGTGACATCTCAATTTCATAATCGGCGCGCTTCGCGGCTGATGACATGCGATTTACTCGCCAAAATAGATTCTGAGCAGCGCGAATGAGCCGAAGTTCAGTTCCAGTGCATCAGTTCCGTATCGCTTGGGCTCTCATTCTGGGAACGGTCACGGCCATCAGATAGGGTCAGCCACGGGTCACGTGCCCATCCCCTTTCCCTCATGCAGAAAGCGTCTTTCCCATGTCATCCTCCTCCGCTCGTGGGCACCGCCTCCCGGCCCTGGTGAGCCTCATGGCCGCCTCTACCCTCATCGTCCCGATCGCCATGGCGGCCGACGGCGCCATGAACGCCGATCCGAAGAACCCCGCCCCCTCGGCGAGCGCCACGCCCTGCCACACGCCAGGAACCAGCAATGGCTCGGGCGCGGAGTGCAAGACGACGATGCCGGCTACCCCGACGGTCAAGGTGGCGCTGGTCAAAAACGGCAATGACGCCACCATCTCCGGGGCCACCACGGATCCCCAGAAGAACTACCGCTTCGTCGCCGAGCTGCCCGACGGCACCAAGGAGGCCCTGCCCGATGTCCTGTCCGAGCACATCGTCGACGGCAAGACCGATTTCAACGTTGAGTTGGTCTTCGGGGAGGACGGTAAGCTCAATGAGGACCTCTACGGCAAGCCGATCAAGGTTCAGGCCTACTACTTCGACGCGGAGCAGCAGTACGCGCCGAGCATGTACGCCAAGTCCAACAGCGTGATTGAAGGCGAAACTAAGGAGCGGTTCATTAAGCTGGGCGACCCCCAGGTAGTGACCCTCACCAAGCCGCCCGCCGACCCCAAGACCACGCCGTCCGCCACGGCCACGCCGTCCGCCACGGCCACGCCGTCCGCCAAGCCGACCGAGTCCGCCAAGCCGACCGAGTCCGCCAAGCCCTCGGAGTCGGCCAAGCCGACCGAGACCGCCAAGCCCTCGGAGTCGGCCAAGCCCTCGGAGTCGGCCAAGCCCTCGGAGTCGGCCAAGCCCTCGGAGTCGGCCAAGCCGACCGAGTCCGCCAAGCCGACCGAGACCGCCAAGCCCTCGGAGTCGGCCAAGCCCTCGGAGTCGGCCAAGCCGACCGAGTCCGCCAAGCCTGACGCCCCCGCGCCCGAGACCCCCAAGCCTGAGGCCCCCGCGCCCGAGGCCCCCAAGCCTGACGCTCCCGCGCCCGAGGCCCCCAAGCCTGACGCTCCCGCGCCCGAGGCCCCCAAGCCTGAGGCCCCCAAGACCGGCTGGGTCAAGAACGGAACCAGCTGGAACTACATCCAGCCCTCCGGAGCCAAGGCCTTCGGCTGGCTCAACGACGCCGGCACCTGGTACTACCTCGACTCCACCGGCACCATGCGCACCGGCTGGATCGCCCTAGACGGCACCTGGTACTACCTCAACCCCACCACCGGCGCCATGCACACCGGCTGGATCGCCCTGGACGGCACCTGGTACTACCTCGACGCCTCCGGCGCCATGGCCACCGGCTGGATCGCCCTGGACGGCCGCTGGTACTACCTCAACCCCACCACCGGCGCCATGCACACCGGCTGGCTCAACGACGCCGGCACCTGGTACTACCTGATGCCCGACGGCTCCATGGCCACCGGCTGGGTCTATGACGCCGGCACCTGGTACTTCATGAACGCCTCCGGCGCCTGGGTCGCCTGACCCCCACCCGCGCTCAACGCGCACACCACCACCGCCGCCGGGCACTGGGAACCCAAACCCCAGCGCCCGGCGGCGGCACATCAGTCACCGAAGGCTCAACCACCCCCGCCAGACCCAACCCGAGCACGCACCCCCCGACCCCGCATAACCCCCCAATAACAAACCGCACCCAATGGCGCCGCGATGAACCAGGAGAAGGAGGCCAATGACTGGAGGGCCTTGATCGGCAGCAGCGCCACGCACAGGGAGACCGCGGCGGCGGGGATGAACGCCATCACGGCGCTCATGTTGAGTCCGCCCCGGTAGTAGTACCGGCCGCCGGGCCGGGGCGAGTAGAGATCCTCCAGGTCGATCTCATGGCGCTTGTACCAGAAGTAGTCGATCGCCAGGATCCCGAAGAACGGCCCTAGCAGCGCCCCGAGCGAACCCAGGAAGTAGGTGATCGCCGTCGGGTTGCCGTAGAGGTTCCACGGCGTGACGAGGATCGAGGCGACGACGGCGACGATGCCGCCCACCCGGAAGGAGATCCGCTTGGGGTTGATATTGGACAGATCGAAGGCGGCGGACACGAAGTTCGCCACGATGTTGACCCCCACCGTCGCCACGATGAACCCGATGCTCACCACGTAGAAGATGATGTTGTTGTCGATCCGGGACAAGAGCTCGCCCGGGTCGTGGAAGGCCTCTCCGTAGACCTCGATCGCCGCGGCGGAGCACAGCACGGAGGTCATGGCGAAGGCTGTCCAGTTGAGGGGCAGGCCCAGGACATTGCCCAGCACGAGGGACTTGGCGCTGGGGGCGTAGCGGGCGAAGTCGGAGAAGTTGAGCATGAGCGTGGCCAGGGTCCCCACCGTCAGGCCCACCGTCACGGCGATCTGGTAGAGCTGCTGCCCGATCCCCGGCGTGACGCCGTCGGCGTTGGCGAGCCAGTCGAAGCGCCAGCCGGCTTGGCTGAGCATCCACACGCCCAGGCCGATCATGATGACCCAGATGATGGGGCCGGCCATCCCTTGGAAATGACGGACCGCCTCCATGCCGCGCCACACGATGACGAGCTGGATGGCGGACAGCGCCAGGAACGCGATCCAGCCGCTGAGGCGCAGGCCGAGGATGGAGGCGCTGAGATCCCCGAAGCCCGGGATGATCCGCATGAGCAGCAGTTCCAGGGAGATGGAAGCCAGGTAGGTCTGAATGCCGTACCAGGCGATCGCCACGATCCCGCGCACCGCGGCCGGGAAGTTCGCCCCCCACACCCCCCAGGTGATGCGCGAGACCACCGGGTAGGGGGCGCCCGTCTCATAGCCCATGTAACCGGAGGCGCAGCAGGCGCCGAAGATGATGAGGGTGGCCACGAGCACGCCGATGACGATGGCCAGTGGAGTCATGCCCATGAGCGTCCCCGTGCCGATGAACAGCGCCGCCGCGAAGGTGTAGTTCGAGGCGTTGTGGGCGTCGTTCATCCACAGGGAGAACAGGGAGTAGGAGTTCCAGTTGCGGTCATCGGGATGCGCGGGGGCCAGGTCCTCGTTGAAGAGGCGGCCATCGGGGTCGCCGGCGCGCAGGGTGTCATTGGAGACGTCGGCGGCTCTCATGATGACGCCGCCCCCGCGCCCAGGCAGATGGCCGTGGGCGCGTCAGTCGCCGGGTCCTCGGCGATCGCCTCAAACTCGTTGACGGCGTCGAGGGCCGTGCCCATGGAGATGTTCGTGACCCGCTCCAGGATCGCCTCGACGACGACGGGCACCTGGTCCCGAATCGCCAGCTCGCGGGCGCGGCCCAGGGCGTCAGCGAGCTCCTCGGGCGTGCGGGCGCGGATAGCGTGGCAGCCCAGACCCTCGACGACCCCCACGTGGTCCACCCCGTAGCCGCCGGTCCGCGGGGCGTTGATGTTCTCGAAAGAGAGCTGCACCTGGTAGTCCATGTCGAAGTTGCGCTGCGACTGACGGATGAGCCCGAGGTAGGCGTTGTTGACGACGACGTGGACGTAGGGGATCCGATGGTGGGCGGCCACTGCCAGCTCCTCGATGAGGAACTGGAAGTCGTAGTCCCCGGACAGGGCCACCACGGGCGTGCCCGGGTCGGCGACGGCCGCCCCGATGGCGGCGGGGATCGTCCAGCCCAGGGGCCCCGCCTGGCCGGCGTTGACCCAGTGGCGCGGCTTGAACACGTGGAGCATCTGGGCCGCGGCGATCTGAGACAGGCCGATGGTGGTCACGTACCGGGTCTCGGGGCCGAAGGCCCGGCACATCTCCTCGTAGACGCGCTGCGGCTTGAGGGGGACGACGTCGAAATGCGTCTTGCGCAGCAGCGTGGCCTTGCGCTCATGGCACTCCTCCACCCAGGGGGCGTAGCGCTCCAGGGGCTCGGCGAAGCGCTCGCGCGCCGCGGCCAGGAGCGCCCGCAGCGCGAGCCCGGCGTCGCAGACCGCGGAGAAGTCCGGTGGGAAGATGCGCCCGATCTGCGTGGGCTCAATATCCACGTGGACGAAGCGCCTGCCCGCCCGGTACACCTCCAGGTCGCCGGTGTGGCGGGCGGCCCAGCGGTTGCCGATCCCGATGACGAGGTCGGAGGCCAGGAAGGTGGCGTTGGCGTAGCGCTGGGAGGTCTGGATCCCGGCCATGCCCTGGGCGAGCCGGTGGTCATCCGGGATGGAGCCCCAGCCCATGAGTGTGGAGATGACCGGCACCCCGAGGAACTCGGCCAGGGCCACGAGGTCATCGGCGGCGTTGGCGTTGATAACGCCCCCACCGGCGATGATGACCGGGCGCTCGGCGCTATCGAGCATGTCGAGGATCCGATCGGCCTGGTAACGGGACATCGCGGGGGTCGCCACGGGCAGGGGCTCGTAGGCGTCGATGTCGAAGTCGATCTCGGCGACCTGCACGTCGAAGGGCAGGTCGATGAGGACCGGCCCACGGCGCCCCGACCGCATGAGCTGGAAGGCCTTGGCCAGGGTGCCGGGGATCTGGGCGGGCTCCAGGACGGTGACGGCCATCTTGGTCACCGGCGAGGCGATGGAGGCGATGTCCACGCCCTGGAACTCCTCCTTGCTCAGCATGGCCACCGCCGCCTGACCGGTGAGGCACAGGATCGGGATCGAATCGGCCCAGGCGGAGTACAGGCCGGTGACCATGTCGGTCCCACCGGGGCCGGAGGTGCCGATGCACACGCCGATGTTGCCCGGCGCGGCGCGGGTGTAGCCCTCGGCCATGTGGGAGGCGCCCTCCACATGGCGCGCGAGCACGTGCCGGATGCCCCCGTGGTTCTTCATGGCCGAGTACAGCGGGTTGATGGCCGCGCCCGGCACGCCGAAGGCCTGGGTGGCACCTTCTTTCTCAAGGATGAGGACGATCGCGTCCACTGCGCGCATACGAGCCATCACAAGCTCACTCCTTCTCGTATCAGTGGTCTCATAGGGTGCGCCAGGCCTCGCGGAGGACCCGCTTGGCGTCGGCGACGACGGTCTGGGTGCTCTCCCCGGCGCCCAGCGGCTGGACCTCGAAGGCGACGATGGGACGCTCGGCGGGGTCGGGGCGCAGGTAGCCGATGTCGAGCAGGCCGCGCAGGAACTCGCGCACCTGGGGGACGTTGTTCTCCCCCTTGGGGTGGGAGAAGGCGGGATGTTTGTCCCCGTAGGCGGGGTCCGAGGGGTCCCGGATGACGCAGTTGCCGATATGGGCGTGGTTGATGAACTCGGCGGTCTCGCTCAGCGCCTGGTGGACGGTCTCGCCCTGCATGGGCAGGTGGGACAGGTCCACCATGAGCCCGAAGCTGGGGATCGCCTTGCGCACCTCCCGGGCCAACTCGCAGGCGAGCCGGTTAGTGCCGATGAGGGCGCATTTGTCGGTGGAGTCATCGAAGGTCTCCAGGGAGAGCGTCAGGTCGCCCTTGGAGGCCGCGTAGCGGCCGAGCTGGACGATGGAGTCCGCCAGGAGCCCCAGGGCCCTCTCGCGCTGGTCGGCAGGCGGGTTGGGGCCGGACAGGAAGCCGAACTTGCCGGCGCCCAGCTCGTAGGCCTGGTCGATGCCGCCCTTGAGGGCCTCGATGGCGGCGGCCCGCTCGGCGTCGTCGGTGGAGTTGAGGTTGAGCTTGCCCCGCAGGATGAGGGGCTGCCCGCCGAAGCCGACGGTCATCCCGGCGCTGGAGACAACCTCGGCGACGGCGGCCCGCTCGGCGGGGTCCTTGACGTGGGTGACCTCGATGGCGTCGAAGAACTCGTCGGCGGCGATGCGCGCGACGCTGGCGGCGATCTCGCCCTCTCCGGTCATGGCGGCTGGGTCCGCCATGAAGTGGACGATGCCGACCTTCATGTAGTCGTGGAGGGATTCCTTCATGATGCTCGCTCCTTGAGTGGGTGCATGCGCTGGTGGTCCGGATGGTGGGGAGGAGAGGGGTCAGCCCCTGCGGCGCCCGATGACGCGGCGCGCGGCGTCGGCGATATTGGCGGCGCGCAGCCCGAAGTGGTCGAAGAGCTCGTCCATGGTTCCGGACACCCCGAAGGCGTCCCGGGTCCCCACCCGCTCCATGGGCACCGGCCGGGCCTCGATGAGCGTCTCGGCGACGGCAGATCCCAGGCCTCCGATGATCGAGTGCTCCTCGGCGGTGACCAGGCCGCCCGTGCGCTCGGCGCTGGCCAGGACGGAGTCGGCGTCGAGGGGCTTGATGGTGTGGTGGTGGACGACCTCGGCGCTGATGCCCTCGGCGGCCAGGAGATCAGCGGCCCCCAGGGCCTCGGAGGCCATGGCGCCGGTGGTCAGCAGGGAGACGTCGGCGCCCTCGCGCAGGGTGATGGCGCGGCCGATCTCGAAGGGGGTGGCCTCATCGGTGAGCACGGGTACGCCGAGCTTGCCGACCCGCAGGTAGACGGGCCCGGAGTGGGCGTAGGCGGCGCGGACGGCCTTGCCCATCTCGACGGCGTCGCAGGGCACGAGGACCGTCATCCCGGGGATGGAGCGCATGAGGCTCACGTCCTCCAAGGGCAGGTGGGTGGCGCCCTCCTGCGCGGCGGTGGTGCCGGCGTTGTGGCCGACGATCGTCACCGCCCGGTCCGAGTAGGCCACGGAGACGCGGATCTGGTCGAAGCCGCGCCCGGTGAGGAAGTTGGCGTAGGCGTTGGCGAAGGGCGCCTTGCCCATGGCCGCCAGGCCCGCGGCCGTGCCCACGATGTCGCACTCGGCGATGCCCAGGTTGATGAATCGCTCGGGGAATTCCTCCCCGAAGCGGAAGGTGTAGTTGGCCTTGGAGCAGTCGCCGTCGAGGACGAAGACGTCCTCGTGGGCGCGGCCGAGCTCGATGAGCGCCTCAGCGTAGCCGTCGCGCGGTTCTCTGATCCGGGTGGTCTGGCTCATCGCAGTTCCTCCAATGCGATCCGCAGCTCGGCGTCGGTGGGCGCCAGGCCGTGGTACTTCGCCGTGTTCTCCATGAAGCTCACGCCCTTGCCCTTGACGGTGCGGGCGATGACCGCCGTGGGCGCGCCCTTGGTCAGCGCCGCCCGGGTCAGGGCGCCGTCGATGGCGCTCAGGTCGTGGCCATCGATCTCGATGACCTCCCAGCCGAAGGCCCGCCACTTGGCCCCCTGGTCACCGAGCGACTTGACCGAGTCGACGGCGCCGTCGAGCTGGATGCCATTGGCGTCGATGAGGGCGCACACGTTGTCCAGGCCCCGGTCGGAGGAGGTCATCGCGGCCTCCCAGATCTGGCCCTCCTGGCTCTCGCCGTCACCGATCATGACGTAGTAGCGCGAGTCCAGGCCGTCGTGCTTGGCGGCGATGGCGGCGCCATTGGCCACGGACAGCCCCTGGCCCAGTGAGCCGGAGGAGGAGTCCACCCCCGGTAGGTGGGTGTTGGAGGGATGGCCCTGGAGCCGGGTGGGCAGGGCCCGGAAGGTCATGAGCTCCTCGCGGGGGAAGAACCCGCGGGCGGCCATGGCCGCGTAGTAGGCGGGCGTGCAGTGCCCCTTGGACAGGAAGAACTGGTCGCGCTCGCGCCAGTCGGGCTCCTCGGGGCGCACCCGCAGGTGGCGCAGGTAGAGGACCACCAGGGCGTCGATCGCGGACAGTGATCCGGCGGGGTGTCCGCTACCCGCCTTGTTCGTCATGCGGACGATGTCGCGCCGGCACTGGCGGGCGACGTCCGCGAGCTGTGAGAGCTCGTCATCGGTGAGCATTCGCTCCTCCTCCTCGGGCAGCCCCGCCCCGGGATGGGCGGGGCCGCCCCTTGTGTGGTCTCAGATCTCGCGGAAGGAGATCTCCTGGGCGCCCTCCCACAGGAACTTCTCGCCCAGGGCGGGGAGGTTCTCGTTGCCCTCGACGATGGTGGCGAAGTGGTTGCCGGCGAGCTGGCCGGCCTTGGAGGCGAAGTTCACGTAGCCGTAGCCGATGAGCAGCTCGGTCTCGGACACGCCTCCGGGGTAGATGACGATCTCGCCAGGGTGCGGGTAGCAGGTGCCGTTCTCCGGCTCGATGCCCAGGTCGAGGTCCCCGAACGGGATCCATCCGGCCTGGCCGGACCAGCGCACGTGGATGATCCGGGAGTCCAGGGGCAGGAGCTTCTCTCGGAAGGCCGCCACGGTGCGCGGTGCCGCCTCCTCCTCGTAACGGGCCTTGAAGGTGTAGCCGCCGGCGGTGATCTCAAGCATGATTCATGTCCTTTCGTGGGGGTGGGTGGTGATGGTGGTGGGGTGGCGCCGTCAGGACGAGGCGCGCCTCATACGCCGAGGATCGAGGTGACCAGGGCCATCCGGATCGAGACGGACTGGAGGATCGCCCGGAAGTAGAGCTGGTGCGGGGTGTTGTCGATCCGCAGGTCCATCTCGCCGGCGCGGCGGGGAAGGGTGTGGGTGACGTAGATCTGGTGGCCCTTCTCCGCCTCCTCGGTGAGGGTCTCGTAGCGCACGAAGTAGCGATCCATGAGGGTCTTGAACTCCTCGGCCTTGGCGCCGGCGGGCGCGGAGCAGCCGGGCAGGTAGATGAGGTCCTGCGTGCGCACGAAGTCGTTGAAGGTGTCCTGCTCGAAGTCGAACTCCTCTTTGAGGCCCGCCTTGGACTCGGCGCGGATGCGCTCGGTGACCTCGGAGGGCGTGCGCCGGTCGGAGTCCGAGCAGATGGTGACGTTGGCGCCCAGGCGCGCCAGCCCGTAGGCCATGGAGTGGCCGGTGCGGGCCTCGATCATGTCCGGGGAGACGACGGCGACGTTGAGGCCCTCGATCCTCCCGAAGCGGCGCCACATGGTGTATAGGTCGAGCAGCGCCTGGGTGGGGTGCTCCCAGTGGCCCCAGCCGCCGTTGATGATGGGGCACTCGGCGGCCTCGGCGCCGCGGCGCGCCTCCTCCTCGTCGTAGTGGCGCAGCACGATGAGGTTGGCGTACTGGGAGACGCAGCGCATCGTGTCCTCGATGCTCTCCTCCTTGGCCACCGAGGAGGTGACCTTGGGGTTGGCCTCGACGATCGTCATGCCGCCGAGCCGCTCGACGGCGGTTTGGAAGCTCATGCGGGTGCGAGTCGAGGGCTGGAAGAACATCAGCGCGATCATCTTGTCGGTGAGGATCTCGGCCCGGGTGCGGTTGAAGAGCTCAAGGTTCTTGCCCAACTCGAAGAGGTTGTAGAGCTGGGTGTCGGACAGGTCGTTGATGGAGATGAAGCTCTTGCCGACGTTGTCGACGGCGTCCACGAGCCCCTTGAGCGATCGCATGTGCTCGGACATGTTTCTTCCTCCTTCGGGAAGCGGTGGTGGGTGAGTGGTTCGGCGGATGGTGGGTGGTGGGCCGCCACCGGTTGGGCGGCGGGAGGTCAGCGGCGGCGCAGCAGCCGCCCGGCCTTGGAGTCGCGGTCGACGCTTCGGCCGCGCAGGATGGTGCGGTGGACGACGCCGCGCAGCTCGCGCCCCTGGTAGGGCGAGATCGGATTGCGGTGCTCCAGCGCGGTCACGTCCACGGTGAAGGCGGCCTCGGGATCGAGCACAATCAGGTCCGCGTCATTGCCGACGGCGATCTCCCCCTTGCCGGGGATGGAGAAGGTCGCGGCGGGGGCCCGCCCGTACCAGCGGGCGAGGTCGCTCAGGGTGGCCCCGAACTCGGCGCCGGCGCTCCACACGGCGGCGGGCCCGAGCTGCACGGAGGCCACGCCTCCCCAGGCCTGGGAGAAGTCGCCGGTGTCCTGGCGCTTGAGATCGATGGTGCACGGCGAGTGGTCGGAGGCGACCTGGTCGATCGTGCCGTCGAGGAGTCCCGCCCACAGCTCGCGGCGATTGGCCTCCGAGCGAATGGGCGGAGCGCACTTGTACTCGGTGGCGCCGTCGGGGATCTGCTCGGCGGCGAAGGTGAGGTAGTGCGGGCAGGTCTCGGCGGTGATGCGCAGGCCCTCCTCCTTGGCGGCCCGGATGAGGGGCAGGGCCTGGGCTGAGGCCAGGTGGAGGATGTGGACCCGCGCCCCGGTGGCCCGGGCGGCGTCGATGACGGCCGAGATCGCGGCGGTCTCGGCGGCGTCGGGCCGCGAGCGCAGGTACCCGGCGTACTCGCGGCCGACCTCCTGCGGGGCGCTCGCCAGGACGCCGGGGTCCTCGGCGTGGACGATGAGCGGGGCGTCGATGCGGGCGAGCTCGGCCAGGGCCTCGCGCACGCCGTCGTATCCCAGGAAGCCGTACTCGTCGATGCCGGAGTGGGCGGTGAAGCACTTGAAGCCGAAGACTCCGCGCTCCCACAGGGGCGCCAGATCGGCGGTGTTGCCGGGGACGGCGCCTCCCCACAGGCCCACGTCCACGGAGAGCTTGCCGCGAGCGGCCTCCTCCTTGAGCTTGAGGCTCTCCACGCTCACGGTGGGCGGGGAGGAGTTGAGCGGCATGTCGAGGATCGTGGTGATGCCCCCGGCCAGCCCCGCGCGGGTGGCGGTCTCGTAGCCCTCCCACTGGGTACGGCCGGGCTCGTTGATGTGGACGTGGGAGTCCACGAGCCCGGGCATCAGGACGTGGCCGTCGGGGACCTCGATGCGCTCGCGGGCGATGGGGGCGGCCCCGGGGTCGACGACGGCGGTGATGCGCTCGCCGTCGATGACGACGGCCGCGGGCCGGATGCCGTCGGGCAGGACCGCGCGGTTGGCCGTGACGACGAGGTCGTGGGCCGGCTCGGTCGATGATGTCGGTGCGGTGGTCACAATGCTCTCCTCTCGCCGCCGCAGTGAGGCGGTCAGGGGTGATGAGTGCTGATCAAGGACTTTCAGGGCTGGTGCGGGATAGGACGGTTCAGGGTGGCTCCGATGCCGACCGCGCTCAGCGGGCGACGGAGTCGCGGTCGGCGTCGAGGTCGACGCTCCGGGCCTGGCGGACGGCCCTGAGGAGATAGGGGTCCGCCCGGGACATGAGCAGGTGGATCACCAGGCCCAGCGCGGCTCCGATGAACCAGGAGAACGGGCTGAGGAACTTGCAGAAAGTGACCGGGACGACGGCGACGATGATCGAGGGCACCGAGGCGATGAGGAAGGCCCAGACGGCGCGCATGTTCCACCCGGCGGTGAAGGTGTGCATGCCGTCCCGCTTGAACAGCTCAGAGACCTGGACCTGGCCCTTCCGAAGCATGTAGTAGTCGGCGATGATGATGCCGAAGAGGGGACCGAGCACCGCGCCGAGGGCGGCGAGGAACACGTTGATGACAACCGGGTTGTTGTAGAGGTTCCACGGCGTAATGACCAGGGCGATGCAGGCGGCGATGAAGCCACCCCTCTTGAAGTCGATCCGCGCCGGCCAGGCGTTGGCCAGGTCGTAGGCCGGGGAGACGAAGTTCGCCACCACGTTGATGCCCAGGGTGGCCACGGTGAAGGTGATGGCGCCCAGGATGATGGCGATGGGGTGGTCGAGCTTGGCGACGAGGTCCACGGGGTCGTAGATGTACTCGCCGTAGATCTGGTAGGAGCCGGCCGTCACTAGCACGGAGACCACGGAGAAGGCGATGAAGTTGACCGGCAGGCCCCACAGGTTGGCCAACCACACGGCCTTCCGGTTGGGGGCGAATCGCGAGAAGTCGCAGAAGTTGAGCAGGAGGGTGGAGAAGTAGGTGACGGTCAGGCTGATGGCGGCAAGCAGGGCGTAGCCGGTTCCCCACTGGGGAGCCTCGGCCGTCAGGCTCAGCGAGATGTGCCAGTCGGCCAGGTAGAGGACGTAGGCGGTGAGCAGGAACATGACCACCCAGACGGCGGGGCCGGCCCAGTCCTGGAACTTGCGGATGGTCTCCATGCCGCGCCGCAGGAGGAGGAGCTGGAGGCACCACATGAACAGGAAGGCGGCCCAGCCGAGGAGAGTCTCACCCAGGAAGCGGGTCTGGCCGAGGCTCGTGATGCCGGGCCACATGCCTCCCAGGAGCACGATGACGGCTTTGGAGGCGAGCCAGGTCTGGATGCCGTACCAGCAGATGGCGACGGCGCCGCGCAGCAGGGCGGGCAGGTTGGAGCCCACGGTGCCGAAGGTGATGCGGGCCAGCACCGGGTAGCACAGGCCTGTGGCCTGCCCGGCGAAGCCGACGAGGTTCATGAGGAAGAAGACGACGATGATGCCGATGCTCAGGGCGCCGAAGACGTGCCAGGCACCCAGGCCGAGGGCGAAGAGCCCGGCGGCGAAGGTGTACCCGCCGATGGAGTGGATGTCTGACATCCACATGGCGAAGAGGGAGAAGAACCCCCAGTCGCGCTCCTTGGGCGGTAGGAGGTCGTCGTTGACGAGGCTGCTGCTGATCTCTGGTTCGGCGCTCGGGGCGGCTGTGTGCTGTGGTGCCATGATGCGACCTTTTCCGTCAGGGGTGGGCGTCGTTGCCCTCGGATGTGATTCGTGCGTTCAGGCAGGGGATGCGGTTCGGTGGGGTGGTGGGGCTCAGGGGGTGATGGTGGTGCCGGTGGCGCCCGCGAGGGCGTCGATCATGCGGGGAAGGGAGGTGATGATGACCCGTTTCCCGCCGCGCTCGAGGAAGGAGATGGCCGCCTGGATCTTGGGGGCCATGGAGCCGGCGCCGAACTGCCCGGCCGCGAGGTGCTCGCGGGCCTGCGCGATGGTCAGGGTCCGCAGCTCGGCCTGAGTGGGCTTGTTGAAATCGATGCAGACCGAGTCGACCGCGGTGCAGATGATGAAGTCCTGGGCGCCGAGGCGGTTGGCGAGGAGGGCTGAGGCGAGGTCCTTGTCGATGACCGCCTCCACGCCGGTGAGCCGGCCGTCGTCGCGCCGCACGGGGATGCCCCCGCCGCCGCAGGCGATGACGATGCTGCCGGCGTCGGCGAGGGCCTTGATGGTCCCCGCCTCGACGATCTCCAGCGGCTGGGGCGAGGCGACGACGCGGCGGTAGCCGCGGCCGGAGTCCTCGCGCAGCACCCATCCCTCCTCGCGCTCGTGGCGCTGGGCCTCCTGGGCGCTCATGAATGAGCCGATGGGCTTGGTGGGGTCGTCGAAGGCGGGGTCGGAGGGATCGACGACGGTCTGGGTGACGATCGCGGCCACGTCCTTGGTGATGCCGCGCTCGGCCAGGGAATTGCGCAGGCTGCGGGAGAACATGTAGCCGGTGGCGCCCTGGGTGTCGGCGCCGAGCACGTCCAGGGGGAGCGGCGGCAGCTCGCCGAGGGCCAGTTCCGCGCGCCGAAGCAGGAAGCCGACCTGCGGCCCGTTTCCGTGCGTGACCACGGGGGTGAATCCGGCCTCCACCAGGGAGGCGATGCTCGCGGCCGACTCGGCCACGGCGGCGGCCTGGTGGGCCACGGAGATCTCATCGCTGTTCTTGACCAGGGCGTTGCCGCCGACGGCGACGACGACTGCTCGAGTACTCATGGCGCGTCCTTTCAGGGATGGAGCGTCTTCGCTCGTGTGCTTGCGGGTGGTGTCAGATGACGGGGAGAGGCCAGCCGCGCACCTCCTTGGGGCGCGGCGCGGCGTAGGTGCGTGATTTGGAGGTGCTCAGTCCCAGGGTGAGCAGGCCCTCGGCGAGCTTGACGGCGGCGGCGACGCCCTCGACGACGGGGACACCCAACTCGCGTCCGAGCTCGGCGTCGAGACCGGCCATCCCGCCGCAGCCGAGCACGATGACCTCGGCGCGGTCCTCGTCCACGGCGAGGCGCGCCTGGGCGGTGATGGCGCGCCGGGCGGCGTCGGCGTCCTCGAGCTCGAGGACCCCCAGGCCGGTGGAGCGCACCGAGGCGCAGTGGGCGGACAGCCCGAAGGCCGCCAGACGCTCCTCGATGAGGGGCACGGTGCGGTCCAGGGTGGTGACGGCGCTGAAGGAGCGGCCCAGGAGCATGGCCAGGTGGGCGGCCGCCTCGGTCATGTCGACGACGGGGACGTCCAGGAGCTCCATGAGCCCCTCCTTGCCGTGCTCCCCGAACCCGGCCTGGATGACCGCGTCGAAGGGCTCGGGATAGGTGGTCACCGCGCTCATGACGGCGGCAGCGGCCAGGTGGGACTCGAAGTTCCCCTCGACAGAGTCAGCCCCGATGGCCGGGGTGAGCCCGATGATCTCGGTGCCCGGGGCGGCGACGGCGCGCGCTGCCCCGGCGATCGACCGGGTCATCGACTCGGTGGTGTTCACATTGACGACAAGGATTCTCATGGCTCTCGCTCCGCCCCGTGGTCACTGGCCGGTTCTGCATCATTGCTCACCACACTCCTCAGAGGTCTGTGCTCTAAGTTGTGTGGGTCAAGCGTAAGCCCTGTCACATGTGAGCGCAAGACCCTATCGCGATCAGATTGGCCGGGGCGCGAGTCGGCCGCCGCGAGCGCGCGAGCGCCCCGCGGCACGGGGCGGCGGGGCGCTGGTTGGGGGAAGGGGCCGGGGACTGGTGGTCCACCGGCGCCCGGGGGTGCGGCGGGGTCAGAGCCCGGCGCGGTGGAGCTGGGTGAAAGCGGTGGCCACGGACAGGACGACGGAGATGAGCGAGCCGATGACGACCACCGGCATGGAGCCGGCGATGGCGGCGAAAGCGGTGAGCATCCCCAGGATCGCCAGGATCGCCAGGGCAACGGTGCTGATCGTGATGTCGGCGGAACCCGCTTCCCCCTGCTCCTGGGCCTGCGCGGGGGCGATGACGCCGGCCGCCCCGGGGAGGGGAGACTCGCTCATGGGCGCGGATACAACGGACATTCTCTCCTGCTTTCCTTCATTGAGGGCTGCGGCGGGAGCGGTCGCGCTCCCGCACGACTCTGTGCGCCCCGACTCGGGGGCGGCATGACGAGTTTACGGCACGTCAGGAACGTTCTCAGACCTCTGGGGAATCAGTTTGCTCACACGAATGCGTCACAGTCGAGCGACCGGTCAGAGGTTCTCATCGAGCTCACTACCCTCGCGCTCCCGCGCCGAGAGGATGTCGGCGCGCGTGGTGCCCATGTGCTCGATCATGAGGGAGATAGCGCGCTGCTCGTCACGGGCCTCGATGGCCTCCAGCAGGGCCCTGTGCTGCTCACTCGTGCGCCGCCTGGCCTCGGGGGACTCGAAAGCCCGGAAGCGGACGCCGAGCAGGGCGTCACGCAGGGGGTGCAGGGTGGAGGCGACGAACTGGTTGCCGGTGGTGGCCACGATGGCGTCGTGGAAGGCGTAGTCGAGGCCGACGAGGGCCTGCACGTTCTCGGTCTTCTGCGCCAGGTCGAACTCCTCCAGGCAGCGGCGCATCTCCGCGAGGTGCTCCTCGGTGCGCTGCTGGACGGCGAGGCGGACGGCGCCGATCTCAAGCATCTCCTCCACGCCGAGCACGTCCACCTCGACCTCGGAGACCCGGCCCTCGTGGGCGGCCACGTACATGAGGTAGGGGAGCTCGCGCCAGCGGAAGCGAGGAAGGAGGAAGGTGCCCCGCCCGTGAACGACGTTGAGGACGCCCCCCATGGAGAGGTTGCGCACGGCCTCGCGCATCGTGGGCCGTGAGACATGGAGGAATCGGGCGAGCTCGGACTCGCCGGGGAGGGGGACGTCCTCCACGAAGGTCTTGTCGACGACCGCATCGAGGATCTTCTCGACGGCGTTGGCAACCATGTCGTGAGCCATCTTGCGCCTTCTCATCGCGGGCGCGAAGGCGCCCGGCCCTTGGCCGGCCCGATGCGGGCCGCGCCATGAATATGCAGATCACGCTCGGGCATCAGGTGTCCGGGCGGTGCCACGATAGGCAGTATCGCGCACGCGCGCCCTGATCCCCTAATACGGGCGGGGGCGGCCTCCCAGGCGGCTCATGCCCGCTCGGTACCCGGCGACGACCACGAGCACCATGATCACGAGGCCGATCTGCGCGGGGCGCGACCATCCGCCGGCGGGGAGGATGAGCACGGCTGCGCCGGCCGCGAGGCACTCGGCGGTGTTGAACAGGACGTCGTAGAGGGAGAAGGCACGGCCGCGGAAGGCATCGGCCGTGTCCGACTGGACGATGGTGTCCACGGCGATCTTGGCCCCCTGCACGCCGATGCCGAACAGGAGGAGCCCCGTCATGAAGGGGATCCGCGCGTGGGAGGCGGCGATAAGCGCCTGCCCGGCCGCCCCGCCGAGCAGGCAGATGACCACCCAGGTGGCGGGCGGGACGCTCTCGTGGGCGATGGGGGTGAGGATGACGGCGAGGAAGTGGCCGGCGAGCATCGCCCCCATGAGGGCGCCGAAGTTGGCGATGCCCGCGTCGGCGTCGCCGCCCGCGGCCAGGAGGTTGCGGCTGGCCAGGATGATCGTGATGAGCTCCAGGCCGTAGACGAAGCGGTGGAGGGCCATCGCGGCCAGGGCGAGCGCGGGGGTCCCTCGGCGCGCGAGGTAGCGGATCGCGGCGATGAGATCGGATGCCGTCGAGGCGATCGCTGCGCCGAGCCCGTCGTCGCCCCGCGGGCCGACGACGGGCGCGCCGGGGCGGGCGGAACCAGCGGGGCCGGCGGGACCAGCGGGGCCGGGCCCCCGCGCGGGGCCGAGCTCGCCCGGGGCCAGGCGGGTGACCAGGAGCGCGGCGAGGACGTACAGCGCGACGGCGCTCAGCAGGCTGGCGATGTCCTGGGCGGCCCCGGCGGGGAGCACGAGGCGCAGGGCGATACCGAGGGCGGCGCCGAGGGCGCTGGCGGCCCCGCCGAGGGTCGGCACGATGGAGTTGGCGGTGAGCAGCCGCGCGGGGCTGATGATCTGGGGCAGCCCGGCGGCCAGCACGGCGAGCAGGAAGCGATTGACGCCCATGGTCACGAGCACGAGGGCGTAGATGGGCGGGCTGATCCCGACCAGCCAGAGCACGATGGACGCGCCCCCGATGAGGCCGGCGCGCGCCAGGTTGCCGTGCAGGATGATCTGCCGGCGTCGCCAGCGGTCGATGAACGGCCCGGTGAAGGGGCCGACGATGCTGAAGGGCAGGAGCATGACCACCAGGGCGAGGGCGACGCCGGAGGCGGTGGTCATGTTCTGCGGCGCGAAGAAGAACAGCGTGGCCAGGCCTGCCTGGACCAGGCCGTCTCCGGTCTGGGAGATGAGCCGCACGCCCAGCAGGATGCGGAAGGCTCGGGTGGCCCCCAGGTCCTTCAGATCGCCGATGAGCCGCATGTCGCCCATCCTGCCATCCGCGGGGGCGGCCGCCCGGGGGTCAGACGCAGCGGGCTGAGAGCACGCCGTCGATCGCGAGGAGCTCGGCCAGGACCCCGGGGGCGGGGTCGCCCTCGACGTCGACGAGGGTGACGGCGAGGTCACCCCGGGACTTGTTGAGCAGGTTGGCGATGTTCTGGCCGTGCCCGGCGACGAGGGTGGAGACCTGGCCGACCATGTTGGGCACGTTCCGGTTGACGATGACGAGGCGGTGGGTCCCCTCGGCGCGGGCCATGACGGCCTCGGGGAGGTTGACGGAGTTGTGGATCTGGCCGTCCTCCAGGTAGCCGCGCAGGGAGTCGGCGGCCATGATGGCGCAGTTGCGCTCGGCTTCCTTCGTGGAGGCACCCAGGTGCGGCAGCGAGATGCAGCGGGGGTGCTTGTGGACGGCCGGGGAGGGGAAGTCGCAGACGTAGCCGCCCAGGGTCTCCTCGTCGAGGGCGGCGACGACGGCGGCCTCGTCGACGATCTCGGCGCGGGAGAAGTTGAGGATGACGGCGGTCTCCTTCATGAGGCCGACGCGCTGGGTGGACACCAGGCCGCGCGTGGAGTCGAGGAGGGGCACGTGGACGGTGAGGATGTCGGCGCGCTTGAAGACGTCCTCGATGCTCTCGGCGCGCTCGACTTCGGCGCTCAGGTGCCAGGCGGACTCCACGCTGATGGCGGGGTCGTAGCCGATGACGCGCAGGCCGAGGCCCAGCGCCGCGTTGGCGACCTGCACGCCGATCGCGCCCAGCCCGATGACGCCGAGGGTGCGGCCGGGCAGTTCGAAGCCGACGAACTGCTTCTTGCCGGCCTCGACGGCCTTGGCCATCTCAGCGGCGTCGCCGGTGAGGGTGTGGGCGAAGCGGGCAGCGGGGATGAGGTTGCGCGAGGCGATGAACAGGCCGGCCAGGACGAGCTCCTTGACGGCGTTGGCGTTGGCGCCGGGGGTGTTGAACACGGGGACGCCGCGCTCGGTGAACTCGGCGATGGGGATGTTGTTGGTGCCGGCGCCGGCGCGGGCCACGGCCAGGACGGAGTCGGGGATGGGGGTGCCGTGCAGCTTGGCCGAGCGCAGGAGGAGCGCGTGGGGCTCGGCGATGCCGCCGCCGACCTCGTAGCGCTCGTCGGGCAGGCGGGACAGGCCCGCCCCGGAGATGGCGTTGAGGGTCTTGATGCGGAAGCGCTCGGGCTTGGGGGGCACGGGGGCGTTCATGGTTCTCCTGTGTGGGTGCTGGTGGAAGGCGTTGCTGATGAGCGCGGCGAGGAGGGGCGGGCCCGGCCGGGCTCAGGCGTGGGCGCGCTCGAACTCGGCCATGTAGTCGATGAGGGCGGCGACGCCGTCGGCCCCCATGGCGTTGTAGATGGAGGCGCGCATGCCGCCGACGGACCGGTGCCCCTTGAGGTTGGCCAGGCCCGCGCGGGCCGCGCCGGCGAGGAAGTCGGCGTCGAGGGCGGGGTCGGCCAGCGTGAAGGGGATGTTCATCCAGGAGCGCGAGCGCGGCTCAACGGGGTTGGCGTAGAAGTCGGAGGCGTCGATGGCCTCGTAGAGGGAGCGGGCCTTGGCCTCGTTGGCGGCGCCGATGGCCGCCAGGCCGCCTTGCTCCTCCATCCACTCCAGGATGAGGCCGAGGAGGTAGACGGAGAAGGTGGGCGGGGTGTTGAGCATGGAGTCCTTGTCCGCCATGGTCTTCCAGTCCCAGATGGCGGGCACGTCCGGGCGGGCGCGGTCGAGAAGGTCGTCGCGCACGAGCACGACGGCCAGGCCGGCGGGGCCGAGGTTCTTCTGGGCTCCGCCGTAGACGACGCCGAAGCGGGAGAAGTCGATCGGCCGGGAGAGGTAGGTGGAGGAGAAGTCAGCGACGAGAGGGGTGTCACCGGCGTCGGGGATGTAGGGGAACTCGACGCCGCCGATGGTCTCGTTGGGCGTGTAGTGCAGGTACGCGGCGTCGGCGGGGATGATCAGGGACGCCGGGTCAGGGGTGGTGGTGTAGCGGGAGGCGGACTCGTCGGCGATGGTGACGACGTTGAGGCCCTGGCGTCCTGCCTCCTTGGCGGCCTTGGCCGACCACTGCCCGGTGTTGATGAAGGCGGCGGTGGCGCCCCTGGCGGCGAGGTTGGCGGGGATGGCGGAGAACTGGCCTGTGGCGCCACCGGCGAGGAAGAGGACGCGGTAGTTGTCCGGCAGCCCGGCGACGCGGCGGAAGGCGGCCTCGGTCTGAGCGGCGCAGGCGACGAAGTCCTTGCCACGGTGGGAGTCCTCGAGGACGGACATGCCTATGCCGCGCCAGTCGGTGAGCTCGGCGGCGGCCCGCTCAAGCACGGGCAGGGGGAGCTGGGCGGGGCCTGCGGAGAAGTTGTGGACGCGCATGGGGCCAGTATGCCCATGGGCGCGCCATCGGAGTGTCATGAGTCCGTGTTCGGGAGCGGGCGAGGCGGCAGGGGCACGAGCAGGACGGTAGCGGGACGGCATGGCACGCTCAGGCTGGCGACGTTTGAACAGGTTTCGCATGATTCCAACGTTTCGCATTCCCCGTCACGTCGCGACGAACTCTCCCGCGTGCATCGCGGCCCGACCATGCACATGGGAGACTCAGCCGCCCACACACCCGATCCCAGAAACGTTGGAATGACAAGGATTCTGATCCATCCATCGTTGGCCGAGCGTGCCGAGCCCTCGCCCAGCGGGCCCTTCTCCATGCGCAGGTCCATGAGGAAGCGGTAGGCCTCGCCCACCACAGGCCCCGGCGTCAGTTAGGACGACGTTGGCCACGCCGGTGTGCACCATGAGTTCCAGGCCGCGCCGGGGGGCCGGGGAGAGCAGCAGGCGCTCCAACTCGGCGCGCACGCGCTCGGCGGCAACCTCGGCTACGCACCTCGCACACTGGCCGAACGGCTCACTGGTGCGAGCTACGCCGAGCTCGAGGAGTTCGCCTTGGACGTCCGACGCCGAGCGATTCTTGAGATGCCCGGCGCCGACATGCGCCGGATCGCGAAGGAGCGTCTGGAGCACTGGCAGGGCTCGGTGCGGTCGTGACCGCCCAGTCGCGGCCGCTCCTGGCCTTCAACCCACCACAGGTACCTGAGATCCTCGACCTCGCTAACTCGGTTCGTGACTTTCACAAGGTCGTCACGAAGGTTGAGAGTCTTCCCTCCGTTCAAGAGTCACCTTGCGTTTCAGAGCGTTGCCCCACGCGTAGTCGCCAGTTCGACGCTGCGCCTGCCCCAGCACAACACTTGGCGCAACTCCGATCTCGTCAGCAAGCTTTCGGATGGCACTGATGTTCCTACCCCTGGGAAGCCGGTCCTCCCACTCCGGAGGAACGAGTAGATGTGAGGCGAACTCATTGGCCTCCTGCTCCATCTCATCCTCGTCGTCGCTGAGGTAGAGACCCGTCATGTCATGGAGCAGGACGTGCCCGATCTCGTGGAAGAGCGTGAACCAGAGCTGGTCATCGCTCTTCCACAGTCCAGACAGTTGGATGAGGGGATGGCCGCCGAACCACCGAGTCGCACCATGGACCCCAAGACCGGGAACCGCCGGGATCAAGACAAGGATGACACCACACTCACGCAGGAGATCCTGCGCCCTACGAAAGCCCGCGGCCGGCTCCTCGACAGTCAGTGCTCGGAGATCCTCAAGCACCTCTTCAAGTCGGTTCCGATCGTATGGGGGAAGGTCCTGATCAATGACGCCCAGCTCAGCTGCGCGCAGCCATGCTGCCAGTGACGGTGAGTCATGACGCCCTAGGGCGGAGCGTCGGTAGGCAACCGCTCCCTCCCGCCAGGTCGCGTGAAATGCGTCGAAGGAGGACACGCCGAGGAACTTCAGCAGGTCACGCACCGTACCCACCCTGTCCCTTGCTCCGGCGGTGATGAAGCCGTTGTCACGCAGGTACTTCAGCGGGAACTCCTTGGCCTGGTCATACTGATTCGCGAGGTCTTCATCGACCTTGCGGCGGGCGATGGCCTCGCGATAGCCGACCTCGTGAAGGTTCCAGATACGCGCAGGCACGCCGGTGACGCTCTCGAGCCCGAGTGCCATGCCATGGCTCAGTGGCGCCTTACCGCGAAGGAGCTCGCTCACATGCTTACGACTGACGTCGAGCCGACGCGCAAGCTCGGCAGCTTTAATACCCTCACCCTCCATCCACTCCGCGATGAAGTCGCCGGTGGGCACCATGTAGTCGGGGTACTGAGTCATGACTGCCCTCCTTGAGGACATGCGTGGGGACATGGTTGGGCTAGTGGTAATCGACAATTTCCACGACGCAGGCGACGACAGGTGACCCACCCTCTCTCACACCTCCGCGTCGAGGACCTCCAAGGGACCCAAGTCTCCCACGATCTGCTGGGTGCGGACGGAGACCGTGGTGACGCGGGCGATGAGGTCGAGAAGGTAGAGCGGCTGGGCGGGGGCTCCCGGCTCGGCGCCGGCGCCCTCGTCCATCCAGTCGTTGGGGTCGTTGACGATGCCGGAGGCCTTGTCGACCTTGACCTGGTAGCGGTCAAGGAGCCAGTCCAGGGCGCTGCGTGAGCCGAGCAGGTAGTCCTGTGCCTGCTCCGGGATACCCGAGACGGTCACGTGCTCGTTGTAGACGATCGACGTCTTGTCGTCGACCCTCGTGCCGTCGACGCGGGTCTTGGCGTAGCGCATCTTCGTCACGCGCAGTCGCGCCGGGTCGAGGTCGGTCCGCCGCGCCCACGGCAGGGACGCCCCGTCCACGGTGAGCGTCAGCGGCCAGGGCTCGACCTCCTCGTAGTCGAGGTGCAGGTCCGCCAGGGCGCGCCCGGCCGTGGCCAGGGCGGTGAAGTCCTCACGCGTGGCCACCAGCGGGATGCGAGGCAGCGACTTCTTGAGGTCGGCACCGTAGCGGCTGCGGTACTCCGGGTGGTGGAGCAGGCCGTAGACGTAGTAGAAGACGTCGGCCTTGTCCACCTCAGGCCCGTAGGCGGCGCGGTAGGCGTTGAGGGTCGCGTCCGTCACGTTGTCGACGCGCCGGTAGTCGCCGATGACCTCGCCCTCATATCCGACGGCGGCGCCCGCCTCGCCCTGCGGCTCACTGAGCGCGTCGAGGTCAAAGCCGTCGCCCTCGGCGGCGTGACGACCCGAGACCTTCTCCCACGTCCACCGCGGGAAGAACTGGCCTCCGCTGCCCGCGCCCGTCACATGCAGATTCGGAACCACATCTGTCACGAGCGAGGAGAAAGGAACATCGGAACCGGAACCAACGACGTAGAACCCCAGGTTGTCGTGCGCCGGCGTGGGGAAGTAGCGTCGCAGGATGGCGGGCAGGTAGATGATGCCGTCGCTGGCGTTGAGCCACTGCTTGCAGAAGGGACGGTACAAGGCCAAGTGGGTGGCACCCGCGTCATAGCGAATCAGCCTGTTCTTGGCGGCAGAGCCGTAGAGGTCTCGCGTCCACTTGATCTGGGTCTCGTCAGTCGTGACGAGGTCGCGCACACTCTTGTCGGTGAGTTGGGCGCCCCTGTGCTGGCGGTGCACGCGCTCACGCTCGGCGTTGTAGGTGTCGATGAGGCGCTCGCATGAGTCTCGCAGGGTGTCCAACGAGAAGTTGTAGACCCAGACATCACGATTAGTGGTCACACCTAGGGTCGTACTAGAGAAAACCGGATCACCACCTTTCATGCTCCCCAACACCCGCCAGGACTGGTAACGCGGATCGCGCTGGTTGATCCAGTCGCCGACCTCGTTGGGGACCAGCCGGTCCCAGTCCATCTCTTCCACGCGCGAGTCCGCGACAATGGCGAGCTTGTCCTCGCGGCTGAGGTAGTCGCCGATGTCCCGGTAGTGGATGACGGCCGGGCCGGTGTGGGCGGGGTTCTTGACGAGGAAGGTGACAGCGACGGTCGCCCGCGACCCAGCACCGAAGACCTTGCCACCCTCCTGACGGGACAACTCACCGGCTGTGCGCTGGTTGCCCCTGAGGTTGAACACATAGATGTGGGCGAACTCCTCGGCCAGGCTCAGCCGCACGCCGTCGGCCGTGTTGGCGTCGATGAAGCCGCCGTTGGTGACGAAGCCGATGACCCCGGCGTCGCCCAGGCGGTCGCTCGCCCAACGGATAGCACGCAGGTAGGAGTCGTAGAGGTTTCTCATATTCTTGCCAACTGCGCGCTCGGCATACGTGGCGGCGATGCGCAGGTCCAGGCAGGGGTAGGGCTGGTTGGCGTTGTTGTCGTTCGCCGACTTCTGCCCCACCGAGTAGGGCGGGTTACCCACGATGAGACGGATGTCCAGCCCCCGCTGGGCCTCGGCGCGGTCGTTGTTCGCCACGAAGACACTGCGGTCCAGGACGTCGTCGTCCTCACCCATCTGGAAGGTATCGGTGAGGACGATCCCGTTGAAGGGTGCGTACCCGCCGCCAGAGCCGGACGCGCAGTCGCGGTAGGCCACCTCAATATTCGCCGTCGCTATGTAGTAGGCCAGCAGGAGGATCTCGTTGGCGTGCAGCTCACTGGCGTACTTGCGTGCCAGGTCCTCGGGCCGGATGAGCCCGGACTGCAGGAGGCGGACGATGAAGGTACCCGTCCCGGTGAAGGGGTCGAGCACATGCACCCCCTCATCACTCACGCCGCGCCCGAAGTGCTCACGCGAGAGCCAGTCCACGCTGCGCAGGATGAAGTCGACGATCTCCACCGGCGTGTAGACGATGCCCAGGGACTTCGCCGTCGCGGGGAAGGCCAGGGAGAAGAACTTCTCGTACAGCTCAGTGATGACCCGCTGCTTGCCCTCAGCGTTGTCAATGCCGGCGCAGCGCTCACGCACCGAGGCGTAGAAGCCCTCGAGCTGCTGCGTCTCCGCCTCCAGGCTGTCGCCGTCGAGCACGGTGAGCATCCGGCTCATCACCTGGGCCACAGGGTTCTCGGCGCCGAAGTCGTACCCGTCGAACACGGCGTCGAAGACCGGCTTGGTCACGAGGTGCTGGGAGAGCATGTCGATGGCCGAGTCCTCGGTGATCGAGTCATTGAGGTTGGCCCGCAGCGCCGCCAGGAACGTCTCGAACTCGCCGGCGACAGCAGGGTCGGCCACCCGGCGCTCAAGACGGGTGCGGTGGCGCGCCGCGATCTGGGCGACGTCCTTGGCCCACTGCTCCCAGTAGCGGCGCGAGCCCACCTTCTGCACGAGCCGCGCGTAGATCGCGTCCTTCCAGCGCCCCAAGGAGTCCAGGTCGAAGCCCGTCTGAAGGCCCTGCGCCGTCCGGGATGCGCCCGGCTCACCGTCGCCGTCGTCACCGCCCGGCGCGAAGGGGTCGATGATGGCCACCTTGTCCGGCTTGGACCGGTTGAGGTCGATCTTGTTGACCATGGCGTCGAAGCGCTCGTCATGGGCGCGCAGCGCCTGAAGCACCTCCCACACGACCCTAAAGACGTCGTTGTCCGCCAGGACTTCCTCAGGTGCCTTGCCCGCCGGAATCGCCACCGGCAGGATGATGTAGCCGTACTTCTTGCCCGGGGCCAGACGCATCACTCGCCCCACGGACTGCACGATGTCCACCTGAGACTTGCGCGGGGACAGGAACATCACCGCATCCAGTGCCGGGACGTCCACCCCTTCGCTCAGGCAGCGCGCATTGGTGAGGACCCGGCACGACGACGCGCCGTCCACCGCCGTCGCCTCCTCCGCCCCACCGGCGAGCCAGGACAGCCGCTCCGTGCGCTCGAGGATGTTCATCGACCCGTCCACGTGACGCACCTCGACCGAGGCGAGCCCGGACGCACCGCCGTCGGGCTCAGCCAGGGTGCGCCGGTAGTCCTCGGCCACCCCGTTGAAGGAGGAGGCGAAGCGCTTGGAGGTCGCGATGTCCCGCGCGAAGGCGACGGCCGTGCGCATGGGACGGTCGTCCGCCCCGAAGTCCCCCGCCTGCGCGCTGCGCTTGGCCAGGGCGTTCCAGCAGCCGACGATGCGGGCGGCGTCGTCGAGCTTGAGCTGGCCGTCCTGAGCCAAAGAGGACTGGAGCTGCGCGGCCACCTGGTCCTCGGAGACCGTTAGAACCAGCACCTTGTAGTCGGTGAGCAGACTGCGCGAGACCGCCTCGCCGAAGCCCAGGCGGAACAGCTCGGCCCCGTACGTCGTCTCGTCATCCATGGAGGCGAGCACCGCGTTCTTCTCGCCTGCGCGCGCCTTCGTGGAGTCGTCGTAGATGCGGGGCGTGGCCGTCATGTACAGGCGCTTGGCCCCGCGAAGGTAGGCGCTGTCGTGGACGCGGACGAAGGCGGAATCCTCGTCGCCCGCGGCAGTCGCGCCGGTGGTGCGGTGCGCCTCGTCGCAGATGATGAGGTCGAAGGCGGGAGCGCCCGCCTCCTGGGCGCGCGCCACCACGTCAATCGACTGGTAGGTCGCGAACACGACCGTCATGGGGGCGACGCCGTCGACGCTCACCGCCGGCCGCGCCAGGCGCTGCGCGAGGGCGTGCGCATCGGTGGTGGCCGGGATGGCCAGATCCACCACCGAGATGTCCTCGCTCAGTGAGTCCTTGCTGCGTCCCTTGCCGACCTTCGCGTCCGAGCAGACCGCGAAGGAGCGCAGCGGAACCTCAGCCTCGGCGCTCCACTCACGCAGCGTCTGCGACAGCAGCGCGATCGAGGGGACAAGGAACAGCACCCCCCCCGCCGGCTCCGACGCCTGCCATCGCCTCAGCGATGCGCAGGGAGGTGAACGTCTTTCCGGTGCCGCAGGCCATGATGAGCTTGCCACGGTCCGCCGTCCGCAACCCCTCAGTCACCGCGGCCAGGGCCCGCCGCTGGTGCTCGCGCAGGCTCTTGCGCCCGACGCGAACCATGACCTCCGGCGTCTGGAGGCTGAAGGAGTCCCAGTCGATCGTCGAGCTGAACAGATCCTGCAGACCGATGCGAGAGACCGGGACAGCCTGGTGGGCGACGGTCTGCTCCGCCGCCCGGTTCCAGTGCTCCGTCGTCGAGACGAACAGGCGCGAGGAGAACTCACCGGTGCCGGACTCCGCGAGGAAGGTGTCGACGTCCTTCTTCGACACCGAGTGCTCAGGGTCGTAGAACTTGCACTGGACGGCACACAGCTCGCCCGTCTGACGCTCACGGGCCACCAGGTCGATACCGCGGTCCGGCCGGCCATCGCGGCCCGGCCAGTCGGACCACATCCACACCTCGTCGAAGCGCTCGGCATAGCGCGGATCCGTCAGGAGGAACTGGCGCACCAGCCGCTCGAAGCTCGTGCCCTTACCGCGCTCGGTCCTGGCCTCGAAGTACAGGGCGTCCAGGATCGCCGCGATGCTCTGCGTGCTCACGGTGAGAGCATACGGGTGCGGCTACATGCGCGCGCCGCAGCCGGAGCAGAAGGTCGCGTCCTCGGTCTCCAGGTACCCGCAGGCCCGGCAGCGCACGCGGATCTGCGGTTCAGCCCCGGCGCCACGGCCGGCACCCAGCCCGCCCAGTGCGGGCACCTCCTCAAGGCGCTGCTGGTCCTGAGCGCCCTTCGCACGGTTCCAGGGCTCGGCGTCCCGCACCTCTGCCTGGGGAGACAGGATGACGCCCGAGCCGGCCAGGCCCTTGCGTCCGATCTTCCGCAACGTCTGGCCGCAGATCGCGAGGAGGAGGCCGACGAAGGCCAAGGGGAACACCGTGAACATCCGGCCCACGCGCGTGCCGATCGCGTCGGGGTTGCCGGCGATCGAGCTGAAGCTCGTGAAGAAGAAGGCGAAGACGGACAGGAAGGCGAGGAGGCCCACGGCCTGCAACGCGATACCACCGTAGTAGGCCCACTTGCGCCAGGGCTCGACGTCGTACTGACGCGGGCGACCCCCGTTGTCGCGGTAGGGGGACTGTGGGTCGTTGGTGCTCATGAGGCTCCGTTCGCCAGTGCGCACGCCAGGTTCCCCGGCCTGCGCGTAAAGGACGTCGTGATACTAGATGCAGCCCTCTCCGCGCGTCGACGCTCCCCGGTGGGCGGACGCGCCGCGCGCCCGCCGCCCCCCGACGATAGAATCTGGGTCCGGTATCGACACTGTGTCGGCGAGGAGGCGTCATGCCCGCGTGGTTGATGGAGGTGCTTGATCTCGTCAGCCTCCTGCCTGTGGCGGCCATCGCGCTCGCGTTGCGGCACCGCTCGGCTGACGGGCGCACGAGAGAGGCCCTCGTCATCAGCCAGGTCCTTGCCCTCACGTACCCGGTTCTCGGCTACCTCGGGGTCCTCGGCGGTGCCTTTAGCTGCGTCATCGCGGCCGTCGCCGTTGTCCTCGCAGTCCCTCATTGGCGGGTCGCCGCCATTGAGGTCGTCGCCCTGGCGCTCACCCTGGCACTCATCAGTCCCCCGGTTGAGAGCCTCATCGTCATGGCAACGGCGGTCCTCGCCACCGCGTGGGTCCGGGTCCTCACTGACCTCGACCACCGGGCGGCGGATCGCTCCGCCCGGGCCGTCGTCCTCGCTCAGGACCGCGAGCGCGCCCGCATCACCCGCGACCTGCACGACTCGATCGGCCAGGAGCTGTCGGCCCTGCGCCTGACGCTCGGCATGGTCGAGGACCATCCGGCCCTCGCTGGGCACGACGACGCGGCGGCACTGCTCGCCCGAGCCCAGGACCTTGTGACACAGGCGTACGCGGACCTGCGCACGGTCATCCGCGGCAACGTCTCCTCGTGCCTGGCCGTGGAGGCGGAGGTCCTGCGGTCCACCGGCGCCCTGGCCGGTATCGAGGTACGCACCCAGGTGCCCGAGCCGGGAACGCTGCCAGCCACGGTGGAGACGGCTCTCGCCCGGGCGCTGCGCGAGCTGGGCACGAACGCCGTGCGCCACTCACGCGCCACGACGGTCACCGCGACAGTCCTGAGGGACGACGGCGCCACCCGCCTCACGGTCGCCGACAACGGGCACGGCATGAGCACCTCACGCCTGCGCCCCGACCACGGCCTGGCCATGCTGCGCCGCGCGATCGAGGGGCAGGGGGGCGGCCTGCGTATCAGCTCCTCGGGCAGCGGCACCACCGTCGAGGTCACCCTGCCGTCTCTCACCGTCCGTCCCGACGTCGTCGGCGACGTTCACGACCCGCAGGAGGTCACAGCATGAGCATCCGGGTGGCGGTCGTCGACGACCAGGTCCTCTTCGCCGAGACGCTCAGGACGCTCCTGGGGACCGATCCGGCGATCGAGGTTGTCGGCGTGGCTTCCTGTGGGCCTGAGCTGCTTGAGCTCGTGCGGTCTCAGCCGGTCGACGTCGTCCTCGTCGACGTCGACATGCCCGGCATGAGCGGCCTGGAGACGGTACGCGCGCTGGCGGACATCCCGCAGGCCGCCGGAACTCGCGTCATCATGCTCACGGTCGTCACGTCCCCCGGGGTCGTGCGGGCGGCCCTTGACGCCCGGGTCTCGGGCTTCCTCAGCAAGGACGTCCACGCCCGTGACCTGCTCCAGGCGATTCGCACGGTCGCCGACGGCGGGCGGGTCGTGAGCCCCGAGCTGGCAGCCTCGGCGGCCCTGCTGGGGCCCAACCCCCTGACGGAGGCTGAGCAGCGGGTCCTGCGCTGCGTGCGCGAGGGGGCGGACACAGCGGCGGCGGCCGCGCGCCTGTTCCTGTCGACCGGCACCGTGAAGAACCACCTGTCCCACGCGATCCAGAAGCTCGGCGTGCACAACCGCGCTGAGGCGGTGCGTCTGGCTCAGGGCAACGGCTGGATCTAAGCGTTCGGCGAGGCCGCCGTTCGCCGTCGGCCGCCCGGCAAGCCCTGCGCACCCATGACCGAAGTCATGCCCAGATCATGACCAGGCCGATCGCGCCCCTGCTCTCAGCCGGCGAAAACTGGAGGCACCGGCAGGGCGCAGACCCGCCGAAACTCATCCCTTACACGACAGGAGTCACTCATGAGCACCTTCGAGATCACTTCGCTGCAGACCGAGGAGGCCGCAGTCTCCGGCTGGACCGTCGCGGGCGCCGTCGCCGGCGTCGGCCTCGTCGCCCTCGCCTGCGACTGACCCCCGGTTCGCACTGCATCTCCTACGACATCGTCTGGGCGAAGGGAGGTGCATTCCCATGTCCTATTCGATCTCGACGGTCGACGACGCTGTCGCCTGTGACGCAGGCGATGACTTAATCGTCGGCGTCACCCTCGGCATCGCGGTCGGCAGCCTGTTCTTCTGCTGACACGCGCTCCGGTTGCGGGGGTGGGTCGCCTCCACCCCCGCAACCGTCCCCCACCCACTGCCCACACCAGGAGTTGTCATGACCCCCGCACCAGTTACCGGACGTCGCACGATCCTCTCCCGCACTCCCAGACTGTGGCCTCTCATCATCTGGGTACTCGTCACCGCCGTGTGCTACAGCTTCCTCCCCGGCGCCGTCTGGGCAGCGGTCCGCTGGCTGCTCGGCGCCGCTCTTCTTATCGAGGTGATCTTCCTTGTCAGCCGCAAGTTCCGTCCTCAGGCCTGAGCGGATCGCCATCGTCCCGCATGGCACGCAGAGCGTGGTCCGGTGCCGCAGGACCCGCCAGACCCTCATCCTGGGTCCGAAGGAGTCCCGCCTGGTCGCCACGTGCTCCGCACCGCTGCACATCGACGACCTCAAGAGCGCTGTCCGCGAGGACTTCTCCGGACGTGACGTCGAGAAGATCGTCGTCATTCTGCGGGACCTGGGTGTCCTGCGCAGCGACGAGGCGCGCCCCGCCCGGCAGCGCCCCTGGTCCTTGCGCATCATCACCATCCCGTTATCGGGCGCCGTGCACCACCCTCGGGTCCTGCGGTTGCTCGCCGACGTGATCAGCATCGGGGGCATCCTGTCGACCGCGCTCAACGCCTGGCTCATCGCCCGGCACGCGCCGCAGGTGGTTACCTCGCTGCTCAACCAGAGTTACCTATCGGGGTCCTCTCTCCTGACCTACCTGCTGTCTATCCTCATCATCGGCTTCCTCCACGAATCCAGCCACGCGGTCACGATCCAGGCCCGGGGCGGGCACGTCTTCGAGACCGGTTTCTTCCTCATGTTCCTCATCCCGGCGTTCTACGTCGACGCCACCGGTATTTCCATGATCCGCACACGGATCGGCAGAATCCAGGCCTGGTGCGCCGGCCTGAGTATGCAGGCGATCCTGCTGCTCGTCTCCCTCCTCGTGCTCATCGCAGCACCCGCCGCACCACACTGGCTACACAGCTTCGTCCTGCTAGCCTCCTGCGTAAACATCGCCATGGTGCTGGCGAACCTCATCCCCATAATCAGGCTCGACGGCTACCGAGTCTTCTGCGAGATCGTCGGCGTGGACGACCTCCTCAGCCTGGGCCTGCCCGTCCTCATGAATCGCCCGGTGCCTGCCAGCACCAGCACCGTACAGCGAGTCCTGGCAGGGTACTTCACCGCGGTGACGGTCCTTCTCCTCCCGTGCCTCATCATCACGGCCGCGTCCATCGCCCTGCCCCAGTGGACGGGGTTGCCAGTGGAAATCCTCGGACAAGTCATGACCGGGCTCATGGCGACAGCAGTCGTGGTGTCCCTGCTCGTCCAACTGGTGCTCCGTATCCGACGGGCGGTGCGTCATGGCTGAGTTGTACTACTTCAACCCCTTCCGGCCGCTCGTGGAACGAGGGGGAGAGCCCGGTCTCCTTCTGGGGTCCTCGCGGGTGCTGCCCCTACCGGACAGCGCCTCGCAATGCCGTGGCGCCATTGTGCACGGCACCCCAGTGACGATGAAGGACGTCGTGAACGAGCTCGGTAACCACACAACCCGGGTGCTCCTCGACAACCACGCGCTGCTCGACTATCGTCCCAGTGACGATGGGCTCCTGTCCCGGACACGCGGGCTGCTATCCCTCACCGGAGCCGAGTCCCAACTCGTGACGCTCGCGCACTCGACGGTCCTCATCCTCGGGGCGGGGGCCATCGGCTCCCACGTCGCGTGGATCCTCGCAGCGCACGGTGTCGGACATCTCATCGTCCTCGACGACGACGTCGTCGAGGAGTCCAACCTCAACCGGCAGTTGCTGTACAGCCGTGACGACATCGGTCGACCGAAGGTCGAGGCGCTGGTCGATCAGCTCATGCGGCTACGCGACGACCTGAGGGTTACGGGCCTGCGCCAGCACCTCACTAGCATGGGCCAACTGCGCGCCCTCATCCGCGAGTACCGACCGACTGGGGTCGTCAAGGCACTCGACACGCCGCACGACGTGACCCACTGGATCAACACGGCCTGCGTCGAGGCGCGCATCCCCTACTCCACGGGAGGGTTCGTCCAGCTCGACGCCATCGTCGGGCCGACCTACGTCCCGGGGAGGACCCCCTGCCTGAGTTGCTACGAGACCCCGGTGGAGGAGACGCGACTTATCGCCGGACGGGGAGGGACCAACTCCTCTGTCACCGAGTTCACTGCCGCACTGGTGGCTGACGAGATCATCCGTTCGCTGACCGGCGCGACGCCCGTGGAGAACGGGCGCATGACCGTCCGTCACGGCGCCACCGGACACATCGAGCACCGTCAACTCAACCGCGTCACGCTCTGTCCCGTCTGCGGGTCCCGCGCAAGCACCGTCGAGGACGGGTGGTGGCGGACCCTCGTGGTGCCACTGTGGGCCACCGTCATGTGCACGCTGCCGTTCCTCATCACTCTGCCGACGTGGTCGGTAAGTCTGACGCTGGCGTACTGGAGCGTGTGTACCCTCCTGACCACGTTGCTGCCGCGCGGGAACCGCGCTGCCATCGTCGCCATCGTCGCCATCGTCTACGCCGCGATCAACTTCGCCATCACACTGCGCTTCAACCCGTCGCTGCTGGGTGTCTCCCACCTCCCTCTGATCATTGCTATAGCGCGCGTCATCGTCGACTTCATCATCATGTCGTGCCTGGCGGCGATGGTCTTCGTCGTCCTCACCGCCATCATCCAGAGCATCGAGCAAGCCGCCGGAAGACGCCTGCACTCGGTGTCGGTCCTTCAGGCGGTGCGGTCATGAACAGGCACATCACTGTGGAGGGGGTACAGGCCTGCTACGGCAGCGTCGTTGCCCTCGATGATGTCAGCCTGAGCATTGAGCGCGGCCGCCCGCTCGCGCTCCTGGGCCGCAACGGAGCAGGTAAGACAACTCTTCTATCCACGCTCGCCGGTCTTGTCACGCCCACACGTGGACACCTTCACGTCCCCCGGGGCGTAAGCGTCTCCTACCTTCCTGAAGAGCGCGGCGTGTACCCGTCCATGACAGTCACCGAGCACCTGAGGTACTTCTCCCAGATCTCTGGTGCAGGCGAGGCAGCAGCCCGCCGCTGGTGCGAAACCTTCGACCTGGTCCGGTACTCCGACTTCCGGGTGCGTGAGCTCTCCAAGGGCAACCAGCAGCGCGTCCAGCTTGCCTGCGCCCTCATCGACGACCCTGACTGCGTCCTTCTCGACGAGCCGTTCTCCGGACTCGATCCCATCGGCGAGACCCTCGTCAGCGAGATTCTCGCGGACTACGCCCGCGACCACTGGGTCGTTCTGTCGGCGCACGACGTGCACGCGATCGCGCGGATGGTCACCGACATCGCCTTCGTCCGCGACGGGCGGATCATCTGCACCGGGCCTGTGGAAGACCTGTGCTCCTCCTACGGGGGCCACCGGCTGACGGTCGAGCGTCCGGAGGCCGTCGAGGATGCCGTGGCGGGTGCGCCCGGCCTGTCCTGCTCCCGGACGGAACAGGGCTGGCTCCAGGTCCACGGCCTCAAGAACTACACAAGCGCCATCGCTCTTCTCGCACAGGGCTCGGACCCGGGGAACTTCACGTGGGCTGCTCTCAACCTGTCAGAACTCTACGTCCTCGTTCTCGGTCACCAGAAGGACCAGTCATGACTACCACCAGTCACCGCTCCTCACGTCAGTTCCTCACCGTCGCTCGTGCCGCACTCGTCGACATGCTCCGGTCCCAGACGCTCAGGATCGCCTCAGTTCTCATCCTGCTCGTGCTACCAGGCCTCACGTGCTGGCTTCGTACCAGCGATGCCGCGGCCGAGGTCCTCGCATCCACGCAGAACCAGACCGAGGGCGTTCAGCTTGAGGCGTCTCAGCGCGGGCTCGTCGTCTCCCTGCTGCTGCTGCTCACCGTCTATATCTTCATCCTCGCCTGTGGGTCGATCATCACGACCTCCGTCGCCTTGGAGCGTACATCCCATGTGTCTGTCATGGTGTTTCGCCACGTCAACCCGCTGACCGTGGTCATGGCTCGGCTGGCAGCGCTCATGGTGGCGGTCACCAGCCTGCTCCTCGGTGTCGCCGCGGAGGCCGGTGCGCTTGCGGCACTGCACCAACTGCCGCTCGTCAGCCTGGCCCGCATGCTGGGCCTTACCTCACTGTCGGCTGCACAGTGGGGCGTGGCCGTCGTGTGCGCCTGCGGCGGCGTCGTCCTCTTCGCGGTCCTCTACGCGGCTGTCGGACTGTTCGTGCGTGAGCCGAGTCAGTTGCAGTACGCGCAGTTCCCGGTCTCCTTCGTGCTCATACTCGTCTTCGTGCTGTCCTACGTCGCCGTCTTCAACCCGGGCTCGCCGACGGCTGTGGTGGCCGCCCTGCTGCCACTGTCGGCGCCGATGGTCGAGCCAGGCAGGATCATAGCCGGCCAGGCCGCCCCCCTCGAGCCCTGGGGGGCAGCACTGGGCGTACTTGTCCTACTCAGCCTCGTCACTGTGGTCATCACACGTATCGTCGTGCCCAGGACCGTGGGTCGCTACAGCACAACGACCGTCTCCCGAAGTCATCAACCTCGCCATCGTCACTAAGTCATTACTGATCCGTCAATGCTCACTGCTGAGCCAGCACCCACCCAGGAGAACAGCCATGACCCCCAGCGACACCACTCATCGCGCCACTATCGACGAGCTCAGGCACACGATCCACCACCTACAGACGCGTGCCAACGCGACCCGTGTCGTCGCGGCGGTGGTCATCGTCGTGGTCGGTCTCGCGGCGTCCCGGGACTTCCACGTGTTCCTCGTCTCGGGGGCGTGCCTCATGGTCCTGGTCGGCGTTTTCGCCGTCGGCATCCCCACGCAGGTCAGGCTCCTGCGCGCGCGCCGTCAACTCACGGCCCTCCTGCGCTGAGCTGGCGCCGCTCAGTGGCTCTCAGGTGAGCGGCGGGCACTCCACCAGGACCGCAGGGCCTCGCGGGCCAGATCCTCGCCCAGCGGGCCCTTCTCCATGCGCAGGTCCATGAGGAAGCGGTAGGCCTGGCCCACCACAGGCCCCGGCTCAAGCCCCAACTCGGCCATGATCTGCCCGCCGTCCAGATCCGGGCGGATCGCGGCGAGCTCCTCGGCCTGGGCGAGTTCGTCGATGCGCCGCTCCAGGTCGTCGTAGGCGTGGGAGAGCATGGCGGCCTTGCGGCGGTTTCCGGTGGTGACGTCGGCGCGGGTGAGGCGGTGCAGGCGCGTGAGCAAGGGCCCGGCGTCAGTGACGTAGCGGCGCACGGCGGAGTCGGACCAGGTGGCGTCGGCGTAGCCGTGGAAGCGCAGGTGCAACTCGACGAGGCGGGCGACGTCCTTGATGGTCTGCTTGTCAAAGCGCAGGGCGGTCAGCCGCTTCTTGGCGATGCGCGCGCCGATGATGTCGTGGGCGTGGAAGGTGACGGTGCCGTCGGGCAGGAAGCGACGGGTGGCGGGCTTGCCGATATCGTGCATGATCGCAGCCAGGCGCAGCACGAGGTCCGGGGCGGGCACGGGCCCGTCAGCCCCGGTCTCCAGGTCCATGGCCTGCTGGAGGACCACGAGGGTGTGCTCGTAGACGTCCTTGTGCCGCTTGTGCTCGTCAACGGTATCGCGCAGCGCGGCGAGCTCCGGCAGGACGACGTCGGCCACGCCGGTATGCACCATGAGTTCCAGGCCGCGACGGGGGGCCGGGGAAAGCAGCAGGCGCTCCAACTCGGCGCGCACGCGCTCGGCGGAGACGATCTCCAGGCGGTGGGCCATCCCCTCCATGGCGCTCATGACGTCGGGCTCGACGTCGAATCCGAGCTGGGCGGCGAAGCGCGCGGCCCGCATGATGCGCAGGGGGTCGTCGTCGAAGGACTGGGTGGCGGTGACGGGGGTGCGCAGGATCCCGGCCTCCAGGTCCGCCAGGCCCCCGTGGGGATCGACGAGCTCCAGATCGGGCAGGCGCAGGGCCATGGCGTTGACGGTGAAGTCGCGGCGCGTGAGGTCACCTTCCAGCGTGTCCCCGTAGGAGACGGCGGGCTTGCGCGAACCCACCTCGTAGGCCTCGGTGCGGTAGGTGGTGACCTCGACGACGACGTCCCCCTTGCGCGCCCCGATGGTGCCGAACTCGCGGCCGACGTCCCAGCAGTGATCCCCCCAGGCCTTGAGGAGCTCCTCGGTCTGCTCGGGGCGGGCCGAGGTGGTCAGGTCCAGGTCATGGGGGGCCACGCCCAGGAAGGCGTCGCGCACAGGGCCTCCCACCAGCGCGATCTCGTGGCCGGCTCGCGCGAAGGCATGCCCGAGCGCGGCCAACGACGGCGGCAGTCCCGCCAGGGCGTCGCGCGCGGTGGGCGTCAGGGAGGGGGTCGGGTGGGCCGTGCGGGAGGCGCTGGTTGGAAAGGTAGTCATCGGGGCAAGCCTGCCATGAGCCCGCCCCGCCGGCTCCCGCGGGCGTCCCGGGCCGGGCAGGGCCGGGCAGGGCCGGGCAGGGCCGGGCAGGGCCGGGCAGGGCCGTCCCCAGGCTGATCGCGGAAGTCCATGTGAGATCCATGTGAGGAGCACCTGGCCCGCTTCGGCACGCACTGCGCCGACCCAGGGGCCCGGACAGCCTAGAGTGTCCCCATGCCCTCTCACCGCGTTCGCAAGCCCCGCGCTGGCTCGTCGCCGCGGCACTCGAGCGCGCGCGGCCTGCCCGTTGTCGATGAGACGAGCGCCGGCGGGCTCGTCGTCGACGTCCAGGGCGGGCGCGCCTTCGCCGCCGTCATCGCGCGCCGCAACCGCGGCGGGCGCTTAGAGTGGTGCCTGCCCAAGGGGCATTTGGAGGGCGAGGAGACCGCCGAGGAGGCGGCCGTTCGCGAGATCGCCGAGGAGACGGGCATCACGGGCCGCGTGCTGCGCCACTTGGCGACGATCGACTACTGGTTCGCGGGCGACGCCCACCGGGTCCACAAGGTCGTCCACCACTTCCTGCTCGAGGCCGTCGGCGGGGAGCTGACCACGGAGAACGATCCCGATCATGAAGCCGAGGACGTCGCCTGGGTGTCGCTCGACGACGTCGGCAAGCGCCTGGCCTATCCCAATGAGCGCAGGATCGTTGCCGCCGCCCGCGACATCCTCGTGGGGGATGGATGAGCTCGCGTCGCACGCGGCGCCTGCTGGCCTCAGCGGCGGCCGTCCTGTCCAGCGCGGCCATGATGATCGCCGGGCCGGCGATCGCCGCGCCCGTAGCGCCGGCGGGGGCGCCGGTGCGGGGAGGCGCCCCGGCGGTCAAGGTCCTGCCCGCCGATAACGCGCCCAGCGCCCCCGGCCCAACCGCCCCCAGCGTCACCGCCGGCGCCGTGACTCTCACGGTGGACGCCATGGCCCCTGAGATCCTGCACTCGGGAGAGGACCTGCGCATCTCCGGGACCATCACCAACGGCACGACGACGAACCTCTCCGGCGCCTCGATCCTCGTCCAGGCGCAGCAGACCACGGAGGTCTCCACCGGAAATCTCAGCTCCTGGCTCGCCAACGAGCGCAACACGTCGCTCGTCACCGCGATGGATGAGGCCCTCGGCACCGACGTCGCCCCCGGCACCTCGCAGCGCTTCTCCCTGACCGTCAAGAGCTCCGACCTCCCCCTGGCGGACACCGATCAATGGGGCCCGCGCGGCATCCAGGTGACCCTGCTGCAGAGCGGCAACACGCTCGCCCAGGACCGGGCCATCTCACTGTGGGACAGCGGCGCGTCCGTGGATCCCAGCCGCGTCGCCGTCGTCATCCCTGTGACCGCGAGCCCCGCCGAGCTCGCGCTCCTGGCGAACCTGGGAACCACCGAGCAGCGTCAGGCGGAGCAGGCCGCTGAGGACGCCGCCAGGGAGACGAGCAACCCGACGGCCGGCCCCACCGCCACCCACAGCGCCTCACCGAGCCCTGGGGCGAGCCCCTCCGCGGCGCCGACCGCGAGCGCGACCCCCGCCCCCTCCGCGACCTCCTCGCCGAGCCCCTCCGCGGGGCCGGACTCCGTCCCCCCGGTCGCCTCACCGGGCTCAGGGGCCTCCATCCACGCCCTGCGCCAGCGCGTGAAGGGGTTGCTCGACCTCGCCGGCGACGGCGTCATCCTGGCCATCGACCCGGCCCTCATCGACGCCCTCGGCATGACTCCTGAGCGCCTCCAGGCCGCCGCCGCGGCGGGCTCCGGAGGATCGGCGCCCCAGCCCGCCCCCGCGCCCAGCGCGTCGGCCGACCCCAGCGGCTCGCCGAGCCCCACGGCCTCACCAGCTCCGGCCCCACGGGATGTGGCGGAGGAGGACCTCACCGAGCTCGCCGGCTCCCTGTACCGGGCTCTGACAGGATCGGGCGCGAAGGGCAAGGGCGATGTCGTCGCCCTTCCCTGGGGCGATGCCGATGCGTCCGCCCTGACCCATCTGGGCGCCACGGAGCTCATGACCACCGCCACGGCCCGGACGAGCGGCTCACTGCTGGTCGGCGCGAGCGCGAGCGCCTCCCTGGCCTGGCCCGCGGGGCCCCTGGATGCCCAGACGCTGTCGGCCCTGCCGGACTCGACGCGCGTCGTCGTCGCCTCCCCGGGGGATATGAGCGTCACGGAGCCGCTGACCTACACGCCCTCGGGCATCGCCTCGCGGGAGGGTCGCGCGGTTCTCCTGCCGGATACCGCGCTGAGTTCCGGGATCGCGGGGAGCCTGGAGACGCAGGCCTCCACGCAGTCGTTGAGCGAGATCGACACCCGCCAGTACCTGCGCGCCCAGACGGCGATCCTCACTCGCCAGGCCCCGAACCTGGGCCGGGACGTGGTGGTCGCCATCGATCGCCGGACCGCCTCGATGACCTCGCCCACGGTCCTGGGGGCCCGGGTCGACGCGCTGAGGCAGACCAGTTGGACGGCCCCCACCGGTCTGGCCGATCTCAGCACCAACGCCAGCCAGCAGGCCTCCCAGGACGATGAGCCCGGCCGCGCCGCGCTGCCGGACATCAAGGTCATCGACACCGAGCTGAGCGATCCCGAGCTCTCCCAGGCCCGCGCCGCCGCGCAGCGCGTGAGCGCCACGAGCTCGGTCCTCCACGACCCCGCGGCGATCATGGGCACGCGCGCCCAAGTGGTCTCCTCCGTGTCCGCCTCGGCCTGGAGGTCGGACACCGCCGGGCGCGCGGCGCTCATCGCTGGCGCCGACGCCGCCGCGAACTCCGTGGTCAACGCCCTGCAGGTCACCCCGAGCTCAACGATCAACCTCATCAGCGACAAGGCGCAACTGCCGATCCGCGTCTCCTCGTCCCTCACGCAGGACTCCACCGTGGTGGTCGAGGTCATATCCGGCTCGCCGCGACTCCAGACCAAGGAGACGGTCTCAGTTGTGGTCCCTGCCGGGGGCCAGGCCGTCGCCTCCGTGCCCGTGACCGCCGTCGGCTCGGGTAACGCGAGCCTCACGGCGAGGATCCTGTCCTCGGACGGCACCGAGGTCGGCACCCCGGCGAAACTGCGCATACGGGTGCGCGCCGACTGGGAGGGCCGGGGCACCCGGATCGTCACCGGCGTCCTCGTGGTCCTACTGGCCGCCGGCATCTACCGAACCGTCCGGCGCGGCAGGCGCGCAGTGCCCGACGCCCCGCTCGCGGGCGCCCCCGAGCTGGAGGGAGACGCATGACCCCCGCCCACGCCCAGAACGCCCCGATGGCGCCCCGGCCAGGCCAGGCAGGCCGGCCGGTCGCGCCGGATCGGCCCGACGGGTGGGCCCCCCAGGCCGCCCCTGAGCCGAGCCGGAGGCGCAAGGCGCCCAAGCCAGCGTCGATCATGCGCTCCTCGGTGGTCATGATGGTCGGGACCATGGCCTCCCGCCTCCTGGGGCTCGTGCGCAACGCCCTGCTCATCGCCGCCCTGGGGGCCACGGCCTCCGGCGCCGCCGACGCCTTCAACATCGCCAACACCCTGCCCAACCAGCTCTACAACATGCTGGTAGGCGGCATCCTCAACGCCGTCCTCGTCCCGCAGATCGTGCGGGCGCTACGGCGCGAGAACGGCGAGGAGGTCGTCAACCGGCTGCTCACCGCCGCCGGCACCCTCATCCTGGCCATCACGGCGCTGCTCACCCTCGCCGCTCCCTTCATCATCTACCTCTACGGCGGTGGTCTGGGGCGGTGGCTCCCAGTGGGCTACGCCTTCGCGTTCTGGTGTATGCCGCAGGTCTTCTTCTACGGGCTCTACGCCCTGTGGGGGCAGGTACTCAACGCCCGCCACGTCTTCGGGCCCTACATGTGGGCGCCCGTGGTCAACAACATCATCTCCATCGCCTCGCTCATCGCCTACATCGCGATCTACGGCCGCTACGCGGGAGCAGACGGCGGCCCCGCCGAGTGGGACGCCATGCGCATCACGCTCATCGCGGGAACGACGACGCTGGGCATCGTCATCCAGGCACTCGTCCTCTACTTCCCACTGCGCCACTCGGGTTTCACCCCGCGCATCATCTTCGGGGTGCGGGGCCTGGGCCTGGGCGACACCTCCAAGATCGCCGGGTGGGCGCTTATCGGGATCATCGTCGCCGCCCTGGGCGACTGGGCCGTCATGAACCTGGGCTCACGGGCCGTGTCGGCGGCGGAGAAGGTCGCCGACCAGGGCATCATCATCCCCTCGACGACGATGTACAACAACGCCCTCCTCATCTACATCCTCCCGCAGTCCCTGGTGACCACCTCCGTGGTCACGGCGCTGTTCACCCGCATGAGCGAGAAGGCCGCGGCGAACGACGGCGCTGGCGTGCGCGATGACCTCTCGCTGGGGCTGCGCTCGGTGGCCGTGTTCACGGTGCTGGCCAGCGCCGGGATCGCGGTCCTGGCCACGCCCGCGCTCCAGGCCTTCGTGCCCTCGGTGTCCCTGGCGCAGGCCCGCGCGGCCGCGCCGATCCTCGTGGCCCTGGCGATGGGCATCGTGGTCCAGGGGATCTGGTTCACCACGCAGCGGGTGCTGCTCGCCTACGGGGACACCCGCCGCCTCGTGCGGGCGGACATCACCGTAGGCGTCATCCCGGTGGTCGTCTGCCTCCTCACCTACTTCCTGGCCGAGCCCCAGCACTGGATGCTCTGGGCGGCGATCTCGTCACCGATCGCCCAGGCCGGGGCGGTGGCCGTCGTGGTGCCGCTCATGCGCCGCCACCTGCCCGACCTCGACAGCCGGCGAGTCATCTCGACGCACCTACGACTCATCGGCGCGGTCATCCCCGCGGTCGTCGCGGGCATCGGGGTGCGCGAGCTCCTGGGCGACGCCGACGGGCACCTCATGGGGGCCGCCGCCCTCGACGCCATCTTCGTCGTCCTCACCGTCGGGGCGATCATGACTCTGGTCTACCTCGCCGCGGCCCGCGCCCTGCGGATCGATGAGCTCGCGATCCTCATGAACCCGGTGTCCGGCATCGTGACCAAGGCCGGGCGCGCGCTGCCCGGTGGCGCCGGCCGCGCCCTCACCCGCCTGGGCGGGTCACTGAGGATGGCCCCGGCGCGCCCCGCGCCCGCCACGGCAGCACCGGCGCCCGCGGCCCCCGCGCCCGACCGAGCACCCGCACCGGCCGCCCCACCAGCGGAGGCGATGCCCAGCACCGCGCCTGCCCATGCGCTCCCTGAATCAGTACCTCCCGCGGCGCGCACCGCCGTCTGGCCCACGGCCGCGCAGGAGCCGTCGCATGGGCTAACCGAAGCCCAGCCCCACGCCCAACCGACCACCATCCCCGTGGCGGGCGCGCCCGCCACGGGCGAGCCCCCCACCGCCCTCCCACCGTCCATCACCCCGGCGGGGAGCACCGGCGCGTTCGCCACCGGACCGGCACTCGCCTTCCCAGGCCCGCTAGCGCCCGCGGCGATCCCGCGATCCGAGGCCCCAGCAGGGAAGGTCTCCCCATCCAGTCCCGATTCTTTCGCTGTAAGAGCCCCGGGGGCGGCTACGATAAGTCCAAACGCACAGATAGCCGACAGCACGGGAGGCAGTGTCCGCATGGACGGCATGGATCAGGCGAAGCCCATCGGGTCGGGGCGCTACGCGCTCACGGCCGCGATGCCCGCCACCCTGCCCCGTATCGTGCGGCATCTCGGCCGCGACGCGATCCTGGGGCGCGAGGTCGTAGTCCTGACCCTCAGCGGTGCCACACCGCATCGCGACGAGATCCTTGATGCCGCCTCCCGCGCGGCCCTCATCGATGATGCCCGCCTTCAGAGGATCTACGACGTCGAGCACGGCAACCCGGCCTTCATCGTCTCCGAGTCCGTGGCGGGCCGCTCCTTCGGCTCGCTCGTGCGCGAGGGCCTGAGCCCCGCCCAGGTCCGCGCCATCGTGGGGGAGGCGGCCCAGGCGCTGGAAGCGGCCTCCCGCAGGGGACTGCACCACCTCAACCTCGCCCCCGAGTCCGTGCGGGTGATGCCCGATGGCACTGTGCGGATCTCCGGCGTCGGCATCGAGGCCGCGGCACTCGACCTGGAGAAGTCCAGCGGCGATCCGCTCGACCCCGATCGCGCCGACGCCCGCTCGCTCGTCGAGCTCCTCTACTTCGGGCTGACGCGCCGCTGGCCAGGCAAGCGCGCCGGCATCGCGCCCGCGCCTACCTCCGAGGGCATGCCCGCCCGCCCCTCGTCCTTCGTGCCCGCGCTCGCCTCGGAGAAGGAGCTCGACGATCTCGCCGCCAGGTCCTTCTCAGACCAGGCGCCGATCTCCGCCTCCGAGGTCGCCCACCAGCTCGGCCGTTGGGACACGGCCGATCTCCGGGGCCTCGTGCCGCAGGCGCCCACGACTCCGGGGCGGGCTCCCGCGCGGCCCTCCTCCGCCGCTCCCGCGCCATCGCCCCGGCCCGCGGCATCTCCCGTGCCGGCCGAGGCGGCCAAGACCGTCCTCGGGCGCCTGCGCGGCCTGTCGGCCAGTCGCGCCGGGGCCCTGGGCACGAGGCCCGGGGCGAGCGCGGCCTCCACCGAGGCCGCCTCCAGCGCCTCAGAACCCGCCACATCCACGGCGGCGGCGCCGCTCCCGCCGGCCACCGCGAGCGCGGCCCCGCTCCCACTGGAGGTCCCGGCAGCGCCGGCCAGCGCGGCGGCCGCCCCGCCGCCCCCCGTGGAGGCGCCCACCCAGGCGCTCCCGCCCGCCCGGCCCGCGCCGACGCTCCTCGAGCCCCTCGACACCTCCGGCTCACTGCCCCGCATCGACGACGAATCGGAGGATGACGACGCCGAGACGAACAGCCGCGTCTCGACGGGCATCATCGTCGGCCTGCTCGCCATCGTGCTCGTCGTCGCCTACTTCGCGATCACCAACATCCTCCAGCTCCTGGGCGTGCCCCTCGTGGAGAAGGAGGTGCCCGCCGCGCGCACGGTGCCATCCACCGCCGCCGCCCCCAGCAGTGACGGCCGGGGCGGGGACGCGCCCGGCTCCCAGGCGCCGATCACCATCACCGGCGCGAAGAGCCTGAGTGGCCAGCATCCCGAGCTCGAGGGTCGCCTCGTCGATGGGGACACCTCCAAGGACTGGCACACCCAGTGGGCGAACCAGCCCACGGGACTGGGCAATGTGAGCATCGCCGTCACCCTGAAGCAGGCCGCCCCCGTCTCCGGGATCAGCCTCCAGGGGACCGGCCAGGGCGGTCACGTCCAGATCCGCGCCACCAGCGCGCAGGACCCCCAGGGGGGCACCCTGCTGGCGGAGGGCCCCTTCACCTCGGGGGCCACGTCCTTCTCCTTCGGTGCCACCACGACGGACACGATCGTGATCGTCATCACCGAGTTGCCGGTGGCCCCCGACGACGGCAAGAACAAGGCCACTATCACCGAGATCACCCTTCGATAGGCGAGAGGTCGGGAACAAGCGGTTTTCATCGTTGGTTGCAACAACTACCGCTACTCGATTTCTCGCACACAGGAGAGTCATGATCCACGACGTCGTCATCGTCGGCTCCGGACCTGCCGGTTACACGGCCGCCATCTACACCGCGCGCGCGCAGCTGAGCCCCATCGTGCTCGCAGGCTCCGTGACGGCCGGGGGCGCCCTCATGAACACCACGGAGGTAGAGAACTACCCCGGGTACGACGAGGGCATCATGGGCCCCGAACTCATGAGCCACATGCAGGAGCAGGCTGAGCGCTTCGGCGCGGACATCCGCTACGAGGACGTCACCGCGCTGGACCTGACCGGTGACATCAAGCGCATCACCACGGACGACGCCGTCTACGAGGCTCGCACCGTCATCATCTCCACGGGCTCGGAGTACCGCAAGCTCGGGATCGATGACGAGGACCGGCTCTCCGGCCACGGCGTCTCCTACTGCGCCACCTGCGACGGTTTCTTCTTCAAGGACAAGCCGATCGTCGTCGTCGGGGGAGGCGACTCCGCGATGGAGGAGGCCACGTTCCTCACCCGCTTCGGCTCCTCCGTCACCGTTGTCCACCGCCGCGACCAGCTGCGGGCGAGCGCCGCCATGGCCGCTCGCGCCGAGGCGGACCCGAAGATCTCCTTCGCCTGGAACTCCAAGGTCGTCGCGCTGGGCGGGCAGGATTCCCTCCAGTCCGTCACCCTGGAGGACACCGTCACCGGCGAGCGCCGCGAGATCCCCGCTGAGGGCCTGTTCGTCGCCATCGGCCAGATCCCGCGCTCCGAGCTCGTCAAGGACGTCCTCGAGCTCGACGACGCCGGCTACATCGTCGTTGACGCGCCCAGCCAGCGCACGGCCATCCCCGGGGTCTTCGCCTGTGGCGACGTCGCCGACGCCACCTACCAGCAGGCCATCACCGCCGCCGGCTCGGGCTGTCGTGCCGCGCTGGACGCTGAGCACTACATCGCCTCGCTCACCGCCTGACCACCTGTTTCCACTCCACTCTCATCGACCATTCATTAGGAGATCTCATGTCCAACGCACTCACCGTCACCGACGCCACCTACGAGGCCGAGGTCGCCTCCTCCGAGCTTCCCGTCCTCATTGACTTCTGGGCGCCCTGGTGCGGCCCTTGCCGCCAGATGGCCCCGGTGGTGGACAAGGTTGCCGATGAGCTCGGAGAGAAGGTCAAGGTCGTCAAGGTCGACATCGACGAGAACCCGTCAATCGCCCAGTCCTTCGGCATCACCTCCATCCCGACGTTCGTCGTCGTCAAGGGCGGTCAGACCGTCCACCAGTTCTCCGGCTCCCGTCCCAAGCCGGCGTTCCTCAAGGAGATCGAGAAGGCCCTCGGCTGACGACTGGCCGCGTAGGAGCGTTCGCCGCTCCGCCCGCGCTGCCTGAGCATCGCGTGATCCCCGTGCCCTCCGCCCCTCGTGGGGTGGGGGGCACGATTCTGCTATCTATACGGAATATCTTTCATCCGCCCAATATTAATCGGCGCCGCCTACTATTTTTAAAGCGTCCTCCTTTTATCGCGGCATGATGTTTCACGTGAAACAGCTTGTGCGCGATGGGCGCTGATACCTCGACGACCACCATCGTCCTACGATGGGAGCGACTCTCATCCCACTTCGACCAGCGAGGCGCAGCATGCAGTTCATCTCCACCCGTGGCCAGGCACCATCGGTCAGTTTCACCGAAGCGCTCCTCATGGGACTTGAACCCGATGGGGGGCTTGCTGTTCCCGCCACGATTCCCACGATCACCGTGGACGTCCTCGAGGACTGGCGCTCTCTTGACTACGCCGCACTGGCAGCGGCCGTCATCGGCCTCTTCGCGACCGACATCCCGAAAGCCGATCTGCGCGCGATCGTCTCGGCAGCCTATGGAGCCGACCGATTCCCGACTCCCGTGGTTCCACTGAAACCGCTCGACGGCGTCGTTCCTGGCCTCACGCTGGTCGGGCTGTCCGAGGGGCCCACGATGGCGTTCAAGGACCTCGCGATGCAGTTCCTGGGTCAGGCGATCCCATACGTGCTCGCGCGCGATGGGAAGGTCCTCAACATCCTCGGTGCGACCAGCGGCGACACCGGCTCGGCCGCCGAGCACGCCTTCCGCGGGCAGGAAGGGGTCTCGGTGTTCATGCTCTCGCCGATTGGGAGGATGAGCGACGTGCAACGCGCGCAGATGTACTCCCTGGCCGATTCGAATATCCACAATATCGCGGTTGACGGAGTGTTCGATGACTGTCAGGCGCTCGTCAAGGCCCTCAGCAACGATGCCGCCTTCAAGGGTGAGCACAGCCTCGGCGCTGTCAACTCCATTAACATCGGCCGCATCGTCGCCCAGGCGGTCTACTACGTTTGGGCATGGTTGCGAGCCTCCGACGGCGTTGCGGCAGAGGAGCGGGCGCTGTTCCACGTGGACGTAGTAGTTCCGTCTGGAAACTTCGGCAATATCTACGCCGGTCACCTCGCCAAGAGCATGGGCCTCCCAATCCGCCGGCTCATCCTGGCGACGAACGAGAACAACGTCCTCGATGACCTCTTCACCTCCGGCGTCTACCGCCCGCGCTCAGCGGCCGAGACCCTAGCGACCTCAAGCCCCTCGATGGACATCTCACGCGCCTCCAACCTGGAGCGCTTCGTGTGGCAACTCCTCGGACCGGAAGAGTTCGTCTCCCGCTGGGCCTCGCTGGAGGAGACCGGCTCTCTCGATCTCACCGACCGCCTCCGGGACATGCATGAGGAATTCGGCTTCGTCTCCGGAACGTCAACACACAAGGATCGTCTTGCCTCGATCGCGCGCGTCCATGCGGAGGCCGGTGCGCTCATCGATCCTCATACCGCTGACGGCATCACCGTGGCCCTGCGCCACATGGAACAGGGATACCCAACACTCGTCATGGAGACGGCCCTGGCCGCCAAGTTCGCCGAGACCGTGGAGGAGGCTCTCGGTGATGTACCCGAACCACCGATGTTTGTGCGGGAGCTCCTCGGCAAGGAGCAGCACGTCATCGAGATCCCGAACAGCGAGGATGAGCTGCGCGCGCTGATCAGGCGCTCAGCCCTGCATCGGGGCTGAGCCAGGAGACCCCAACTCCAAGGGGCCGTGTTTCACGTGAAACAGCCCGAGGGTGTTTCACGTGAAACACAGCGATTCCGCCGAGTCGATTCGCTATCGAGTACTCAATCCATTGCTCTCTCACTCCGGGGCCGTGTTTCACGTGAAACACGGCCCCGCTGCTCACCCGGAGGAGAGGGGACGAGGCCAACACCGGACGTGGCAGACTTGGAACACAGCAGGGCTGCCCGCCCGGAAAGGACGATGACGTGACTGATCCGCAGCATGTGAAAGGGAACCGGCTCGATCCCTGGCTCGATAACTACGCAGCGCGCGCCCATGGTCTGCGCGCCTCAGAGACACGCTCCTTGTTCGCCGTGGCTGCCCGCCCCGAGGTCGTCTCACTCGCCGGCGGCATGCCCAATCTCAAAGACCTGCCTCTGGAACGACTCGCTGAGGCCACCGCGACCATGCTGCGCAAAGATGGCGGGAAGGCACTGCAATACGGCAACGGGCAGGGACTGCCCCGTCTTCGGGAGCAGATCCCTGAGGTGATGGCGCTGGAGGGGATCGACGCTGATCCTGAAGACGTCATCATCACCACCGGCTCACAACAGGCCGTCGATATCATCACCGAGCTGTTCATCGATCCGGGAGATGTGGTGCTCGCGGAAGCGCCCACCTATGTCGGCTCCCTGTCCATCTTCTCCACCTACCAGGCGGACGTGCAACAGGTCCCCATCGATGCTGAGGGCGTCATCCCGGAGGCCCTGGAGGAGCGGATTGAGTCACTCAAGCGTCAGGGGCGGACCGTGAAGTTCTTCTACTGCCTCCCCAACTTCCACAACCCCGCGGGAGTCACGCTCTCAGAGGAGAGGCGTCCACAGATCATCGAGATCTGCCGCCGCCACCATGTGCTCATCGTCGAGGACAATCCTTATGGGCTTCTCGGCTTCGAGGGCCAGACCTATCCGGCCTTGAAGACGCTCGCCCCGGATGATGTCGTCTACCTTGGCTCTTTCTCGAAGATCTTCGCCCCGGGCTACCGCGTCGGATGGGCGGTGGCCCCGCCAGCGGTCCGGGACAAGATGAAACTCGCCTCAGAGGCAGCGATCCTCTGCCCCTCTTCCATGGGGCAGTACTCGATCTCCACCTATCTCGAGCAGTTCGACTGGCGCGCGCAGATCTCCGAGTTCCGCGGCATGTATCGCCGCCGCAGGGACGCGATGATCTCCGCCCTGGAGGAGTACCTTCCCGGTTGCACGTGGAACACTCCCGACGGCGGCTTCTACGTCTGGCTTGGTCTGCCCGAGGGCCTGGATGCGAAGGAGATGCTTCCCAGGGCCGTCACGAATCTCGTCGCCTATGTCTCCGGTACCGCGTTTTTCGCGGGAGGCCGAGCCGGCGAGGATCATCTCAGGCTCTCCTTCTGCTATCCCGAGCCGGAGGAGATCAGAGAGGGGGTCCGCAGGCTCTCGGAAGTCGTGGCCCGCGATCTTGAGCTTGTCCAGTTGTTCGGCCCGGCGCGCTCTGAGCCGCGCCCCGGCGTATCCGCTCCCGCCCCCGACCAGATCTGAGGTAGTTCCATGACAATCGCGACATCGCCCGAGCCCCTGCGCATCGCCGTCCTCGCTGGCGGCCTCAGCCATGAGAGGGACGTATCCCAGCGCTCAGGGAACCGCGTGGCACAAGTCCTCCGTCACCTCGGCCACAGCGTCATCGTCCTCGACGTGGATGCCCGAATGATCTCCTCACTCCGCGCCTTCAGCCCTGATGTTGTGTGGCCGCTGGTTCACGGTGGACACGGGGAGGACGGCGGCCTCCAAAACGTGCTCATCGGCCTTGAACTTCCCTATGTCGGCACCCACTCCGACGGATGCCAGCGTGCCTCATTCAAACCGACAGCAAAGGCCACTGTCCGCACCGGGGGTGTTCTCACCCCTGACTCGCTCACCCTCCCCAAGGACTACTTCGCCCAGATGGGCGCCCAGGAGGTCCTTGGCATGGTCACCGATCACCTCGGGCTGCCGGTGGTGGTGAAGCCGAATCAGGGCGGCTCGGGGCTCGGCGTCTCCCTGGCCTCGAACGCGGATGATCTCCGCTCAGCGATGGTGGGGTGCTTCGCCTACGACGAGCGGGCGCTTATCGAGAAGTACGTCGCCGGTACGGAGGTCGCGGTATCCGTCGTCGACACCGGTTCAGGTCCACGTGCGCTCCCACCGGTGGAAGTTTTCTCCGAAGGGGCTTACGACTTCGACGCCCGCTACAACCCCGGTAGGTCGGAGTACTTCGTCCCCGCCCGTCTCTCAGAGGCCGCCATTGAGCGGCTCAAGGAGACCGCCATTATCGTCCACACGACGTTGGGGCTCGGTCACGTCTCCAGGACCGACCTCATCCTCGATGAGACAGGAACTCCCTGGTTCATCGATGTCAATGTCACTCCGGGAATGACCGAGACGAGCCTTTTCCCACTCGCCGCCGAAGCGGATGGCGACCTCCCGAGCCTCTACGACGCACTCGTGCACGCACCGCTGCTCTGACGGCACCCATCTGACACCTGATCGCCCCGACGCGCTTCGACGCGCGTCGGGGCGATCATTTTGCTTCTGTCATCTCAACTCTTCCCGGACCGTTTCACGTGAAACACGTCAACGGCCGCCGCGGCGGCATGGGGCGAAGTGCTCGTGGATCGAGCGGTTTCACGTGAAACCGCCCCTTCTGCTCGTGAAATAGCGGTGTTTCACGTGAAACACCGCTGCTCGGATTCCGGGGTAATACACATTATTGCCCGCCTCGTCCGCGGTTTCACGTGAAACAGTCGCGCCGCCAATCGAGAGGATTGGCGGCGCGATGATTGGGTAGGTGAGGCGGGCGGCCCTTAGACCTCGTCCAGCGAGGTACCCGGCGCGAGGGCCTCGACCAGCCGGGCAAGATCATCCTCACCCGCGAACTCGATAGTGATCTTTCCCTTCTTGGCGCCTCGAACCACCTTCACCCGGGTGTCGAAGGCATCCGAGAGGCGGGTGGAGAGCGCGGGGAGGGGAAGTGAGCGACTACGCTCGGAACTCGGCTTCGCAGTGGTGCCGGGTTCATCGTGAAGCGCGACGAGCTCCTCCGTGGCTCGCACGGAAAGCCCTTCGGAAACGATCCGCTCGGCAAGGGTCTCCATCGCATCATGGTCCGGCAGCCCAAGGAGGGAGCGGGCATGCCCCGCGCTGAGCACTCCGGCGGCGAGTCGACGCTGCACGGTGCCGGGAAGCTTCATGAGGCGCAGGGTGTTGGAGATCTGAGAGCGTGAGCGCGCGATCCTCCGGGAGAGCTCAGCATGAGTGCAGCCAAAGTCCTCCAGGAGTGCCTGATACGCCGCGGCTTCTTCCAGGGGATTCAGTTGAACGCGGTGGAGGTTCTCCAGCAGGGCGTCACGGAGGAGGTCCTGATCGTCGGTGTAGCGGACGATCGCGGGAATCGTCTCGATGCCGGCATGCTTGGAGGCGCGCAGACGGCGCTCACCCATGATGAGTTCGTAGCGCGTGCCGTCCTCATCATCGATGCGTCGAACGACGATGGGCTGGAGGAGTCCGACCTCTTTGATGGAGGAGGCGAGTTCCTCGATATCCTCCTCATCGAAGACCTGTCGTGGCTGCCTCGGGTTGGGTGAGATGAGCTCCACGGGAAGCTCCGCGAAGGTCGCCCCTGGGACCGGGACGAGTCCGCTGGGGTCCTCTCCCTGCCCATCGCCGTTCTCACCTGGCGTCGCCACCGAGCCACCATTCTCGACGGCGACCTCCTCGGTCACCACGTCCTGTGCAGCGCCATCGACATCGCTGGGCTGGGCGGCCGCCACATCAGGGGCCTCGACGGTGGGAGCGCCGGTTTCACGTGAAACCGACTTCTTCCCAGGATCAGAGTCCTTCTGAGCGGTTTCACGTGAAACACCCTCGACGGCTTTCTCCGCCTTCTTCTCGATCTCGCTCGCCGGCCTCTTCGCCGCGACGCTCGCGATCCCCCTCGTGGTCTCCACGGGCTGCCGACTCCGATTACCAGAGCCCTTCCGCCCGTTCTTCGAAGCCCTCTTCGACGGAGCGAGAAGAGTGGCGGCGATATCCGCCGAGGTGTGTGCCGCCTGCCCGGATGCCGTGGCTTCCTCCGCCGCGCCGGGCTGCTTCTCCTCGTTGCCGATCTCCGCCTTCACGCCGTCGTCCGCCTTGGCGGCGCGAGCGGCGCGCCCCTCGGGGAAGAAGACGTCCGTGGGACGCCTGACGGGGGCCTCCGCCTGGGCCTCCGGGATGAGGGCCTGCAGCCCACGACCGAGTCCGCGCTTCTTCTGCGCCATCTGTGCTCAGGCCTCCTTGGAGTTGTTGTCCGCCGTGCCGGCGTCGTTGCTGTTGACGTTTCCCGTGATCCCCGCGTCCTCGACCTGGGGGTTGTGGGAGCCCTCGGTGGCCTCACGAACCACGCGCCGCGTCTGCCATCCCGCGATGCCGCGGTCGGCGATCTCCCAAGCGAGTCTCTTGTAGGCGATGGCGCCTGAGGCGCGTGGATCCCAGAACACCACGGGCGAGCCGAAGGAGGGGGCCTCCGCCACTCGGATCGAGCGCGGGATCTTCGTGTCGAGTGTGGCGTCGGGGAAGTATGTCCGCACCTCCGCCTCCACGTCCCTGGCAAGGGTAGTGCGCCCATCGAACATGGTCAGGACGATCATGGAGACGGCGAGTGCGGGGTTGTGGATCTTCGCGATTCGCTCGATAGAACGGCTGAGCAGCGCCAGGCCCTCCAGGGCGTAGTACTCGGCCTGCATCGGGATGAGCACCTCATTGGCGGCCACGAAGGCATTGATCGTCATGATGCCCAGGCTCGGGGGGCAGTCGATGATGATGTAGTCCATTCGGGGCTGCCCGTCCTCATACCGGGAGCGCAGGTAGTCTTCAAGGGCGAGGCGAAGCTTGGATTCACGTGACGAGGTGTTGATGAGCTCGATCTCGACGGCGGCCACGTCAATCGTGGCGGGCAGGCAGTAGAGGGTCGGGGCGAAGCGCGTCTGGACAACGACGTCGTTGAACGGCATGCCATCCACGAGCACGTCGTAGATCGAAGCGTGCTCCTCATCGTGGGGCACGCCGAGGGCGGTGGAGGCATTGCCCTGGGAATCGGCGTCAATGAGCAGCACGTGAAGCCCCGCCTCCGCGAGGGCTGCGGCCACGTTGACGGCGGTCGAGGTCTTTCCCACCCCGCCCTTCTGGTTGGCCACCGCGATCACCCGGGTCTGCTCGGGTGGCTGAAACCCGCCCTCGGCCAACTCGCTCAGTGTCGAGTGATCAGCTCGGACCTGATCGAAGATGGATCCCGGCACGCTGCCCTCCTCCAACGACGGCGCACGGCACCTCAAGGGGCACCGTCTGTCCCGTCAGTCTACGGCAGGAGTACCGCGAGCCACTGGTGGGCGCGAGGCGAACTCAGCGACGTGGGCGCTGAACCTGGACGACTTTCGTCACGTCGTCGCCAGCAGTGACGACTTCATGGACGACAGCGGGCAGGAGCTTCGCCTTCTTAATGACGTACTTGGCGTCGCGGACCTCATCGTCCGCCTTGGCGCCCTTGAGGGCGAGGAGGCTCGCCCCGGGGCGGAGCATCGGCGCCGTGAGCCGGACGAGCTTGGAGAGATTGGCGACGGCGCGCGCGGTCACAGCGTCGTACTTCTCCTTCATCTCCTCGGCCCGGGCGCGGTGAATCGTCACGTTGTCGAGGCCGAGCTCCTCGACGACATCTGATAGCCAGACTACGCGGCGCTCCATAGTTTCAATAAGCGAAACTTCTAGATCTGGTCGGATGATCGCGATGATGATCCCCGGAAAACCCGCCCCGGATCCGACGTCGGCCACGGTCCCCCGGGAGGGTAGGAAGGGGCCGACAGCGGCAGAGTTGACGAGGTGGCGGGACCAGAGCCTGGGGAGCTCGCGAGGGCCCAGAAGGCCCCGCAACTCGCCCTCGGCGACCAGCATCTGGGCGAAGCGCTCCGCCGCCGGGAAGCCGAGTCCGAAGATCTCGCGCATCTCCTCGCTCGGCCGCTCAACCTCGGCGGACTGATCCTCCAGGGCGCTCCCGGCGTCCTCCTGATCCTGCCCCATCCTCAGTCCTGGGCCTGCTCGGCGCTCTCAGCGCTGTCGGCACTGTCAGCGCTGCCGGCGTCTTCGATGCCAGGCTCGTCATCCTCCTCGGGCAGCATGATGACGACGTGGCGGTGCGGCTCGGCGCCCTCGGACTCGGAGACCAGCCCTGCCGCGGCGACGACGTCGTGGCAGACCTTCCGCTCGAAGGGGTTCATCGGCGCCAAGGACACGGTCTCGCCCGAGGCGTGGACCCGGGCGACGGCCTCGGCGGCGATCTTGGTGAGCTCCTCGCGCCGGCCCGCGCGATAGCCGTTGATGTCGAGCATGAGGCGCGAGCGGTTACCGGTGCGCGCCTGAACGGCGAGCCTGGTGAGCTCCTGAACGGCCTCAAGGACCTCGCCGTCGCGGCCAACGAGGTCGGCGAGCTCGCGCTCATCGCCCTCCTCCGAGGCGACGATGGCGATCGAGGCGCGACCGTGATCGACGTCGATGTCGATGTCCCCGCCGAGGTCGGCGATGTCGAGGAGCTCCTCGAGGTAGTCGGCGCCGATCTCACCCTCCTCCTCCAGGCGCTTGACGGTGTTGGAAACGGCCGGGGCCGCTACCGCGTTGTCAGTGTTGTCCGTCACGATCTGTCCGTTCCTTTGCTTCTGAGGGTTCAATGCTGGGTGGGCCGAGGCCTCGCTCAGCGGTTCTTGCGCTGATTCTTCGCCTGGGCCTTGCGCTTGGCGGCCGCCTGCTGGCGGGCGCGGGCCTTGCGCTCGTAACGGCGCCGGGCGATCTCCTGCTCGGTGAGCCCGCCGTGCCTGGCCGAGCCCGACGTCGTCGAAGCCCGCGAGTCATCATCCGACGCGCCTTCGTCGGAGCCCTGCGCGGCATAGGCCTCCTCGACGGTGGCCGGCAGGGACCTCTTCTGGCGGTTCTTACGCACGGGCTGGACGCGCTGCCCCCCGGTCCTGCCGGCGGCCTCGGCCTCGGCGACGCGCTTGGCAGCCTCCTCCTCTTCAAGGGAGGGCAGGCCCTTGGCGGCCCGCTTGGCGTTCTGCTTGGCCCGGTAGTTGCGCTCCGCCTCCGACCCGGGCGCCGGCATCCGGTGGATCGTGTAGAACTGCTGGCCCATGGTCCACAGGTTGGAGACCAGCCAATAAATGAGCACGCCGATCTGGAAGTTGATGCCCGTGATCGCGAACACGATGGGCATCACCGTCGTCATGATCTTCTGGGTCCGCATCATCGGGTTGTCGTCCGTCTTGGACGAGTCCGGCATGTTCTTGATGCTGATCTGCGCCATCGTGTACCACTGGCTCACGGACATGGCGACGATGAGGATCACGGAGACGATCTGGACCGTCAGGTTGCCGTTGGCCTGCATAAAGGACGAGGACAGCGGCGCCCCGAGGAGGGTAGAGTTCTGCACCTGCTCGGCCAGGTCAGCGGTCAGGGGGCCGATCGATCCGCGGGAGTAGGAGCCATCGGCCACCTTCTGCAGGGACGCGAGCACCCGTAACAGGGCAAAGAAGATCGGCATCTGCACGATGATGGGCAGGCAGGAGGCCATGGGGTTGGTCCCGTGCTTGCGGTAGAGGGCCGTCATCTCCTCCTGGAGCCGCTGACGGGAGGCCGGGTCCTTCTTGCCTTTGTACTTCTCCTGGAGGGCCTTGAGCTCGGGCTGCATGAGTTGCATGCCCCGTTGGGCGCGGATCTGCCGCACGAACAGCGGCATCATGAGCAGGCGGACCACGATCGTCAGGCCGACAATCGACAGCACCCAGGCGATGCCCGCCCCGTCGGGCAGGCCGATGGCGACCAGGGCCTTGTGGATGTAGACCATGACCCAGGCGATAGCCACCTTGATCGGCCACAGTATCGTGTCCATCTGCACTCCTTGTATGCGTCTGGCGGGAGGGAACCGCCTGCCGGATAATCCGGCGCTTCCCGCTCAGCCCTTCTCGAGCTCGAAGCGGGGGATGTCGTGTGGGTAGTGGTAGCGCCATCGACCCCGGTCAGGCACATGGTCGACGCCGCCCCTGCTCCAGGGATTGCACCTCAGGACCCGCCAGGCCGCCAGCGCGAGGCCCTTGAGAGCGCCATGCGCGCCCAGCGCCTCGACGGCGTAGGACGAGCAAGTCGGGTAGTAGCGGCACCTGGCGGGGATCGCCGGGGAGATCCAGTGCTGATAGGCGTGCACGCAGGCCGCCATGGCCCGCGCCGGGGGTGAGGGACGGGCACCGGGTGAGTCGATCATCGACGTCGTCCCCTCCCCGCCAGGTCACGGCAGCGGGCCAGCGCGCGATCGAGATCGACGCCGAGCTCAGCGCTCGTGGCGCCGTCGGCCTCGGCGAGCCCTCGGATGACGATCCGCGAGCCGGGCTCGACCCCCCCGATCCGCGCCCGCATGAGGGCCCGGATGCGACGCTTGATGCGATTGCGGTGCGTGGCCCTGGCCACCTGCTTCTTCGGCACCACGACGCCGACGAGTCCGGGAGTGGTGTCCCCGGCCCCGCCGGCGCGGTAGTGAACGACGAGCCTGCGGCTCCCGCTGCGCGCACCGGACTTCACCGCGATCGAGAAATCATCCGATCGCAGCATCCGATGCGCGGCCGGGATCACCTCAGGCGGCGAGACGCGCGCGGCCCTTGCGGCGGCGCGAGGCGAGAACGGCGCGGCCAGCGCGGGTGCTCATGCGCTTGCGGAAACCGTGCACCTTGGCGCGACGGCGGTTGTTCGGCTGGAAGGTCCGCTTGCTCACGGGGATACTCCTGGTCGGAAACTGTGGAACAGCGCGACGCGGATCGCGGCGCTGTCGCTCGCGGTGGCTGCCCCAGGATGGGGGGCGTGACTCCACGCGAACGTCCGCACCACAATACGTTTCGGCGCTCTGACGGGTCAAACCCCGGTGGCGCTCGAGGGTGAGAAACGGGCCACGTCGGCGGAAGGCGCCCCCGCGCGCTAGGCTCGTCGTCCAGATACGTTCATCATCACTCAGGAGAACCACGTGCTCGAGGACGCGGTCACCAAGTGGCACTCGGCTCTTGAGGTCCTCGCGGCCTCGGGCGAGCTCGGCCAGGGCAAGGTGTCCATCATCCGCATGACCGGGGTCATCGACGTCGATGGCACCCTGGTCCTCGTCGCAGGCTCCTCATTCGCCAAGGACATCATCGACAAGTCCCGCGGCCCCATCGGCCGCGCCCTCATGACGGCCTGGGGCAGGGAGGTCCCCTTCGAGGTCATGATCGATACCTCCGGGGACTCCGTGCCCCCGCCCCCGCCGTCGGCCCCGAGCGCCGAGCAGAGTCTTCCCGGCAGCCCCTTCATGCCCCCAGTCCCGCCAGCGCCCATCACGCCATCGGCGGTCCACCCCACCGCCGTGGCCGACCCCGGATCGGCGCCGTCGACCCTCTCCCCGCCGTCGGCGCCGTCGGGCGCCCCCCTTCCCCAGCCGGCGCCGTCGGCCCTCGTGACGGGGCGCGCCGACTTCGCGATAGGCGGGCGCGGGCCCTCGACAGGGGGCACCGGGGCCAATCCCTTCGCGGCCACGGCGCCCACGAGCCCCGACGGCTCCACCCTCAACCCGCGCTACACCTTCGACACCTACGTCACCGGCTCCTCCAACCGCTTCGCGCATGCGGCGTCCATCGCCGTCGCCGAGGCCCCGGCCCGCGCCTACAACCCCCTGTTCATCTACGGGGGCTCCGGGTTGGGCAAGACCCACCTCCTCCACGCCATCGGCCACTACGCGCGCACGCTCGACCCCACGACGCGCATCAAGTACGTCAACTCCGAGGAGTTCACGGCCGACTTCATCGCCGCCGTGCGCGACAACCGCGACAACGGCAGCCTCGACTCCTTCAAGCGCCGCTACCGCGACGTCGACATCCTGCTCGTCGACGACATCCAGTTCCTAGCGGACAAGGAGCAGACCCTCGAGGAGTTCTTCCACACCTTCAACGCCCTCCACTCCGCGGGCAAGCAGGTGGTCCTCACCTCGGACCAGCCACCCAAGGCCATGAACAACCTCGACGAGCGCCTGCGCTCGCGCTTCGAGTGGGGCCTGCTCGCCGACGTCCAACCGCCGGACCTCGAGACCCGCATGGCGATCCTGTCGCTCAAGGCCCGGGCCGAGGGGCTCGACCTTCCCATGGACGTCCTGGAATACATCGCCTCCCGGGTGACCACCAACATCCGCGAGCTCGAGGGCGCGCTCATCCGGGTGACCGCCTTCGCCTCGCTCAACCAGCAGACGATCGACCAGACCCTGGCCGAGATGGTCCTGCGGGACATCATCTCCGACCCCGCCGGCGAGGAGATCACCACCTCCCTCATCATGGCGCAGACGGCGGACTACTTCGGCATCACCGTCGACGACCTGTGCAGCGCCAACCGCTCGCGCCTCATCGTCCACGCGCGTCACATCGCCATGTACCTGTGCCGCGAGTTGACCGATCTCTCCCTGCCCAAGATCGGCCGAGAGTTCGGCGGGCGCGACCACACCACCGTCATGAGCGCGGACAAGAAGATCCGCCAGCAGATGGCCGAGCGCCGCTCCACCTTCAACCAGGTCACCGAGATGACCAGCCGCATCAAGCAGGCGGCCCTGGAACAGGCCTGACACCCCCTCGCCGAGACCGGTCGAAAATAGGAGCGAGACCGGTCCTCTATCCACAGGCCCGCATGGGGACGAGGGCGCTGAGGCCGTTACCGCGCCCTCTGAACCGGTCTCGATCGTCATTTCGACCGGTCTCGGTTGTAGGGGCAGGGCATGAGATTGCCTTGATTTAGCGGGGATTGACACGACTGTGGGGCCCGTGTGACTCATGTGATCCATGGGATGGTTGATTGTGATCCACGCCTGTGGACAAGCCTGTGGACACCGCCGTCGACGCGGTGGACGCCGTTGCCCGGTCTGTGGCGCCCGCCGGGCCAAGTTGTGATTCGGACCCGGGCGCCACTGCGCCTCTCCACCCCTGCCATGCCCCGGGGCACCGAACCACTCCCTTGTAGTTCCACATCCGCATCAAGCCGTGGCCAGCGGGTAATGCCGTTTCCCACAGGATCCACACCTCCTACTACACCTACCAACCCACTACACGAGCCCGAATCACAAGCCCGGCCAACGAGGCGCTCCGCCTCCTAGCCCGGGCGCCCGGAGGATCGACCCCATCGCCGCGCTCGGCTCACGAGGCGCATCGAGCGCAAACCGTCTACACTCGCCGATGTTGTCTGTCCGCACTCTCCTCAGGGGGCCATAGTGAAGCTCAGGGTCGACCGCGATGTCCTCGCGGAGGCTGTCACCTGGACAGCCCGCTCCGTTCCCGCCCGCCCGCCCGTGCCCGTCCTGGCCGGCGTGCGACTGGAGGCCTCCGGATCGACGTTGGTCCTGGCCTCCTTCGACTACGAGGTCTCCGCCCACTGCGAGGTGCCGGCCGACATCGAGGCCGAGGGCGTTGTCCTCGTCTCCGGGCGCCTGCTCGCCGACATCGCCAAGGCCCTCCCCGCCAAGCCGGTCGACCTCGAGCTCGAGGGGACCAAGGTGATGGTCACCTGCGGCTCCTCGCGCTTCTCCCTGTCGGCCATGGCCGCCGACGACTACCCGGCGCTGCCCCCCATGCCCCAAGTGGCCGGCACGATCGACGCCCACGACCTCGCCCAGGCGGTCGCCCAGGTCTCCATCGCCGCCTCCCGCGACGAGACCCTGCCGCTGCTCACCTCCATCCAGGTCGACGTCCAGGGCGACGCCCTGACCCTCATGGCCACCGACCGCTACCGGCTCGCCGTGCGCGAGATGACCTGGACGCCGTCGGACTCCTCCTTGGAGACCACCGCCCTGCTCAAGGCGCGCACGCTGTCCGACGTGGCCAAGTCGCTCACCTCCTCCGGAGATGTCACCCTCGCCCTGTCCGACGGCGGCGGGACCTCCTCGGGCCTCATCGGCTTCGAGGCCGGCGGGCGCCGCACGACCTCCCTGCTCACCGACGGCGACTACCCCCCGGTGCTGCGCCTCTTCCCCGAGCAGACCCTCATCCACGCCACCGTCGGACGTGAGGAGCTCATGGCCGCGGTGCGGCGCGTCAGCCTCGTCGCCGAGCGCTCCACCCCGATCCACATGTCGTTCACCCAAGGGACCCTCGCTCTCGAGGCCGGTCAGAGTGATGACGCCCAGGCCTCTGAGAGCATCGTGGCGCACCTAGAGGGCGACGACATCGCGACGGCCTTCAACCCGGGATACCTCCTCGACGGCCTCGGCGCTATCTCCGACCCCTATGTGCGCCTTGACTTCACGCACGCCTCCAAGCCCGCGGTCCTGACCGGCATGAGCGCGATCGGCGGCGAGGAGGACTCCTCCTTCCGTTACCTCATCATGCCGATTCGCTTCGGCGCCTGACCCGGCGCGAGGCCCCGACAACGTTCTCGCGCCATCCTCGCGCGCCGCTCGTGTACGTCTCCGACCTGGCACTCGACGACTTCAGGTCCTATCGGCACCTCGTGGTGGGCCTGGAGCCGGGCATCAGCGCGTTCATCGGCCCCAATGGGCAGGGCAAAACCAACCTCGTCGAGGCGATCGCCTACCTGTCCACGCTGAGCAGCCACCGTGTGGGCGCTGATCGGGCCCTCGTGCGGCGCGCCGACGACGGCGAGCAGCCCGGCGGAGCCGTCGTGCGGGCCAAGGTGGTTCACGGCGAGCGCCCCAGCGTCATCGAGATCGAGATCATCGCGGGCAGGGCTAACCGCGCCCGCCTCAATCGCGGCGCCTGCCGTCCGCGGGACCTCACCGGGATCCTGCGCACCGTCGTCTTCGCGCCAGAGGACCTCGCCCTCGTGCGCGACGAGCCTGGGGTGCGGCGCCGCTTCCTCGACGACCTCGCCGTCATGCTGCGCCCCGCTCTCGCCGGGACGCGCCTCGAGCACGACAAGATCCTCGCCCAGCGCGCGAGCCTCCTGCGCTCGGCGCGCGCCCACCGGGGCCGGGGCTCCTCCTCCATGGAATCGATGATGTCCACCCTGGAGGTCTGGGACGCCCAGCTCGCCGCCGCGGCCTCGCGGCTCATCGCCGCGCGAATCGAAGTCGTCAGGCGCCTGCGCCCCTGGGTCGAGTCCTGCTACGAGGCCGTCTCGGGCAATCAGTCCGAGGCGCGCCTCGCCTACCGCTCCAGCCTCCTGGCTCATGAGGGCGCCATTGAGCCCGAGCCCGGAACGGGGTGGGATGCGGTGGCCACCGCCGAGAGCGGACTCGCCGACGCCCAGGCGGTGGCCGCCCGCCTGGAGGCGGCGATGGGCGGGCTCCACGAGCGTGAGATCGAGCGCGGCGCCAACCTCGTGGGCGCCCACCGCGATGACCTCTCCCTCTTCCTGGGATCCCTGCCAGCCAAGGGCTTCGCCTCCCACGGCGAGCAGTGGTCGCTGGCGCTGGCACTGCGCCTGGCCTCCTACGAGATGCTCCGGCACGACGTCGATGCCTACGGGGGCGACGGCGAGCCGGTCCTCATCCTCGATGATGTGTTCGCCTCACTCGATGACAGGCGCCGTCAGGCGTTGGCTTCCATGGTGGTCGGCGCTCAGCAGGTGCTGGTCACGGCCGCTGTCGACGCCGACGTGCCGGATGGCCTGGCCGGAGCGCGCTTCCGGGTGGCCGGATCGGAGGTGACCCGTGACTGAGGACCAGCCGGGGGCTGAGGGCGCGGGCGTCGACCACCCCTGCGATCGTGAGGCGGGCGCCGCCGGGGACGGCGCGAGCCTCGCCTCGCGAGCACTGTCCCGCGTGCGGGCCTCCGCGTTCGAGCGCGGCCACATGCGAGGGCCCGCGCGTTCCAGCGGGCGCCCGGGGGCGGATGACCCCGCGCCCTGGGACGCTCCCCGGCGTCGCGTCGGCGTCAACGGCGAGGGGGGCGGCGATCCCGAGAGTGAGGACTGGACGGATCGCGCGCCCGGGCTTGCCACTGATCGCGGCCGCCCCGGCCCCAGCCGTTTCGACCCGAGGACCGCGAAGAAGGACCTCGCCCGCATGGTCGACCGCAAGGGATGGGCGGGGATGCTCGCAGTGGCCGGCGTCGCCGCCCGCTGGGAGGAGATCGTGGGCAGGTCTGTCGCCGAGCACTCGCGCGTGGAGTCCTTTGAGCCCGGGCGGATCACCATCCGGGCGTCCTCCTCCAGTTGGGCGCAGCAGTTGCGGCTCATGATGCCCACCATCTTGCGGCGCATCAGCGAGGAGGTCGGGGGCGCCGGGGTCGATGTCCATGTGCTGGGCCCGGCCGGGCCCAGCTGGCGCCATGGACGCTTCCCCGTGCGCGGCGGGCGCGGCCCCCGCGACACCTACGGCTGAGGCGCGGCGCCGTGGTCGGAGCGCGGGGAACGGAGGTGACGCCCGGCACGCTCCGCCAGGCCCTTCGAGGTCGGGCTCCCGGAAGGTTTCGCGATAGGATCGCCTCGGACAAGCCCATGGCGCGTCGAAGGCATTGAAGGCGCTGACGCGTACCCCTCCCCATGGAAGGGTCCTGCCTCCCAGGAGCGCCCTGTGAGAGTGGAACGCCGACGACCGTCCCGGGCGACGCGGCGGGGACACCGCCCCGCACCGCCCGGCCCGCCCGCACCGCGGGCGCGAGAACTGAGGAGCAGCAAGCACGTGCCCGACCAGGACGCCTCTGAGAACCCCGTGCCCGAATTCACCTCCGCCGACGTGGCATCTCCCCAGGTGGAGGCCCATCCGGTGACGCCCGCCTCGCCCGCGGCCGCGGGCTCCGCGGACTACGGTGCCTCCGACATCACTGTCCTGGAGGGGCTGGAGGCCGTGCGCAAACGCCCGGGCATGTACATCGGCTCCACCGGTGAGCGGGGCCTGCACCACCTCGTCTACGAGGTCGTCGACAACTCCGTCGACGAGGCCCTCGCCGGCTACTGCGATCACATCCAGGTCACGATCCTCGCCGACGGCGGGGTGCGCGTCGTCGACAACGGCCGCGGCATCCCCGTGGACATCCACCCCACCGAGGGCAAGCCCACCGTCGAGGTCGTCATGACGATCCTGCACGCCGGCGGCAAGTTCGGCGGCGGCGGCTACGCCGTCTCCGGCGGCCTGCACGGCGTGGGCATCTCCGTGGTCAACGCCCTGTCCACCCGCGTGGACACCGAGATCCGCCGCCAGGGACACGTGTGGCGCATGTCCTTCGCCGACGGCGGCCGGCCCATCACCGAGCTCGTCCGGGGTGAGGAGACCGAGGCCACCGGCACCACCCAGACCTTCTACCCCGACCCGCGGATCTTCGAGACGGTCGACTTCGACTACGAGACGCTGCGCCGCCGCTTCCAGCAGATGGCCTTCCTCAACAAGGGACTGCGGATCACCCTGACCGATGAGCGCCCCAGCGCCGTCGAGGAGGGCGATGAGATCGCCGGAGACGAGGGCGGGCCGGGAGCCGAGGCGCCGGTGCCGGCCAAGGGGCACCGCTCCGACACCTTCCGCTACGAGCACGGGCTGCGCGACTACGTCGCCTTCCTCAACAAGTCCAAGAAGGCCGAGCTCATCCACCCCGAGATCATCGACTTCGAGGCCGAGACCGCCCTGGAGGGCAGCCGCTCCATCAGCCTCGAGATCGCCATGCAGTGGACCAGCGCCTACTCCGAGTCCGTCCACACCTATGCCAACACCATCAACACCACCGAGGGAGGCAGCCACGAGGAGGGCTTCCGCACCGCGCTGACCACCCTGGTCAACAAGTACGCCCGCGACAAGGGCCTGCTCAAGGACAAGGACGACAACCTCACTGGTGACGATATCCGTGAGGGCCTGACCGCGGTCATCTCGGTCAAGCTCTCCGAGCCGCAGTTCGAGGGCCAGACCAAGACCAAGCTCGGAAACACCGAGGCCCGCACCTTCGTCCAGCAGACCGTCTACTCCCAACTCGGCGACTGGCTCGACTCCCACCCCGCGGACGCCAAGTCCGTCATCTCTAAGGCCTCGCAGGCCGCCGCCGCTCGCCTGGCCGCCCGCAAGGCCCGCGAGGCCACGCGCCGCAAGGGCGTCCTGGAGTCCGCCTCCATGCCCGGCAAGTTGCGCGACTGCTCCTCGCGCGACGCCTCCGTGTGCGAGATCTTCATCGTCGAGGGGGACTCCGCGGGAGGCTCCGCCGTCGGCGGGCGCGACCCCGAGCACCAGGCCATCATGCCGATCCGCGGCAAGATCCTGAACGTGGAGAAGGCCCGCCTGGACCGCGCCCTGTCATCCGACACGATCCGCAGCCTCATCACGGCCTTCGGCACCGGCATCGGCGAGGACTTCGACCTGACCAAGCTGCGCTACGGCAAGATCGTCATCATGGCCGACGCCGATGTCGACGGTCAGCACATCGCCACCCTCCTGCTCACGCTCCTGTTCCGCTACATGCGCCCCCTCATCGAGCACGGGCACACCTACATCGCGATGCCGCCCCTGTACCGCCTCAAGTGGTCCAACGCGGACCACGAGTTCGCCTACTCCGACGCCGAGCGCGACAAGCTCCTCGTCGCGGGCGCTGACGCCGGTCGCCGCCTGCCCAAGGAGGGCGGCATCCAGCGCTACAAGGGACTGGGCGAGATGAACGACCACGAGCTGTGGGAGACCACCATGGACCCCTCCTCCCGCATCCTCAAGCAGGTCACTCTCGATGAGGCCGCGAACGCCGATGAGACCTTCGCGATCCTCATGGGCGACGACGTCGAGCAGCGCCGCTCCTTCATCCAGCGCAACGCGACCGACGTCCGCTTCCTCGACATCTGACCCACCGGCCGCCGTCGGCCCCACGCCACCGCCTGGCAAGGCACTCAAGGCACTGAAGGACACTGAAGGATCCACGTGAGCGACGAGACCACCACCCCCACCGGCACCCAGGAGCACGACCGCATCCAGCCGGTTGACCTCCAGATGGAGATGCAGCGCTCCTACCTGGACTACGCGATGAGCGTCATCGTCGGGCGCGCCCTGCCGGACGTGCGCGACGGCCTCAAGCCCGTCCACCGCCGAGTCCTGTACGCCATGTACGACGGCGGGTACCGCCCCAATTCCTCCTTCTCCAAGTCCTCCCGCGTGGTGGGCGAGGTCATGGGCAACTATCACCCCCACGGTGACGCCGCCATCTACGACGCCCTCGCGCGCCTCGTGCAGTGGTGGTCCCTGCGCTACCCGCTGGTGGCCGGGCAGGGCAACTTCGGCACTCCCGGCAACCTGGGGCCGGCCGCCCCCAGGTACACCGAGTGCAAGATGGCCCCGCTGGCCATGGAGATGGTCCGGGACATCGACGAGGAGAGCGTCGACTTCCAGGACAACTACGACGGCAGGAACCAGGAGCCGACGATCCTGCCGGCCCGCTTCCCCAACCTGCTCGTCAACGGCTCCGAGGGCATCGCGGTGGGCATGGCCACCCGCATCCCCCCGCACAACCTGCGCGAGGTCGCCCGCGGCGTCCAGTGGTTCCTCGACCACCCCGACGCCACCCGCGAGGAGCTTCTTGAGGCTCTCCTCGAGATCATCCCCGGCCCCGACTTCCCCACCGGCGCCACCATCCTGGGCCGGCGCGGCATCGAGGACGCCTACCGCACCGGGCGAGGCTCCATCACCCAGCGGGCCGTCGTCAACGTCGAGGAGATCCAGGGCCGCCAGTGCCTCGTCGTCACCGAGCTGCCCTACCAGGTCAACCCGGACAACCTCGCCGACAAGATCGCCCAACTCGTGCGCGACGGGCAGGTGGGCGGCATCGCCGACATCCGCGACGAGACGTCCGGCCGCACGGGCCAACGGCTCGTCATCGTCCTCAAGCGCGACGCCGTCGCCAAGGTGGTCCTCAACAACCTCTACAAGCGCACCCCGCTGCAGGACAACTTCCCCGCCAACATGCTCGCCCTGGTGGACGGGGTGCCCCGCACGCTCAGCATCGACGGCTTCGTACGCCACTGGGTGGACCACCAGATCGACGTCATCGTGCGCCGCTCCCGCTACCGCCTGCGCAAGGCCGAGGAGCGCCTGCACATCTTGGAGGGCCTGCTCAAGGCCATCGACGCCCTCGACGCCGTCATCGCCCTCATCCGGCGCTCGCCGACCACTGAGGAGGCCCGCACCGGCCTCATGGGGCTGCTCGGTGTCGACGAGGCCCAGGCCGAGGCGATCCTGTCCCTCCAGTTGCGCCGCCTAGCCGCCCTGGAGCGCCTCAAGATCCAGACCGAGGCCGAGGAGCTCAAGGCCAAGGTCGCCGACCTTCGCGACATCATCGCCTCCCCGCAGCGTCAGCGCGACATCGTTTCCACCGAGCTCGCCGAGATCGTCGACAAGTTCGGCGATGAGCGCCGCACGAGGATCGTCCCCTTCGACGGCGAGATGAGCATGGAGGACCTCATCCCCGAGGAGGACGTCGTCGTCACCATCACCCGCTCCGGCTACGCCAAGCGCACCCGCACCGACGCCTACCGCTCCCAGCACCGCGGCGGCAAGGGCGTGCGCGGCGCCACCCTGCGCGAGGACGACATCGTCCAGCACTTCGGGGTGACCACCACGCACCGCTGGCTGCTGTTCTTCACCAACCTCGGCCGGGTCTACCGCGCCAAGGCCTACGAGCTGCCCGAGGGCGGCCGCGACTCCAAGGGCCAGCATGTGGCCAACCTGCTCGCCTTCCAGCCCGGCGAGGAGATCGCCCAGGTCATGGATCTCGGCGCCTACGACCAGGCCGACTACCTCGTGCTGGCCACGCGTCGCGGCCTGGTGAAGAAGACCCGCCTGAGCGAGTACGACTCCAACCGCTCGGGCGGCATCATCGCCATTAACCTGCGCGATGACGAGGATGGCAACCCCGATGAGCTTATCTCCGCCTCGCTCCTGTCGGCCGGCCAGGACCTGCTGCTCGTCTCCCGCCACGGCCAGTCCCTGCGCTTCCACGCCGATGACGCCACCCTGCGCCCCACAGGGCGAGCCACGAGCGGCGTGACCGGGATGCGCTTCCGGGGGGAGGACTCCCTGCTCGCCATGGGAGTCATCGACCCCTCCTGGGACAACGCCGACCTGTTCGTCGTCACCGAGGGCGGCTTCGCCAAGCGCACCAACGTGCGCGACTACCCGGTCAAGGGACGCGGCGGCCTGGGCGTCAAGGTCGCCAATCTCGTCGAGGAGCGGGGCGATCTCGTGGGCGCGCTCGTGACCGCCCCCGGTGATGAGGTGATGTGCATCATGGCGTCTGGCAAGGTGGTTCGCTCCGCCATCGCCGAGGTGTCCGTGACCGGCCGCGCCACACAGGGTGTGACCTTCGCGAAGCCCGACGACGGCGACCGCATCATCGCGGTGGCCCGGAACGCCGAGCGCGACCTCGATGCTGATGACTCTGCACAGGTCCCCGCCGACACGGTAGCGTTGAGCGAGGACGAGAGTGAGGACCAATGAGCCAGCCCGACGCCGCCCAGCCCATGAACGCATCCATCGCGACGAACCCGCCCGCGGTCGGCGCGGCCAACCCCGGTAAGGGCGGCAAGCAGTCCGCGCTGGGTAGCCCGCGCCGCGTGCGGCTCGTGGTCAACCGAATCGACCCCTGGTCCGTCCTCAAGGTGTCACTGCTGCTCAACGTGGCGATCGGCATCATGATGGTGGTCGGCGCGGCCGTCGTGTGGTTCATGCTCGACTCGCTGCACGTGTTCTCCCAGATCCAGGACCTCGTGAGCTCGGTGGTGGAGACCAACTCCAACGCCTTCACCGGCGTCGTGGAGTACATGAAGTTCTCGCGGGCCATCTCGCTGTCCACGATCATCGCGGTCGTCAATCTCATCCTGAGCACCGCCTTGTGCACGCTCGCGGCCCTCTTGTACAACATCATCGCCTCTCTCGTGGGCGGGATTCATCTCACACTGGCGGATGACTGATCGATTTGGTTGTCCCAGACCCGATGGGATAATCTCATCCGGTCTCAAGGGCCTATAGCTCAGTTGGTTAGAGCGCATCCCTGATAAGGATGAGGTCGCTGGTTCGAGTCCAGCTAGGCCCACGGCACCGCAGCGCGACGGCGAGGAGGCTCCACATGAGGAACCGGACAGCCCTGAACGCTGCGGTTTTCTCGTGCGTGGGCGCGATCGCGTACGCGGCCTGGCTCACGTATGAGGCCGCTCGCAAGGAGCGGGCCGCCTGGGCCGAGGTCACGGACCCGGTCGAGGAGATCTGACCCTCCCGCCGAGGGGCCATGGCGCAATTGGTAGCGCACCTGCTTTGCAAGCAGGGGGTTACGGGTTCGAGTCCCGTTGGCTCCACTCCTGCCTCCCGCGATGGCGCGGCGCGCGCATCCACAGTGCTCCTCGACGGCGTGAGCGGGTCCCGAGAGCCTCGGGGCGCCCCAGCGCCTCAGGATGGCCTGGGAAGGGGACGGCCGGCGATCGTCTCCACCAGCTCGAAGGCCTCCTCAAGAGTCGTCTCGATCCCCAGATAGGTGAGGCGGTACAGGACCGTGCCGATCACCATGTCGATGCTGAGAACCGCCTCAGGGCCGTCCCACTGCCCCGCCTTGATCGCGCGGGAGACGGCATCGATCGCCCCGTCCCGCAGGGGCGCGATCACCCGCTGCCGATAAGACGCGGCAGCCTCGGGGCGCCCCAGCAACTCGTGGGCGATCTGGATGACGGCCGGCCCGAGGGGCGGTGTCGCCAGGATCGTGTGCGCCCGCTGAACATGCGTGGCGAGATCCGCCAGGGGCTCCTCCGTCGCGGGTAGGCGCCGTGGCCCGAGCGCCGCGTCCACCGCGTCGACCGCGAGTTCCAGGAGGGTCCCCCACCGCCGGTAGATCGTCGACTTGGGGACGCCCGCCGCGGTCGCCAGGGCATCGGCCCGCAGCGCGCCGAGCCCGCCCGAGGCCATGAGGCGCGCGGCCGCGGTGAGAATTCGCCCGTCGATCCGCGGATCGCGCGGGCGCCCACCGCCTCGTGGCGCGCTCGACTCCATGGCGACCTCCTCCCATCCCGCGTGGAGCGCCGTGCCGGCCCCGCAGCGGATTCTTCCAAATGCGCCCGAACAGCGCTATCCTAGTTACGCAACTAATAGTCGTGAAATCGGGAGGAGCCATGGACCGCGTCGACCTAGCCACCGCCGGCCTGTTCTTCTCATGGGCTGCCCACGACCTCGAGGAGTACGTGACGATGCCCTCGGCCTCACGCGAGCTGGCGGAGCGCATCCCCTGGCTCCCCGAGGAGCTGCGCCGCGATGGCGTATCGCGTGAGCATGTCAGGGTGGCGATGGGCATCATGGCGGTGCTCTTCGCCGTCGGGTCCATCCAGGGGCAGCGCAGCCGCGGCCAATCCTGGCTCTATCAGGCGCTCCTGCACGGCTACGGGCTGCACGGCTTCAGCCATCTGGGATCCGCGGCTCTGGCCCGGGGCTACACCTGCGGCTGTGCGACGGCCCTGCCCATCGTCCTGTCGTCCTGGTTCTGGGCGCGGCGCGTGCTGCGCGAGGAGGGAATCGAGGTTCGCCCCAACTGGTGGGTCATCCCAGCCTTCCCCATCGTTACTGGCATCGCCCACGGCGCCGCCCACCTCGTGACGAGGGGGCGCCAGGGCGGATCTAGTGGCTCCTGAGCGCTGACGGAACTGGGCGCGCGACCACCCCGCCATCACAGCCGGGCGCGCTTGCCCACAGGTTGCGAAGATGCTCGGCCACTAGCCCTGTGGATGCCTGTGGACAGTTGAGGGACTGTAATTCCAGGCTTTCCCCATCTGGGGACAGCGCTGTGGAAAACCACAGCGCTGTTCTTCCACATGGTTATCCCCAACTGTGGATGAACCACACCGATGTGATTCGTTGGCGAGAAGTCCCTCAGAGGCTCGCGAGGCGCAGCGCCACGAGGCCCACCAGCGCCAGCGCCACGGCGGCGGTGCCAGCCGCTGAGAGCGCTCCCCGGCGCTCGCGAGGCGCCCAGGCGTAGACCGCGGCGACGACGCCCCCGGTGATGAGACCCCCCAGGTGCCCCTGCCAGGAAATCCCGGCAGCGGTGAAGGAGAAGACCAGGTTGAGCACGAGGATCCCCACGATGCCCGTGGTGTCCCGCCCGAAGCGCCGCTGGATGACGAACATCGCGGCGAACAGGCCGAAGACCGCGCCGGAGGCACCCACCGTCCCGGTGAACCAGTCCCGCGATCCCGGTGCGGACAGCCAGTACACGGCTGTTGACCCGCCCAGGGCGCTCAGCGCCATGAGCGCGCTGTAGCGCCAGCGGCCGAGCAGGGGTTCCAGGGCCTCGCCCAGTACCCACAGGGCCCACATGTTGAAGGCCAGGTGCATGATCGAGCCGTGCAGGAGCGCGCTGGTCAGCAGGCGCCACGGCTCAGCGCTCACAAAGACCGGCACGAGAGCGAGCTCCCTGATGACGTTCAGCCCCATCGCCGTCGAAGCGGGGAGCTTCTGGGCGATGAAGATGACGACGCACACGGCGATGAGCGCCTTGGTGATGAGCGTGGAGCCGTCGGAGAGCCGGCCGCCGAGGGCCGTCGTCGGGGCCCGGCGCCCGGCGCTGGCGCGAGCGGTGCAGTCCACGCAGTGCACGCCGACAGCGCTGGGCACCTGGCAGGCCGGGCACACCGGGTGGCCGCAGCGCTGGCAGCGCACGTAGGCCACCCGATCGGGGTGGCGCGGGCAGACCGGCGCGCCTGGGGTACCCGGGCCGCCCACCGCCGTCACTGGACGACGCTCACCGAGGTGATGGTGACCTCCTTGAGAGGACGGTCCGTGCGATCCGTCGGCGTCGCCGAGATCGCATCCACGACAGCCTTCGACTCGTCGTCGGCGACGGCTCCGAAGATCGTGTGCTTGCCGTGCAGCCAGGCCGTGGGCGCGGTGGTGATGAAGAACTGCGAGCCGTTGGTGCCCTTGCCCATGTGACGGCCGGCGTTGGCCATGGCCAGGACGTAGGGGGCGTCGAAGGTGAGGCTCGGGTCGATCTCGTCGTCGAAGGTGTAGCCGGGGCCACCGCGGCCGGTGCCCAGCGGGTCCCCGCCCTGGATCATGAAGTTCGGGATGACCCGGTGGAAGACGACGTCCTTGTACAGGGGCGCGTTGGTCTCCTCACCAGTGCGCGGATCTGTCCAGGTCCGCGACCCGGTGGCGAGCCCGACGAAGTTCTCAACGGTCACGGGCGCCTGCTCCGGGAAGAGGGTCAGGCGGATGTCTCCGAGGGTGGTGTGAAGAGTCGCTTCCATGCACCCATGGTCCCATGGGCGGGCGGGCGGGAGCCTCTTCGCCCAAGGGTGGCGGAGCGTGTTCACCCCAGGCAAAACGCCGCCATCAAGAGCCCCCGCCCGGGCGGGAACAGTGCCACCATGGGTCTCAGTTCGCCTCACGCCGCCCTGGCATCCCGCGACACGACCATTTGAACTCCCCAGGAGGAGAGCGCCATGCCTTGCAAGACCGCCGACAAGAGGATCGACTCCGACCACCTCCGTCAGGAGGCCGCCAATCTCGCCGAGGCCATCGCCGAGCGCGCCGAGCGCGCCGCCGAGTGGGCCGCCCCGCGCGTCGCGCGCGCCGGGGAGAACGTCTCGCGCGCCGCCAAGGAGGCGCAGACGCGCATCGAGCCCGCTTACAGCGAGGCCCGCGCCCGCGTCGTCGACGACTACCTGCCGCGCGCCCAGCGCGCCGCCGAGGCCGCCCGTGCCGCGATCGCCGAGGCCCCTGCGCCCGTCGTCGCCCCCAAGAAGCGCCGCTGCCGTCGCGGCCTCAAGGCTCTCGCCTGGGCCACCGTGGTCACCGCCGCCGCCGGCGCCGCCTACATCGCCTGGCGCCGCAGCCAGCCCGTCGAGGACCCGTGGGCCGAGGAGTACTGGGCCGACTCTGCCGAGGAGGGCGCCGAGCTCCTTGAGGAGGCTACCGGGGCCTGAGCCCACCGGCGGATCGCGCCCGTGACCGCATGACGACGACGGCGCCCCCGACCTGCGATGGTGGGGGCGCCGTCGTCGATTATCGCCCGTGCGCGGCGCTGGCCGCGGGGCCGCAGAGGCCGTTGCGGGGGCCTACTTCCAACGCAGCAGGCCGAGGAAGCCGACCATCATGATGATGAAGCCGATGTAGAGGTTCCCATTGGACAGCCAGTCGGCGGCGTGGTGGTGGAGGAAGTACGGCAATGGGTACTTCCCCTTGAACAGGTAGGTCACCACGACCCACAGGAGACCGATGACCATGAGCACGACCATCGACGGCGCGTACCAACTGGGGCTGCCGGTGCGCACCACCTTCTGGGGCACGCGCGACACGCGATTGGCCGCCGCGCGCGACTCCTCCTCGGCGGCCTTCGCCGCCTTGGCCGGGTTGCCGGAGCGCTTGGCTCTGCGCTTCGCGTGGTCATCAGAGTTCTTGAGCTTGTTCAGCAGGGCCACGCGGGCCTCCTCCTAGCATGACGAGCCTGGGGAAGGGCTCGTGCGCGGGCACTAAAACGCTCCTAGCCTAGGGCATGCGCGGCGTCGGGCGAGAGGTGGGACTGTGATCACGCTTGCCGTTACAAGCAGGGCCGACGCCCTAGACTGGCAGCCGAGCGATGGGCAGGCCATCAGTCCCGCCACGCCCCTGAGGAAAGTCCTGCGGAAGACGGAGTGCGGATGACCAGCATGAGGCACGGCGGAGCGGCGGAGCGCAAGAAGCGCTCGGCGCTCGACATCATGATCACCAGTGTCGGCGAGATCCTCATCACCGTGGGCCTCGTCATCGCCCTCTTCCTCACCTGGCAGCTGTGGTGGACGAGTCTGGACGCCCAGGAGAAGGCCGCCGCCACGCGCGCCGCCTTCGAGAGTCAGCAGGTCGACTCCCCCAAGACCGAGGGAGTCAAGCACTATGACGCCCCGCCCGCCGTCTCCCCCGTCGGCAGCGGGGAGACCATCGGCATGCTCATCGTCCCCAAGTGGTACGGCAAGACGAACAACAACATGCCCATCCTGGAGGGCACCGCCGCGAACATCCTCGACTCCGCCGTCGCCGGCCACTACACCGAGACCCAGCAGGTGGGCGATATCGGCAACTTCGCCCTCGCCGGCCACCGGCGCACCTCCGGAAACTCCTTCCGGCGCATCGATCTCCTCGAGTCCGGCGACGAGGTGGTGGTGGCCACCAAGGACACCTGGTACGTCTACACCGTCACCGAGCACGAGATTGTGAACCCGAACGCCGTCGAGGTCATCGCGCCGGTGCCCCACCATCCCGAGATCGCGGCCACTGATCGCATGCTCACCCTGACCACCTGCCACTCGCTGACAGTCGGCGAGTGGGGCAATGACCACCGGTGGATCACCTACGCGAAGCTCTCCTACTGGATGCCCCGCTCCGAGGGCCGCCCGGCCTCGGTCCTCAACGACCCGGAGGTCAACTGATGTACGGATGGATCTGGCGCCACCTGCCCGGACCGGTGTGGCTGCGCCTCATTGAGGCGCTCGTCCTCGCCGCGCTCGTGGTCCTCGGGCTGTTCGAGTTCGTCTTCCCGTGGGCCAACGAGACCTTCCACCTCTCCGGCGAGGCCACCGTCTGACCGGGCATCCGCCCGCGGCCTCGCGCCCGCCATCCCCCACCCCTCCCCACACGCGAGACCGGTCGAAAATACGAGCGAGACCGGTCGAAATGAGGATCGAGACCGGTTCGGTGGGGTGAATGCTGGCGCTGTGGGGGCGCGTGCTGAGCGCGGATGAGGGGGCTGCTCACTTAAGGGGCGCGCCTGAGCACGGAGGGGCGCCCGGCGGACTGAGAGTCGTGCTCCCAGCGCACCTCTCGGTGCGCGAGCCACCCGTTGGTGCGCGAGGCGCCCGTCGACGGGGACGATGCTCGGCGGGAGCGCGGCCGGCTCACTATCGTGCTGTGCTGATCGACCGGTCTCGATCGTATTTTCGACCGGTCTCGCTCGTGATATCGACCGGTCTCGGCGGTGAGAGGAGGGGAGGGTCAGTTGGAGGTGGCGCCCGTCGACGGGGACGACGATGGATTATTCGGGTCACCCGGCTTCGGGGCCTTCGGGGAGGTCGTCGTGGGCGCGGGCTGGAAATCGTACTTCTTATAGTCGATGGTCACCTGCCCCCCGGCGTCCAGGGAGGCCCCGGCGACGGGGCTCGTGCCCGTGACCTCGGTGGTGTCTTTCTTGGCCGGGTCGGAGGTCTTCTCCGTGGTCGGGCTGTTGACGTTGTAGGTCAGGCCCGCGTCCTGCAGCGCCGTCTGCGCCGCCTCCAGGGTCATGCCCTTGATGTCCGGCACGGTGACCCTCCCCGTGGACAGCACGAGCGCCACCGAGCTCCCGCGCTGCACGGTCGTGTTCGCCGTAGGCTTGGTGCGGATGACCTTGTCCTTGCCGACTTCCGCGGAGTCCTCCGAGGTGGAGGTCCCCACCTTGAGGCCCGCCTTCTCCAGGGCGTCGCGCGCCTCCTCCTGGGTCTTGCCGGACACGTCGGGAACCTCGACCATGGCGGTGCCCAGGGAGTACTGGACCGTCACCGTGGAGCCAGGAGCGGCGCCCGTGCCCACAGCCGGGTCGGTGGAGACCGCCCGGCCCGGGGGGATCGTGTTGGAGGCGACGCCGTCGCCCTTGGCGTAGACCAGGCCGACGGACTCGATCGCGGCCTTGGCCTCCTGCTCCGACTTGCCCGTGACATCCGGGACGGCGACGGTCGTCGGCGTCGGTGAGGCGGTGGGCTTGGGATCGGCCCCGCCGAACTTCCCAGAGCTGACCGCCCACGCGCCCAGCGCCACCGCGACGAGGAGCGCCGCGATGAGCAGCCACAGTCCGAGGCGGTTCTTGGACGCGCGCTCATCATCCTGCTCAGTGGGCATGATCAGGGGCTGCTGGGTCACCGGGGGCGGTGGTGCGGGCGTCTCGGGGCGGGCGGGGCTGAAGGCGTCAGCCTGCTGCGGGAGCGTCGTCGTCGGGGCGGAGGCCCAGGTGGAGGTCGCGGGCGCGGACACGGCATTGCCCTGCTGCGCGGCCAGGAGGTCGGTGCGCATGTGGGCGGCATCCCCATAGCGGTCGTCGCGGCGCTTGGCCAGCGCCTTGAGGACGACTCGGTCGATCGCCTCCGGGATATCGGCGGCGATCGACGACGGCGGCTTGGGCACCTCCCGCACATGCTGGTAGGCGATGGCCACGGCGGAGTCGCCTGTGAACGGCGGATGGCCGGTGAGGAGCTCGTAGAGGAGGCAGCCGGTGGAGTAGAGGTCCGAGCGGGTGTCCACGACTTCCCCGCGGGCCTGCTCCGGGGACAGGTACTGGGCGGTTCCGACGACGGCGTGCTGCTGGGTGACGGTCGCCGCGGAGTCCTCAATGGCGCGGGCGATGCCGAAATCCATGACCTTCACCGCGCCGGTGGAGGTGATCATGATGTTCCCGGGCTTGATGTCCCGGTGGACGATGCCGGCGCGGTGGGAGTACTCCAGGGCGTCGAGCACGCCGGTGACGATCTCGACCGCCTCGGGGATCGGCACGGCCTCGCCGTCGCCCAGGAGCTCGCGGACCGTATGACCCTCCACGTACTCCATGACGATGTACGGGACGGTGCGGCTCGTCCCGTCCGGCTGGACGAGGGTCTCCTCGCCGGAGTCGTAAACGGCAACGATCGAGGGATGGTTGAGCGCGGCGGCGGACTGGGCCTCGCGCTGGAAGCGGGTCTGGAACGTGGAGTCGCTGGCCAGGTCCGAGCGCAGGAGCTTGATGGCGATGACGCGGTTGAGGCGCCGATCGTACCCGAGGCGCACCTCCGCCATGCCGCCACGGCCGATGAGGTCACGGATCTCGTAGCGTTCGGCCAGGATCGCGGGGAACGTGTCGGTCACGGTGCCTCCTTGACTGAGGTGACGGGCACTGGGGCGGGCAATCCGGAGGCCTGCGCGATCAGCTCTGAGCCTGCTTCGCTCAGGGATCCGGTGGTGGTAGGCGATTGAGGGGCGGCGTCCGTCGTGCCCGGTTGCGCTGAGGCTAGGGTACTCATGAGCGCCACGACGGCGGCAATGAGGATGAGCACTGCTCCGGCGAGCATGAGCAGGGCCGGCGCGGATAGGCTGCTCAGGAGCGGCAGGCCGAGGCGGCCCCGCCCCGAGCTGCGGCGGGGGCGACGAGCATCACGCGCGCGATGGGATACCGGCAGGGCCCGCGCGCGCGAGCCATACGCGCCCCGGCGGGCGCTGTGGATCTTGGAGCGGCGCTCGGGCCAGCGCTCGGGCGCGGTCTCGACGATCGCGGCGGCCCACTGCGCGGCGCTCGCCGAGGCTCGTGGGCGCTCGGCAGCCCTCGATGGCTTCGAGGACGCCGGCGCGGCGCTCTCCTCGTCAGTGGCGGCATTGGCCGCCGAGGAGCTGGTCGGCGAGGAGGCCCGGCCCATCCCCGCTGCGCCGCCACCGCCGGCAGTGGAGGCGGCGCCAGGTCCCTGGGCGGCCCTGCCCGTGGAGGCCCAGGCGAGGTTGTCCTCGGGGTCCCAGTGCTCCTCCGGCAGGTGGATGACGATCCGATCGAGGCGCCGGGCGAGCTCGCGAGCCGAGGACGGCCGATCGGCGGGCTTCTTGGCCAGCAGCTCCATAACGACCTGGCGGACCTCGGGGGGCACGCTCTTGGGCATCTGAGGCACGGGCTCGTTGACATGCGCGAAGGCGATGTCCACCTGAGTGGACCCGGTGAAGGGGCGGCGGCCCACGAGAGCCTCGTAGGCGATGATCCCCAGGGCGTAGAGGTCGCCAGAGGGCTGGGCGGCGTTGCCCATCGCCTGCTCGGGCGCCAGGTACTGGGCGGTGCCCATGACCATGCCGGTGGCGGTCATGGGCCGCTGGTGGGGGCCGGTGGAGATGCCGAAGTCGGTGAGTTTGGCCAGGCCCTCCCGGTTGATGAGGATGTTGGAGGGCTTGACATCGCGGTGGACGACGCCGGAGTCGTGGACCACCTGGAGGGCGCGGGCCACCTGCGCGAGGATCGGCAGGATCTCCGCGGGCGCCATCGTTCCCTTCTCCTCCAGGATCTCGGACAGGGGGCGGCCCTGCACGAGCTCCATGATGATCCAGCCCGAGCCCTTGCGCTCCCCGAAGTCCAGGACGACGGCGAGGTTGGGGTGGCGCAGTCCCCGGGAGTTGGCGGCCTCCGCCCGCAGGCGCGACAGGAAGATCTCATCCCCGGTCAGTTCGGGGCGGAGGATCTTGGCGGCGACGATCCGACCTGAGTTGAGATCGGTGGCGCGCCAGACCTCCCCCATGCCGCCCAGGGCGATGCGCTCCAGGAGCTGGTAGCGGCCCTGGAGCTCGAACCCCACCTGTGGGATCACTGGTTCACCGCCGCGTCGATGACGGCGGCCGCGATCGGGCCCGCCTCCGAGCCACCGGTGGCGGTGGGTGAGGTCTGCTGGCCGCCGTCGAGCACCACAGCCAGGGCGATGGACGGCTTGTTGATGTCCGTGCCAGCGAAGCCGACGAACCAGGTGACAGGGCCGCCCTCGTCGGAGCCGGTCTCTGCGGTGCCGGTCTTGCCGGCCACCTGCACGCCGGCGACCTGCGCGGTGGTCCCGGTTCCGGAGGAGACGGCCTCCTGCATGAGGCCGGTGAGGGTCTTGGCGGTCTTGGCGTCGATCGGGGTGCGGGCGACCTCGGGGCTCGTCGTCGAGACGACGGACAGATCGGCGTCCAGGGTGCGGGCGACCAGGTACGGCTTCATCTGCTTGCCCTGATTGGCGACCGTGGCGGCCACCTGCGCCATTTGAAGGGGGGTGACGCGCACGGACTGCTGGCCGATCCCCGCCATGGCGGTCTCCGCGGCGGAGGAGTTGGCCGGGTAGGTGGAGGCGGTCACCGGGAGGGAGAAGTCGTCCTTCGTGCCGAAGCCCCAGGCCTCGGCCTCCTTGGCCAAGGCGTCATCGCCCACGTCCATGGCGAGACGGGCGAAGGGCGTGTTGCAGGACTGCGCGAAGGCCGCGGACAGGGTGGCGGTGCCGTTGCCGCAGGACTCGCCCCGGTAGTTGGACAGCGAGTGGTTCGTGCCGGGAAGCGTGATCGAGTCGGGGGCGTCGAGGGTGGTGGAGGCGGTGACCTTGCCGGCGCGCAGCGCGGCCGAGGTGGTGAGGATCTTGAAGGTCGAGCCCGGGGGGTAGAGGTCGCCGCCGGTCGCCCGGTTGACCAGTGGCTGGCCGGGATCGGCGGAGTACTGCTCCCAGGCGGCCGATACGGCGGCGGCGTCATGGGAGGCCAGGACGTTGGGGTCGAAGGAGGGGGAGGAGACGAGCGCCAGGACCGCCCCGGTGGACGGGTCGAGCGCGACGACCGCGCCGCGCCTGCCGCCCAGCGCGTTCGCGGCGGCCTGCTGGGCCTGGGCGTTGAGGGTCAGGTCCACTGACCCCCCCTCCTGGGAGGCGCCGGTGATAAGGGCCTTCACCCGCGAGGAGAACAAAGAGGGATCATCCCCGTTGAGCACCTTGTTCTCGGACTGCTCCATGCCGGTCAACTCGGAGCGGATCGGCGAGGAGTAGCCGGTCACCTGCGCGTAGAGCGAACCGGAGGAGTAGACGCGCTGGTAGGAGTAGACGTCGTCGGAGGGCTGCGAGGAGGCCACGGGGGAACCGGACACGAGGATCTGGCCGCGATGGGCCCCGAAGGCGGCGAAGGCCGCGCGCTGGTTGCGCCGGTCGGTGGTCAGACTGCCCTCGGAGGACTCCGACTGCCACAGCGCGGGGCGCGCGAAGCCCTGCACGCTGGTCACGGACACGGCCAGTGCGAGGAACATGATGGTCACGAGCACGGCCACCTGGTGGATCTGGCGGTTCATGGCTGGACTCCCTCCACTCTTGGCGTTCCCTGGGGGGCCGTACCGGTCGGGGCGCTGCCCTGTTGCTTGCTCACGCCGTCGGGCGGAGTGTCGATCGTGATGTCCGGATCCTCGTCGAAGGAGCGCCCCGTGCCCGACGGCGTGCCGGCCGGGCCGTCCGCGCCGTGCATCTCATCGAAGTCGAAATCGGGGTCGAGGACGAGCTTGCGCAGGCCCGCGGGCAACTCGGCGGTGTCGATGATGCGCGGCGCCGTCGATGGCGGTCGGCGGGCGGCATCGGATAAGCGCACGAGGAGCGCGAGGATCACCCAGTTCGCCACCAGGGAGGATCCGCCGTAGGCCAGGAACGGCATCGTCAGCCCTGTCAGCGGGATAAGGCGGGTCACGCCACCGACGACGACGAAGACCTGCAGCGCGATCGTGAAGGACAGACCGGTGGCCAGGAGCTTGCCGAAGCCGTCGCGCAGGCTCATGGCGGTGCGCAGACCGCGCTCGATGAGCACGATGTACAGCACGAGGATCGCCAGGATGCCGGTCAGACCCAACTCCTCGCCAATGGAGGAGACGATGAAGTCGGAGTTCGCGAAGGGCACGAGCGTGGGGTAGCCCTTGCCCCAGCCCGAGCCCGTCAGCCCGCCCGAGGCCATCCCGAACAGGGCGTCGGGCAACTGGCGCGACGAGTTCTCATAGACGTCCCGGTCCATGGCGTGCAGCCAGTTCTGGATGCGCGCCTGCACGTGGGCCAGGTGCGTGGCGGCGAACCAGGCGGCGGGCACGAACAGGCCGGCGCCGATGATCAGCCAGGAGGGCCGGTCCGTGGCCACGTACAGGGTGACGACGAACAGGCCGAACAGGAGCAGGGAGGTGCCCAGGTCGCTCTGGGCGACGAGCACCATGATGCTCACCCCCCACACGATGAGCAGCGGCACGAGGTGGCGGGCCCGGGGCAGGTTCATCCCCATGACCCGGCGCCCCGCCAGGGCGAGGTTGTCGCGGTTGGCCACCAGGAAGGAGGCGAAGAAGACCGCGAGGAGCACCTTGGTGAGCTCGGCCGGCTGGAAGGACATGGGGCCGAGCCGGATCCAGATCCTCGCGCCATTGATCTGCACGCCCAGGAATGGGATGAACGGCAGGATGAGGAAGATCAGGCCTGCGACCATCGCCGACCAGTCCCATCGGCGCAGGACGCGGTAGTCGGGGATCATGAGCACCCCGCAGAACAGGGCGATGCCCAGGCCGGTCCAGATCGCCTGGCGCGGTCCGACGTAGTACTGCCAGGCCTCGAGGATCTTGTAGGACATGTCGAGGCGGGAGATCATCGCCAGGCCGATGCCGTTGAGCGCGATGGCGGTGGGCAGGATGACGGGGTCCGCCCAGGGGGCCTTCCACCGCACCCACAGGTGCACGACGATGCCGATGAGCACGAGGGCCCCGCCGAGCAGGAGGGATTGGGCCGGTGAGGCGCCGGTGCGGTTGAGGGCGGTGAAGACGAAGCCGCTCAGGCCGATGATGACGGCGACGACGATGAGCGCGGCCTCCGCCCAGCGTCCCGTGGTGCGGTGCGCGCCTAGGGGGCTGGCAGGGGGCGCGCTCATCGGTTGGCTCTCGGGCCCGCGGGATCGGAAGCGCACGTGATCACCCTTGCGCGGTCGCCGATGGCGTGGGCTGGGTGGGGGGCGTGGCGGTGGGCGTTGCGGTGCCGGCGGGGGTGGGGGCCGGCGTCGTCGGGAGGATGGTCGCGGCGGACACCGTCTGGGAGACGTAGGCGCGGGCCTCCTCAAGCGAGCCCTTGGCAACCGTGTCGGCGAGCCGGGACCGCATCTCGGCGGTGAGGGCGTCCACCGGTGGAGCGTCATAGGTCTCGACGACGTGGCTCAGGCGGATGAGGCCCACGGACTGCGGGATCCCCTGGTAGATGGCGATCCGCTCCTGACCGTTGGCCAGGGTGGTGGTCACGTAGTACTGCCGCTGCGTCCACATGTACCCCAGGCCGAGGGCCGCGGCCAGGGCGGTCAGAAGGATGAGTGAGGCGACCAGTGAGCGGCGGCCGCGACGGCGCTGGGTCTCGGCGCGCTCGGCCTGCTTGGCGGCCTCCTCGGCGACGAGCTCGCGCTCGGAACGGCTGGCCTCCTTACCGGCCTTAGGATCAAGGCCCGCCACCAGGGCGGCGGCCTTGGCGGCCGGGGTGTCAGCGGAGCCCGGCCCGGGGCTCGCCGCGCCATCGGCGCCCTCGTCCTCCTGGCCCTCCTCCCCGGGCTCGGCGTCGGCCGGGGTTCCGGCGCTCTTGGCGCGGGCCGCGGCGGCCAGGGCGCGCCGGTTGGCGGCCGAGCCGACGACCTGGGCGTCGGACTGGGGCGACTCGTCGTCGTCGACGATGTCGACGATGACGACGGTGACATTGTCCGGGCCGCCGGCGCGTAGGGCCAGATCGATGAGCTGGTCGGCGGCCATCTCCGGCTCGGGGATCGAGGTGAGGACCTCGCCGATCGTCTCAGCGGTGACCGGGCCGCACAGGCCGTCGGAGCACAGGAGCCAGCGGTCCCCGGGGACCGCCTCGCGGATCGACTCGTCGAGCTGGACGTCGCCCTCGGCGTCGCCCAGGACGCGCAGCAGGACGGAGCGCTGGGGGTGCCGGCGCGCCTGCTCGCGGGTGAGGCGGCCGGACTCCACGAGGTACTCCACGAAGGTGTGGTCGGTGGTGACCTGGGTGAACTCGCCGTCGCGCAGGAGGTAGGCGCGTGAGTCGCCGACGTGGACCATGGCGAGCTTGTTGCCGGAGCGCATGAGGCCCACGCAGGTGGTGCCCAGTCCTGACAGTTCGGGGTCGGAGGCCGAGCGGTTGATGAGTTCGGCATGGGCGTCCTGCACCGCCGAGCGCAGGAGGCTGAGGAGCTCGCCGGCCTGGTGGGAGTCGGCGTCGAGGGGCGCCAGGTGCTCGATGGCGACCGCCGAGGCGATGTCACCGCCGGCGGGGCCGCCCATGCCGTCGCACAGGACGCACAGGTGGGGGCCCGCGTAGGCGGAGTCCTGGTTGGACTGCCTCACGAGTCCGATGTCGCTCCGGGCGGCGTAGCGCAGGGAGATCGTCATGGGCGCAGCTCCAAGGTGGTCTGACCGATCTTCACGGGCACGCCGATTGGCAGCTCGACGGCCCCGTGCACTGAGCGCCCGCCCAGCATGGTTCCGTTCGTGGAGCCCAGGTCCTCCAGCCACCAGGACCCGTCCTTGGGGAAGACGCGGGCGTGGCGGGAGGAGGCGTAGGAGTCATCGAGCACGAGGGTTGATGACGGCGATCGGCCGATGATGATCGACGATGGGGAGAGTGGGACGGTGGAGCCGGCGAGCGGCCCCTCGGTGATGATGAGACGGCGGGCGTCGTTGCGCCTGGGCGGCGCGGGCGGGGCCTGAGGGGCGGCCTGGCCCTGCCCCCGCTGCGCGCGGGGAGCGGAGGGGAGCGCGCGCCCGGGGCGCCCGATCGGGATATCGGCCATGTCGCGCTTCAGGACGCGAATGACGAGATAGACGAAGACCCACAGCAGGACGATGAACCCCAGCCGCAGAGCAGTGAAGGCCAGCTGGCTCAAGTGGCCGCTCCTACGGGTGACGGCGCCTGGTTGGCGCTCTGAGACCCGTCCCAGAACATGATCCGGGTGCGGCCGATCGTCAGCGTGTTGCCGTCCAGGAGGGTGGCGGCGTCGACCCTGTGGCCCTCGACGAAGGTGCCGTTGGTCGAACCGAGATCGGTGGCGATGGCATGGCCCTGGGTCAGGCGGATCTCCAGGTGGCGGCGGGAGACGCCGGAGTCATCGACGATGATGTCCGCCTCGCTGCCGCGACCGATGACTGTGACCTGCCCGGTGAGCAGGTAGCGCTGGCCGTCGATGTCGAGGATCGGCTGGGTCGGCGACGGCGTGGCGACCTGGGTGGAGGCGCCCCGGCGCGTGGAGGAGTCGACCTCGATGGCCGAGGCCGCGAGGGTGGAGTCGGAGGCGAACACGACCTCCACGGGCCCGACGAAGGAGTAGCCCTGCTCGGCGGCGTGGGATGTGGCGACGTCGATGAGCTGGTGGACCATCTCCGCCTCGCCCCAGGCGCGGACTCGCTCGATGGCGGTGGCTGGGAGCCGGACGCGGAAGTGGTTGGGCACCACGGAGCGGTCGCGCGCGAATGAGGCGGCCCGCTTGTCCATCGTCTCGCGGATCTTGGAGGCGATCTCGATCGGCTCGATGTCGTCCCCCAGCCGTGACATGGCACGGCTGGTGACGCTCCCAACGCCCTTCTCGAGCTTGTCCAGGAAACCCATGGACTCAACCTCCCTGTGTGGGGACTGCTCCCGGCCGCATGAGGCCGGATTCTCTCCGCGCCCATCGTAACCGCTGATCCGGTGCGAGCCGAGTGGGGCGCGTTGCAAGACGGTCGATATTCGCGGGGCGGCGCCCTCGCGCGAGATCCGGGTGACTGGTGTCACTGCCCGAGGGGAGGTGCTTAATTGGACTCCGGGGGCCTCCAACGGCTATCGTCTCTCTCGCTTCTCGCGCGAGTGGCGGAATTGGTAGACGCGCACGGTTCAGGTCCGTGTGATCTAACGATCATGGGGGTTCGAGTCCCCCCTCGCGCACCGAGTACGGTGTGGGCCCGGTCCAGATGGACCGGGCCTTCGTCGTCGTCCCGATGATCCCGGTTGCCCGGCCCGCCCCGACCGCTGGCCGCGCGGCGCGCCGGCGGGGGGCGGGCGCGGCTCAGGCGCGGCGTCGGCGCTCGACGAGGCGGGCGACCATCTGGCCGACGGCCGCCCCGCACCAGGAGCCGACGGCGTTCTGGGCGATGTTGGCCAGGCTCGGCCTGCGCTCAAGGGAGGGGATGAGCTCCTGGGCGACCTCCGCGCCCGCTCCGATGAGGCAGCCCAGCAGCGCCCACGCCCACCAGGGCACCCGCGGCCAGGCCAGCGTGAGGATCGCCGTCAGGGGCGCCAGCATGACGAGGTTGAGGGCGACATCCTTGCCCTCCTCGCTCAGGAAGGGCGGGCCGAGGAAGCTCTTCATGGAGGCGACATCGCCTCCCGAGGGCCAGAGCACCGCCATGAGCACTGCGATCCCGTAGAGGAACGCCAGGGCCCTCGCCGTTCTCCGGCGGGGGCCGGGCCGGTGGGCGTGCCGTGGCGTGGTCAGCCGATCAGGCCCGAGGTGGGGGAGCCCCTCGGTGGAGTCCGGATCGATGTTGCTGGGCGCTCCGACACGGGAGGAGCGCGAGATCATGGGAACGGGCACGCCTCTCAGCCTAGGTGTGGGAAGGGATGGGTTTCGAGACCGTGGAGGCTCGAAATGGTCACGAGACCGGTCGATCGGGGCGAGACCGGTCGATATTAGGAACGAGACCGGTCGATATCAGGAGCGAGACCGGTCCGCCATCCACAGGCCCTCCTAGCCCTTGTGGGGGCGGGAAGGGCCTGTGGAGGACCAACCGGTCTCGATCGTCATTTCGACCGGTCTCGATGCTGTTTTCGACCGGTCTCGGCGCGGAGGGGGGTGGGGATCAGCAGCAGCCGGTCTCGATGCTCTGCTCGGCGAGCTCGCGGCGGGCACGCCAGTACTCCCGCTCGCTCATCGGCTCATGATCCGGATGCTCGCGCCGGTGACGGGCGACGTAGCGCTCGTACCCGGACTCGCCGGTGAAGTCCCGCCACATGGCGCGCGCCTGGCGCAAGCCGTCACGCAGGCCGTTGGGGAGCCCCGTCAGGGCGCGAGTCATCCGAATCATCTCCTTCTCGAGCCGGCTGTCAGTGAGCGCCGTGGGGCGCCTGGCCGGGGATGAGCGCCGGGTCGCCCACGGCCTCGTACTCCTTGACGAGCTTCTTCTGCAGCGGCGAGGCGAGCATCGTGCTCGGCGCGTAGAAGTTGGACTCCTGGTAGGGGTCCTCGGAGTTCGAGGTGTCGTGCGCGCGGATCGCCTTGATGACCCGCAGGAGCGCCATGATCATGACGAAGGCCACCATGGCCACGAACACGACGGACAGGGTTCCCTGGATCATCGTGTTGCGCACGACTGCCCGAGTGTCGGCGATCGCCGTGGCGTCGGTGAGCGTGGGCAGGAGCTTCTTGGCGTCGCGCCACTGCTGGAAGTAGCCCACGCGCGGATCGGTGGAGAAGATCTTGTGCCACGACGCCGTGAAGGTGACCACCGTGTCGAACACCAGCGGGATCATCGGGATCCACACGTACTTCGTGTAGCCCTTGCGCACCACCATGACCGTGCACACCAGCAGCGCGACGGCCGCGATGAGCTGGTTGGCGATGCCGAAGAGCGGGTAGAGGGTCTGGATCCCTCCTCGGGGATCGGTCACACCCATGAGCAGCAGCGATCCCCAGGCCGTCACAACGACGGCGGTGGTCGCCCAGGCGCCCACGTGCCAGGAGGGGTCGCGGAACTTGGGCCAGATGTTGCCCAGCGCGTCGGAGAGCTGGAAGCGCGCCACGCGGGTGACGGCGTCGACGGCCGAGAGGATGAACAGGGCCTCGAACATGATGGCGAAGTGGTACCAGAATCCCATCATGGCCCGGCCGCCGCCGATCTGGTGGAGGATGTGCGACATCCCGACGCTGAGGGTCGGCGCCCCACCGGTGCGCGAGACGATGCTGGGCTCGCCGACGTCGGAGGCCACCTGCTTGAGCGCCTCGGCGCCCGTGAAGGTCTTGGGGTTGCCCGCCTCGTCCCAGGAGTCCCAGGTGGGCTCCATCCGATTGCCGTGGGCGTCAGTGACGTTGAGGTTCTCGACGGCGGCGTCGGCGATCTCGGCGCGCGCGGCGGCCTTGTCATTGCCGTTGGCGGCGTTGGCCGAGGCGACGACGCTGGGGCCGGCGAGCTTGTCCATCGAGGCCGGGGAGGTGTTCATCGAGAAGTAGATGCCGGGGCTGAGCGAGACGGCCGCCGCCAGGGCCATGATCGCCACGAAGGACTCCATGAGCATGCCGGCGTAGCCGATCATGCGGACCTGCGACTCCTTCTGGATCATCTTGGGGCTGGTGCCCGAGGAGACCATGGCGTGCATGCCGGATAGGGCGCCGCAGGCGATGGTGATGAACAGGAACGGGAAGATGGCGCCGGCGAAGACCGGACCCTCGGTGTTGCTGGCGAACTCGGAGACGGCGGCCATCTCGACGACGGGGCGCACGATGATGATCCCGATGGCCAGGATCGCGATGGTGCCGACCTTCATGAAGGTCGAGAGGTAGTCACGCGGGGTGAGCAGCACCCACACCGGCAGGACGGCGGCGAGGAAGCCGTAGATGACCATGGCCCACACGAGCGTCGTGGGGGACAGGTGCAGGAACTTGCCGAGGGAGGACTCGGCCACCCACCGGCCGCCGATGATGACGCCGATGAGGATGGCGAAGCCGACAATGGAGACCTGCGTGATGTTGCCGGGCTGGACGTAGCGCAGCCACAGGCCCATGCCGATGGCGATCGGGATGGTCATGCCGACACTGAAGACGCCCCAGGGGGACTCGGCCAGGGCGTTGACGCAGACCATCGCGAGGACCGCCAGGACGATCATGAGCATGACGAAGACGACGATCGTGGCGACCGTGCCGCCGATCTTGCCGATCTCATCGGTGGCCATCTGGCCCAGGGACCGCCCGCCGCGGCGCATGGAGAAGAACAGGACGAGCATGTCCTGCACAGCCCCGGCCACGACGACGCCCAGGATGATCCACAGCGTTCCCGGCAGATAGCCCATCTGGGCGGCGAGGACCGGCCCGACCAGGGGGCCAGCGCCGGCGATGGCGGCGAAGTGGTGGCCGTAGAGGACCACGCGGTGCGTCGGGTCGAAGTCGCGGCCGTTGTTGATGCGCTCGGCCGGGGTCGCGTTGGTGTCATCGGGGCGCATGATCCTGCGCTGGATGAACAGGCCGTAGAAGCGGTAGCCGATGGCATAGGTGCAGATGGCGGTCACCACGAACCAGATCGTGTTGACCCTCTCCCCGCGCGCCACTGCCAGCATCCACCAGCCCAGCACTCCCAGGGCGGTGATGACCACCCAGGTCGCGATGCGCTTGGGGGTCCAGGTGGTGTCCATCCTGGTGCCGACGGGCACGCCAGCTTTGTTCCTGATGATGAGGCGCTCCTCCTGGGGGGTGTAGGAGGGCAGATCCTTCTGGTCTTGGGAGTTCATAGATTCCCTTCTCGGCACTGAGAGAGAGCGTTGCGGGGTGGGACATGAGGCGCGCCTGTGATGACGGCCTCGCAGAGCCTACTCATTGTCTCAGGGATTGGCCACGTTGACTACGCCAGTGTCAGTAAAACGCGGTGCAGGGGTGTCAAGTGTGGACAGACGGCGCGGGAGCGGAGCGGGTCCGCCCTGAACCGGTCTCGTTGCTGATAACGACCGGTCTCGTTGCTGATAATGACCGGTCTCGGTGGTGATAACTACCGGTCTCGGCGAGGGGGCTGGGGGGCGTGGGGGCCGAGGGAGTCCGGGGTGATGACGGGCAGGACCGACCAGGGGAAGTTGATCCACTTGTCGGTCTCCTTCCAGCAGTAGTCCGGGGTGAAGACGGAGCGGGGCTTGCGGTAGATGACGGCGCTGCGCGCGTCGACCGGCACCGTCTCATCGCCCAACTCCAGGCCCTGACTGCGCAGGAGGTCCATGACCAACTTGAGGGTCTTGCCCGAGTCCGCGACGTCGTCGACCACGAGGACTTTCTTGCCCGGCAGCTCGGAGGCGTCCATGAGCGGGGGCAGGATAACCGGCTCCTCCAGCGTCTCGCCGATGCCGGTGTAGAACTCGACGTTCATCGCGCCCATCGCCTTGATCCCGATGGCGTAGCCGATCGCGCCGGCCGGGATGAGGCCGCCGCGGGCGATGGCGATGATGAGGTCCGGCATCCAGCCCGAGGCGACGATCTGCGCGCTCAGCTCGCGCTCGGCGACGCCGAAGAGCTCCCAGGTGAGGTTCTCACGGTCCGGGTGGTCGGCGGTGGAGGCGCCGTCGTCGAAGGCCGCGCCGGGGGCGGTGGGAGAGGTCTGGTTGGGGCTGTTCGCGTTGCTCACGTCGGCATCCTGGGATCGGGACAAAGCGGTTGCGTGTGAATCGTAGTCGGAGGCGCGCGCCGAGGCGAGGCGCCCGGATCGGCCGCGCGCCGCCGGCCGGGCGTCGCCGTCGGCGTCGTGCTCCTGGGGACGGGCCCGGGGGGGCACGGGCTTGTCCCTGAGAGCACGAGCCTGGCGCCGCGGGAGGGGATGGGCCTCAGCAGGGCGCGTCGTCGAGGTGCGCGACGAGGGAGGCCGCCAGTCCCGTGTAGGTCGCGGGTGTGAGGGCCAGGAGGCGCGCCTCCACCTCGGTGGGCATGCCCAGGCCGGCGATGAACTCCCGCATCCCCTCGGCGCTCACCGCGCGGCCGCGGGTCAGCTCCTTGAGGCGCTCATAGGGGTCGGCCATGCCCGTGGCCCCGGCCACCGACGCCGCCCGCATCGCCTGCTGCACCGGCTCTCCCAGCACCTCCCACGTCGCGTCCAGGTCCTCGGCGAGCCGCGCGGCATCGACGTCGAGTCCGGCCAGGCCCCGGCGGAGGTTGTCGATGGCCAGCAGGCAGTGGCCCAGGCCGACGCCGATGTTGCGCTGCGTCGTCGAATCGGTGAGGTCGCGCTGGAGGCGGGAGGTCACCAGCGTGGCGGCGAGCGTGTCCAGCAGCGCCCCCGAGACCTCCAGGTTCGCCTCGGCGTTCTCGAAGCGGATCGGGTTGACCTTGTGCGGCATCGTCGACGAGCCCGTGGAGCCCTGCGCGCTCAGGCGCTGGCGGAAGTAGCCCAGGGAGATGTAGGTCCAGGCGTCCGTGGCCAGGTTGTGGGCGATCCGCCCGAAGCGCGCCACGTCGGCGTAGAGCTCGGCCTGCCAGTCGTGGGACTCGATCTGCGTGGTCAGCGGGTTCCAGGTCAGGCCCAGGTGCTCCACGAAGTCGCGCGCCACCGCCTCCCAGTCGGCCCCCGGCACGGCGACGACGTGCGCCCCGTAGGTGCCGGTGGCGCCGTTGATCTTGCCCAGGTACTCGGCGGCCTCGACGCGGCGCGCCTGGCGGCCCAGCCGATGGGCGAGCACGGCGAGCTCCTTGCCCAGCGTGGTGGGCGTGGCGGGCTGGCCGTGCGTGCGCGACAGCATCGCGGCGCCGGCGTGCTCGCGCGCCATCGCGCCCAGATCGGCGACGAGCCCGCGGGCTGCCGGGAGCCACACCTCCTGGATCGCTGAGCGGATGGTCAGGGCGTAGGCGAGGTTGTTGATGTCCTCGGAGGTGCAGAGGATGTGGACGATCTCGCCCATGCCCGGCAGGACAGTGGCCCCGCCGTCGGCGCCCGTGACCCCGGGGGCCTGGGCCGCGGCGGCGAGGCGGCGCTTGAGCAGGTACTCCACGGCCTTGACGTCGTGGCGGGTCTCGGCCTCGATGGCGGCGAGCTCGGCGATCTCGTCCGGCCCGAAGGCCTCCACGAGCCCGCGTAGGTAGGCGGTCTCAGCCTCGGTCAGGACGGGCGCCCCGGGGAGCACGCGGTTGGCGGTGAGGTGGATGAGCCACTCGACCTCCACGTGCAGGCGGGCCCGATTGAGGGCGGCCTCGGAGAGGTGGTTGGTCAGCGGGGCGACGACGGCGCGGTAGCGGCCATCGAGCGGACCCAGAGCGATGGGGGGAGTCACGGTGGCGAGGTCGACCATGCGCTCATTGTGGCAGGCGCTGGGCGTCCCGCGCGCTGGGCGCCCAGCGGGATGGTGGTCAGTCCCGCTTCCGGTGGAGGGCGGCGACGACGACCGCCGAGACGACCGAGGTGATGAGCGCGGCCGGGATCGCCCCGGACCAGCCGTTCACCATCAGCCCCACGGCCAGGCGGTCACCGGCGGCGCCGCTGAGGAGCTCCTCCGTGATCCAGCCCGTCAGTCGCAGCATCGCGCCGTTGACCACGAGGGCGAACAGCCCGAAGGTGAGGAGGTACAGGGGGAAGGTCAGCACCTTCGCGACGGGCTTGACCACTGAGTTCACGGCGGCCAGCACCGCGCCGATGATGAGGAGGTTGACGATCGCCAGCAGCGTCGTCGCGTTGGCGGGCAGGGACACTGAGGCGGGGAGGAGGCGCGAGGCCAGCCACAGCCCGGCGGCGTTCCCAACGATCCTGATGGCCAGTTCCATGCCTCTATCCTGCCAGCCCCCGCGCGGGCCGCGCAGTGACGGGGCTGCGAGGAGGGCGCGGAGGCGCCCGGGAGGATGACTGGACCGTGGGCCGCTCTCGCTACGCTCATCCCATGACGTACGACGCCTCGCGCCCCACCGCCGTCGAGCGCCCCACCGCCGAGGCCGGGCGCCGCTCCGACGCCCTCACCCGCCCGCGCCGCCCGGAGGCGGGATGAGCGAGCCGCCGGGCGGCCGGGCGCCAGGGCCGCCCGAGCCCCCCGCCTGGATCGCCGAGCTCGTGCCCGTGGCCGATCGCGCCCGAGCGCCCCTGACCACCGCCCTTCCCTGGATCGGCGCCGGAGCCCTCGTCGCGGCGGCCGCTGGCGCCTGGGCGGCCCGCCTCTCCCCGCGCGACCTGCCCGTAGCGCCCTGGCATGCCGCCCTGCTCCTCCTCGCCGCCGGCGCTGTCCTCACCCTCGACCGTGACCTGCCCGCGGACCACCGTCTGCCCGCGGGCGTGGTCACCGGCACCCGGGTGCTCCTCGTCGACCTCACCGTGAGCGCCCTGTCCCTCGGGCTGTGGATCGGGCTGCGCCTGTCCGGCGCCCCGCGCGCCCTCCTGACCGCCGCGACCTGCGCGGGAGCGGCCGTGGTCATCGGCAACCTCGGGGCCTGGTTGCGCGCGGGCCTCGGCGCCCGGGCGCGCCGGGCGGCGGCAGCGCTGGCCGTGGTGAGCGCGCTGGCCGTCGTCGTGGCGGGACTCGTGGTGGGCATGGCCGAGGGGCCACGACTGCCGGGCGCCTCCTGGTGGTGGGTGGGCGCGCTGGCCGTCGTCGCCGATGTCGAGGCGGCGCTCGCCGTGCGCCGTGAGAGCGGGGCGCGACGCCGGGGCGCGGCCGCCTGAGGCTCCCCCGCCCCTGGTGGGGGACGCCTGCGGCGCTCCGGCCCCGCTCGCGGCCCCCGCCCCTTCCCCGTGAACCACAGGCGTCCTCATGCATGACCTGTGACGGCCTCTGGGGACGCCCCGCCCAGGGCGCTCCGGGGCCGACCTACCGTCGAGACATGGCACAACTCGACATCGCGTCGGCCGACACCGAGGTCGACGCCGCATCCGTTCCCTCTGCCGTCCCCGCCAGTTGGACGGGGCTGGCCGCCAACCAGTGCCAGAGCGCCCTGGACTCGGCCGTCCTGCTCATCCCGGCCCTCCACCCACTCATCGATGCCGCTGCCAGCGCCGCCAAGGACTTCGACGCGATGCGAGGAGGCTCGTCATGACGCCCGTGGCCGCCACGCTGCTCAGAGCGGACCCCGTCCTGCCGCCCAGCCCCCCGCCGACGGGCCGGGCCCACCGCGCTGAGCCCTCGGCGAATCCCCGTCCCTCGCCCTCAACCACCCAGGCGCCGAGCCCCGTGCCGACCGCCCAGGCGCGACCCGCCCCGGTGCCGCCCCCAGGGGCGCCGGTCATCTCCGGTCACAGGTGGGGGATGACCCAGGGCCGCCCGCTCGTCCTCGTGGCCGGGGGGTCATCCATCTCAGTGAATACGGCGGACCTGGATGCCCTCGCGGCCTCGCTCACCACCGCCGCCAGCCATCTCGACACCGCGGCGAAGCATGTGCGCAGCGCCAAGACCGACGCCGAGAACGCGCCCGTCCCGGCGGATATCATCGCCCAGGACCCCAGTTACAACACGGTGACCGGCGCCCAGACCGGCAGCTCCCTCCTGCCCGACGCCGATTCATCATTCGTCGCGAACCTCATCGAGCTCCCCGTCGCCGCCTTCGAGCGCAAGCGCAGCGCCCTCATCTCCGCTTGCGACGCCCTGCTCACGGGCACCGGCTCGCTCAGCGCCGCCTCGAGAGCCCTCACCTCGCTGGCGGCGGACGTGTCGGCCTGCTCGCTCATGTACACCGACGCCGAGCACGGCGCTACGGTGCGCACGGATGCCGACGTCGGCGCCCGCGTCCACGGCCCGTCCCCGGAGGCCCTCGTGGCCGGCGTGGCCATTGGGAGCGGGCTGGCGTTCACCGCCGGCGTCTGGCTGCCCACAGCCATCCTCGTCGACATCCTCACCACCTACGGATTCATGCCCGAGGACGCCCAGGTGGTCCTGGAGGACCTGCAGCTCCTGCTCAAGAGCGATGTCACCTCGGAGTGGGCCCTGAGCAACATCATCGGGCTGGCCTGCCTCGGCGCCTGGGCGAGGAAGGGGGAGACCGGCCGGGAGGGAGCCACCATCGAGGAGTTCCTGCGGGTCTCCGCGAGTCGGCTCGACGCCAAGGCGACGGCGGAGCTCCCCGCTGAGGTGCAGGTGGGCAGTCGGAAGGTGCCCACATCCTCCCTCACGCCGATGCAGCGCGTCGCCTACGCCCTGGCGCTCGAATCGGAGAGGGCCGGGGTCATCCGCCACGGTGAGCCGACCGGCCTGCTCATCGCTCCGCACAACAAGAAAGGCGCCACGGGCACGGCGGTCCGCGTCCCGCCCGGCCCTCAGGACCCCTTCGGCCTGGGCACCGGCATCGCCGTCCAGGACCTCACCGGCAGCCGGATCGACTCCCCGCCATCCACAGCCTCCGAGCTCCTCGACCACGCCCAGACCATCAAGGGCCAGGCTCGGGGCGACGGCGCCGGCGCCATCTCGATCCTGCGCACGGACCACGCCGACGGCACGCGCAGCTGGGTGGTCGTCGTGCCCGGAACCACCGAGTGGACCAGCGGGGATTCCAACCCCCAGGACCTCCAGACCAACCTCCAGGCCGTCTCCGGGCGCCCCACGGACATGGAGGCCGCCGTCGTCACGGCGATGAGGCAGTCAGGGATCCAGCCGGGCGAGGAGGTTGGGATCTACGGGCACTCCCAGGGCGCGATGACGGCGGTCAACATCGCCTCCGACCCCGCCCTCACCGAGCGCTACACGATCACGAGCATCCTGACCGCGGGCGGCCCCACCTCCGGGGTGGCCCTGCCGGACGGCGTGCGCGCCCTCCACCTGGAGTCCACCAGCGACGTCGTGCCCGGGCTGGATGCCTCCACCAACCCGGTCTCCCCCAACCGGGCCACCGCCTACGTCGACACCCGCGGGGGAAGCGCTCACACCGAGTCGGTGTACGCCGACGCCGTGCGCGGCGCCGAGAGCGGTGAGCGGGCCTTCGCCGACTACTCCAAGGACCTCTCCCGCCTCACCGGGGCGCGGGAGCAGGGGGCCACCACCACCGAGGTGGTCTTCGACGTCACCCGCGAGTCCTGACAGCTTCCGGGAGAGCCGGGGCGCGGGCAGCCGGGCGTCGGGCGGTCGGGGGCGGAAGACGGGGCGCGGAAGGGCCCCTTGGTGGGAGGATGCGGCAATGAGCAGCACGAGCACGTCCGCCACGGGCGCCGTAGCGCCTGTTTCCGCTCCCCCGGCCGTCCCGCTGCGCCGCGGCATCGCGGCCCTGCCGGCCTATGTGCCCGGCGCCCGCCCCCAGGGCGCGGGGATCGCCAAGCTCTCCTCCAACGAGTTGCCCTACCCGGTCCAGGACTCCGTCCTCGCCGCCCTCACCGACGCCGCCGCGGGTGTCAATCGCTACCCGGAGATGACCGGGCAGTCGCTGGCCGAGGCCCTGGTCGCCAGGCACGCCGAGCACGGGATCGACCCCCGGCAGATCGTGCTCGGCAATGGCTCAGTGGCCCTCATCCAGCACCTGCTTGACACGGTCTGCGAACCGGGTGACGAGGTCGTCATCCCCTGGCGGTCCTTCGAGGCTTACCCGATCTGTGTCGCGGTGGCCGGGGCGCGGGCCGTGCGCGTCCCCGTCACCGCCGAGGGCCGCCACGACGTGCCCGCCATGCTCGCCGCCTGCGGGCCAGCCACCCGGGTCATCATGGCCTGCACCCCGAACAACCCGACCGGCCCCGCCCTCACTGCCGCCGAACTGGAGGCGCTGGTGGATGGCGCCCCCGATGATGTGCTCGTGCTCGTCGATGAGGCCTATCTCGACTTCGTCACCGATCCGGCGGTCGGCAATGCCCTCGACCTGCTCGCTGACCACCCCGGCCTCGTGGTCTGCCGGACCTTCTCCAAGGCTCACGCCCTGGCCGGCATGAGGGTGGGCTACCTCGTGGCAGAGCCGGCGCTGGCCGCGGCGATCCGCTCCGTGACCACGCCTTTCGGGGTGAGCCTGCCCGCGCAGGCCGCTGCCGCTGCCGCCATCACCCCGCCGGCCCTGGCCGAGACGGCCAGGCGTGCGCGCGCCGTCGCCGTCGAGCGGGACCGGGTCCTCGCCGCGCTGCGCGATCAGGGCTGGTCGGTTCCGGACGCCCAGGGCAACTTCCTGTGGCTGCCCGTGGGCGGGGACGCCGCCGCCCTAGCCGCGCACTTCGAGGCGGCCGGCATCCTCGTGCGGCCCTTCGACGGCGACGGCGCGCGCGTCAGCATCGGGACGCCAGCGGAGAACGACCGCGTCCTGGCCGCGGCGGCCTCCTGGCCTGGCGAGCGCGCCTGACTGAGCCGCCTCGCCCTCATACCGCCCCCGCTCAGGCGATCGTGACGAGGAACAGGGCGCAGAAGACCATCTCCACGATCCCCATCGTCCCCGGCCGCAGGGGCCGGTGCTTGAGGCGCACCTGGCGCCACTGGAGGGTCGGCATGACCCAGGCGCGGATCGCCAGCACCACCCACAGGATCGCGTGCGCCCACGGGACATATCCCCCGGCCGCCGCCCAGACGGCGAGCGCGGCGACGACGGCGTGGGCCGCCGTGCACCCCACGAGCAGGCGGGTGTTGAAGCGCTCGCGGATCATCGACTTGATGTACGGGACCGTCCCCCCGAAATAGGCGGCGATGAGCGCGGTGGCCATCCAGGACCACGCCCATCCCGTGAGTTCGCCATTGGGGCTCGCCCCGGCGAGCGCCGTCGCCCCCTCGCCGGTGCCGAGGAAGCCGCCCTGACCCTGGACCGCCAGGTGGTAGGTGATGCCGGCCATGAGGCTGGCGGCGGTCGTCGTGGACAGCCCGGAGGCCAGTGAGCGCTCACGGCCGCGCCACACCTCGTGAGCGGCGATGCCCAGCAGTGGCAGCATCGGGATGGCCCATTGCAGCAGGTAGGGGGCCAGGAGGATCGTCAGCAGCCCCAGCCCCGCGGTGAGCGACGTGTAGGTGGCCATCGGGGGGATGAGGAGGGCGCGCTTGCGGGCTGAGCGCGTGCGCAGCCACTGCGACCAAGCCCAGTAGGTGAGGTAGCCGTTCCACCAGGCCGGCAGGAGCAGGAGGTTGAGCCAACTCCAGCCGCCGACCACCCAGCCGACCATCGGCGGGACGATGAGCATCGCCCACGCCCCGTGCTGGTTGGGAACCCAGGCTCGGCGGCCCGGCTGGCGGCGGATCTGCTCCTGCGTGGGACGGGGCGCGCGGCCGGGCCGACGGGGAGCCCGCTTCGACGGCGCGGGGGGACGGGTCTGCGTCATGTGAGCCAGCGTACGGGCCCGCTCATCTGCGCGTCAGCACTGTCATCTCCCGGAGTCGCGCCGGGGGGCCTGGGATCGGGCAGGGGGCGGTGGCGCCGGTGAGGGGGCCGGCCCGACGAAGCGGCGCCACCGCCCAGGTGGTCCGTCAGCTCCTAAGGGCGGAGGCGACGACCTTCTTGGCTTCCTCCTGGACGAGGGCGAGGTGCGCCTCGCCCTTGAAGGACTCGGCGTAGATCTTGTAGACGTCCTCCGTGCCGGACGGGCGGGCTGCGAACCAGGCGCTCTCGGTGGTCACCTTCAGGCCGCCGATCGGCTGGCCGTTGCCGGGGGCCTTGACGAGGCGCGCGGTGATGGGCTCACCGGCGAGCTCGGTGGCCGTGACGTCCTCGGGGGACAGGGCGGCGAGCTTGGCCTTCTCCTCCTTGGAGGCGGCGGCGTCGATGCGCGCGTAGGCGGAGGCGCCGAAGCGCTCGACCTGCTCGTCGTGGAGTTGGGAGGGCGACTTGCCGGTGACGGCGATGATCTCGCTGGCCAGGAGGGCCAGGATGATGCCGTCCTTGTCCGTGGACCACACGGTGCCGTCCTTGCGCAGGAAGGAGGCGCCGGCGCTCTCCTCGCCGCCGAAGCCCACCGAGCCGTCCAGCAGGCCGGGCACGAAGTGCTTGAAGCCGACGGGCACCTCGACGAGCTCGCGGCCCATCGCGGCCACGACCCGGTCGATGAGGGAGGAGGAGACGAGGGTCTTGCCGACCTTCGCGTCGGCTCGCCAGCCGGGGCGGTGCGTGAAGAGGTACTCGATGGCGACGGCCAGGTAGTGGTTGGGGTTCATGAGCCCGTCGGGGGTCACGATGCCGTGGCGATCGGAGTCGGCGTCGTTCCCGGTGGCGACGTCGTAGGGGGTGTTGCCCTCGGCGTCGGGGGTCATGGCGGCGCGCAGGGAGGCCATGGCGTTGGGGGAGGAGCAGTCCATGCGGATCTTGCCGTCCCAGTCCAGCGTCATGAAGGACCAGGCGGGGTCCACGTTCGGGTTGACGACCGTGAGTTCAAGGCCGTAGCGCTCCCCGATGGCGCCCCAGTAGTCCACGGAGGCCCCGCCCAGCGGGTCGGCGCCGATGCGCACGCCGGCGGCGCGGATGGCCTCCATGTCGATGACGCTCTCGAGGTCGGAGACGTAGGTCTCCAGGTAGTCGTGCTTGACGATGTGGGGCCCCTCAAGGGCCTCGGCGATGGGCACGCGCGGCACGTCCCGCCAGCCGGAGGCGAGCAGTTCGTTGGCCCGGGCGGCGATCCAGCTCGTGGCGTCGGAGTCGGCGGGGCCGCCGTGCGGTGGGTTGTACTTGAAGCCGCCGTCGCGCGGCGGGTTGTGGGAGGGGGTGACGACGATGCCGTCGGCCAGGCCGGGGCCGCCGTCGCGCGGGCCGGCCTCGGTGCCCGCACCGTTGGCCAGGAGGATGGAGTGCGAGACGGCGGGGGTGGGCGTGTAGGAGCCGCGGGCGTCGATGGCGGTGGTGACGCCGGCGCCCACGAGCACCTCGATGGCGGTGCGCCAGGCGGGCTCGGACAGGGCGTGCGTGTCGCGGCCGATGTAGAGGACGCCGTCGGTGCCCTGGGAGCGGCGGTACTCGACGATCGCCGCGGTGGTGGCGACGATATGGGCCTCGTTGAAGGCGGTGTCGAGGGAGGAGCCGCGGTGCCCGGAGGTGCCGAAGACCACCTGCTGGGCGGGGTTGGCGGGGTCGGGGACGAGCTCGTAGTAGGCGGATGTGACCTCGTCGACGTCGATGAGGTCCTCGGGATGGGCAACTGTTCCTGCGCGTGGGTGCATGGGGGCAGTGTGTCATGCGCCACCGCTGCGGCCGAGCATGTCCACCGGGCGGACGGAATCAGCATGGCTAGCGGGACGCTCTCGCCTCCGGGCTCAGATCACCGAGATGCCGGCGCCGAGCGCGGCGCCGAGCGCGTCTGCGATGCCCGGGCGGCTCTGAGGGGCCGCCGGAGCCACCGCCCCGCCCCGGCGCTCTACAGTGTGTGGCAGCGCACCATCGGCGCCCTGCACCCCGCCCCGGAAGGATCGCCCATGCCCACCCGCATCGCCACCACCCAGGCTCCCGCCGCCGTCGGCCCCTACTCCCAGGGCGTGAGCGCCTCCGACGCGCCCGGCTCCCTCGTTTTCGTCTCCGGCCAGGTGCCGCTCGACCCCGCCACCGGCGCGCTCGTCGACGGCGGCATCGCGGCCCAGGCCGAGCGGTCCCTGAGGAACGTGGGCGCGATCCTCGCCGAGGCCGGCCTGGGCTACGAGCACGTCGTCAAGACCACGGTCCTACTCGCTGACATCGCCGACTTCGCGGTCGTCAACGAGGTCTACGCCCGCTACTTCACCGGCGAGGTCCTGCCCGCCCGGGCCGCCTTTGCCGTGGCCGCCCTGCCGCTGGGGGCGCGCGTGGAGATCGAGGCCATCGCCGTTCGCCCCTGAGGGGGTTGAGCCGCGGCCGCCCCTTGGAGCCCCTGAAACGTTGGGATTCCTGGCTTGCTAGCCTGCCGCTATGACTTCCCCGCCCCCGCGATCCTCCGGCGGTCGTGTCCCTCCCGCGCTCGTCACCGACGGCGTCATCGCAGCGATCTTCTTCGCCATCCCTCTGGCCCTCATCATCATGCTGGACCTCGATCTGGAGGGCTGGTTCATCGTCGTCGCGCTGGCGGCCCTCGGCGTTCTGATCGTGGAGCACGAGATCGTCGCCCCGCCGCGGCGCGGCCGCCGGATGCTCCTCAAGGCGCAGGAGTCCTACGCGCGGGCCGAGGCTGGCGCCGGGGTCACGAGCGCCGACGCCGCCCGCATCCCCACTGGCGATGCCCATGGCGCCCAGGTCCTCAAGCGCCTGCGCTGGTACGAGGGGAGGAAGCGCGAGACCGGCGAGGTCCTCGCGGACGTCGGACGGATGCGATGGATCGACTGGCACGATCCCGCCCTGAGCGAGGCTGCCGCCAAGCTGAGCGACGACGTCTCCGGCCTGAGCGCCATCAACGACGCCGTCCGCAACGCCGCCACCCTCCTCACCCGGGCCCCGGGCTGGGAGGACGCCTGGGAGAACGAGTGCGGGCCGTTGCGCGAGGACCTGGACATCTTCCGTGAGCTCTGCCAGGAGGTGGGCGACGAGGCCCCGGCCGCCCCCATCGCCGACTCCGAGCTCGGCTGGGCCCGCGCCTGTGGCGCCCGGCTCACCGCCCTGCGCGCCCAGCTCGCCTCCGGGGCACTGGCCCCGGGCGCCGCCCTCGATGAGCTCGATGCGATGGCGGCGGAGATCCGCGCCCGCGCCGACGCCCTGGTCCGGCGCGCCCTCGCCGCCGAGGCCCTGCCCGGAGAGGAGGCGGGGCTCGCGCACTACCGCGAGTACATCGGCACCTGGAAGCTTCCCGATGATGATGACCGCTACGAGTACTCCGGAACCTGGCAGGGCGACGAGACCGGCGTCAGCCCAACCGCCGGCGAGGACGGGGAGCGGGCGGCGGTCTCCTACAACCCCGCAGCGACCATTCGCCTTCACGACTACTCCCCGGGCATTCGGGCCGCGGGCATCCGCTGGCAGGGCCTGGCGACGGCGTCGCAGTACTCCAGCCCGATCGAGCGCATCCTGGACGCGTACCTTGAATCGAGGGGCACGGGTAAGAAGTAGCTGCTGGGGAGCCGCGCCGTGAGTCGAGCCGCGCGGCCGCGCCGACCCCGACGGCGCCCGTGGGGCGGCCGCACGGGCGCCCGGTAGTCTTGCCCGCATGTCGAAGAAGAAGCGCCAGCGCCGTCAGCCCAACGCCGCCAAGGCCCCCAAGAAGCAGCAGGTCCCCTTCGTCGCCCGCCCCTTCGAGGGCCTGGCGGACGAGGAGGACCTCGTCGCCATGATGCAGCTCATCCCGGCCGCCACCCTCACCGCCCGCCTCACCGAGGAGCATGGCGGCACCGAGATCACCTTCGTGAGCCTCCTGCCCGAGCTCGCCCAGGGCCTCAAGCGCGCCGATGGCGCGGTCCTCATCGCCCTGCAGACCTCCCTCCACTCCGGGGACGCCTCCCGCGACGTCGCCGCTGCCCTCCAGACCACCCTCGGCCTCGCGCCCGGAACGGGCCTGACCGCCAACGCCCTGCCCGAGCCCGGCCCGCGCCTGCAGGACATGCTCGACCCCTCCTTCGACTCCGAGTTCACCGTTCACGAGTCCTTCGGCTTCTGGCTCACCGACGAGCAGCGCGAGGACCCGGACACGGTGCGCGTCATCGAGGAGGCTAAGGGGGACGTCGCGCCCACCGAGCCGGTTCCCGGGGTGCCGCACGCCTACTGGTGCCGCATGAACGGCAAGGAGTTCGTGCGTTGGGTGCGCGGGGAGGACGAGGATGAGTTCTTCAACGCTTTCGCCCGCGTCCACGCCGCCCGCCAGTCCGACCTCGCCGAGGGGGTGCGCTTCATCGGCGCCTTCCGCGCCTGCGGCCTGGCGATCCCCGTGTGGGAGCTCCTCCCCGGCACGACGGCGGCCGACCTCACCGAGCCCATGCGGGCCATGGCCGAGCGCCTCGACGCCGCGCTCGCGGACGACTCGCCGCTCGACGCCGCCGCCCGCCGCGCCAAGGCCGGCATCATCTCCCGCCAGGTGAACCTCTGAGCCGCTGACAGGCGCGGTCCGCCCCGACAGGTGCCGTCCGCCCCGACAGGTGCGGTGACAACGCGCCTGTCGGCGCTGAGCGCACTTGTCGGGGCGGAACGCACCGGTCGGCGCGCGGCGCGCTGAGCATGAGCTCGGCATGAGCCCGGCGTGAGTTCGTCACGCCTCGCTAGCGCGCCGCGGATCGCCCTCCTCGGTCCTCATTGGCCGCCGTCGGCGGTCGCCTCGGGGAGCACCCAGGCGCGGGAGGCCTCGATGTCGACCATGACGTCGTCGCCCTCGGAGTGGACGGAGGCGGGCTCAGGATCGGACTCCACGCACAGGATCGTGCCGGCCTCCGTCTCAACCTCGTACTCGACGTGATCGCCGTAGAACACGGAGGACAGCACCCGGCCGTGCGCGCCGATGAGCTCGCTGCCGGCCGCGCCGCCAGCGGTCCCGCACGGGCTCAGGCGCACCGACTCGGGCCGCACGATCACCGTAACGCCGCCGCCGGAGGACACGTCCTCATGGCAGGCCGCCTGGATCGTCGCGCCGAGCACCCGCACCGAGCAGCGCCCGGCGGCGACATCCCGGGCGGTGGCCGCCAGGAAGTTGGCCCGGCCGATGAAGTCGGCGACGAACGTGCTGGCCGGCCTCCGGTAGATCTCCTCGGGCGTGGCCACCTGCTCGATCCGGCCGGCGTTCATCACCACGATCCGATCCGACATCGTCATGGCCTCGGCCTGGTCGTGCGTGACGTAGATCGAGGTGATGCCCATGCGCTGCTGGAGGCGGCGGATCTCCAGGCGCATGCGCACGCGCAGCTTCGCGTCCAGGTTGGACAGCGGCTCGTCGAAGAGCAGGACCTTGGGGCGCATGACCATGGCGCGGGCCAGGGCCACGCGCTGCTGCTGCCCGCCGGAGAGCTCGTTCGGCGCGCGATCCGCCAGGGAGTTCAGGTTCATGGAGGTCAGCGCCACCTCCACCTGCTCGCGGATCTCCTCGGGCTTGGTCCGGCGCAGCTTGAGCCCGTAGGCGATGTTCTCGCGCACGCTCAGGTGGGGGAACAGGGCGTAGGACTGGAAGACCATGGACATGGGCCGCTTGTTGGGCGGCAGGGACACCATGTTCTGGCCATCGAGGACCACCTGGCCGGAGGTGGTGTCCTCGAATCCGGCGATCATGCGCAGCGTCGTCGTCTTGCCGCAGCCCGAGGGCCCTAGCAGGGTGACGAACTCTCCGGGGGCGATGTCGAGGCTGACGCCGTGGACGGCGTAGACATCCTTGCCCCGGTTGGAGAAGACCTTGACGACGTCGCGCAACTCGAGGTGGCCGGTGGCGGCGGGGCCGCCCTTGGGGCCGGGCGCGGTGGGTGTGGACTGTGTGGGCATGGGGAGCCTCCTTGGCTCGGTGTGCTCGTAGGGGATGCGGGGCGGGGCCGGTGCGGCCGCTTGGCCGGCTCTAGCCGGCGTCGCTGCGGGCCTGGCCAGCGCGGCCCCGCATGAGGAGGTTGAGGCCGCCGATGACGGTCATGACGATGACGATGAGGATCGTGCAGAAGGCGAAGGCGTTGCCGAAGCGCCCGGCGTCGACCTCCGCGAGGATCTGGGAGGTCATGATCTTCGTGTGCGGCGTCGTGATGAAGATGATCGGGGACAGCGTCGTCATCGAGCGCGCGAAGGCGTAGACCAGGCCCGTGAGGAACGCCGGCCGGATAAGCGGCAGGGTGACGCGTCGGAAGGTCTGCGCGCCCGAGGCGCCCAGCGACGTCGAGGCCTCGTCGATCGCCTTGTCGATCTGGTGGAGGGAGGCGATGCCGGAGCGCTGGCCCGCGGGCATGGAGCGCGCCGTGTACACCATGACGATCGCCAGGGCGCCGCCCATGACGGCCCCGCCCCCGGCCAGCGGCGGGATGATGTTGGCGCCGAACAACGCCACCGGCTTGTTGAAGGTGACGAGGTAGCCGATGCCGAGGACCGTGCCCGGAACGGCCAGTCCCAGCATTCCGAGGAAGTCGACGATCCCGGCGCCGCGACGCATGCGCACGACGACCAGCCAGGCCACCAGCATCCCCAGCAGTCCCGCCACCGGGGTGGCCAGGAGTGCCAGGATCGTGGTGTCGACGATGGCGTCATTGCCGATGCCCGAGAGCACATAGTTGAAGTGCCGCATGGTGAAGGCGTTGTTGACCCCCAGGATCTCCACGAAGCCGCCGACGACGACCGCGGCGTAGATGGCCACCACGAGCGCCAGGATCATCCCGCTCACCGCCAGCAGCGGTACGCGGGCCGGCCCGCCCAGGAGCTTGAAGGAGCCGGCCGGCTTGCCGGTCACTGTGACGGTGGAGGCGTGCTTGGACCAGTACCGCTGCACCAGGAAGACGAGCAGTGAGGGGACGAGCAGCGCGAGGGAGTAGGCGGCGCCGGCCGCGGTGTTGTACTCGCCGGTGATGGCGATGTAGGCCCGCGAGGCCAGCACCGTGAAGTCCCCACCGATCACCAGGGGGTTGGCCAGGTCCGCGATCGCCTCTGTGAACAGCAGAAGGAAGGACGCGCCCAGGCCCGGCACGAGCATCGGCAGGGTGACCGTGCGGAACACCGTCCAGCGTGAGGCGCCGAGGGATGCCGCCGCCTCCTCCATGGCCGGGTCGAGGCTGCGCAGCATCCCCGCCAGGTTCATGTAGGCCACCGGGAAGAAGGACAGCACGAGCACGAGCGTCAGGCCGTTCAAGCCGTAGATGTTCCAGTGCTGGCCGAGCATCTGGGTGGAGATGATGCCGTTGCGCCCGAACAGGGTGATGGCCGCCGTCGCCACCGCGAAGGGCGGGGAGACCACGGGCAGCAGGCAGATGAGGTGGAAGAGCCGCTTGCCGCGGAAGCGCACCCGAACCTGCACATAGGCCAGGAGGAAGCCCACGAGTGTCCCGACGGCGCCCACGACGACTCCCATCAGGAGCGTGTTGAGCACGGTGGTGCGATTCGCCGACGAGCTGACGATGACCCGCAGCACGGCCATGCCCTTGGCGGACACGGCCTCGCCGAGGATGCGGCTCAGCGGCAGGAGGACCAGGGCGATGAGGGCGGCCAGGACGACGACGAGGATCGCGATCGTCACGGGGTCCTGCTTGACGCGGGTGCGGGCCCGCCGCCCCGCCGATGCCTGGCCGCGGGAGGCAGGATCGGCTGGGGCCGCGGGAGCGGCGCCCCCGGGGGAGGGCAGAGTGATGGCAGTCATAGTGATGTCCTTATGCAGATGCTGACCGCGCCGTCACTCCTTGGGGGCGGCGGCGATCTCCTCGTCGAAGCGGGCGGTGAGCTTCGACTTCGCCTTGGCGGCCGCTGCGAAGTCGTAGTCGACGAGGCTGAGGGAGGCCAGATCCACACTCTTGTCGCTCACGGTGGCCTCCGGGTTGGTCAGCGCCTGGTAGGAGCCCACGGTCTGCCCGATGTTCTGAGCCTTGGCGGAAATAGCCCAGTCGATGTACTTCTGCGCCGAGGTCTTGTGCTTCGAGCCCGCCACCAGGGCGACACCGCCGACCTCATAGCCCGTGCCCTCCTTGGGGAAGGAGACGACGAGGTCGCTCATGCCCTCTTCCTGGTACTTCACGCAGTCGTGGGAGAAGACCAGCCCGACGGCGACCTCCCCGCGCCCGGCGATCTGCCCGGGGGCGGTGCCCGACTTGGAGTACTGGAGGACGTTGTTGTGCATCTTCTTCATGTAGTCCATGCCGGCGTCCTCGCCGCCCAGGCGGGTGGCCTGCGTCCACAGGGTGGTGAACGCGGTGCCGGAGGTCGAGGGGTGGGCGGTGGAGATCTGGCCCTTGAGGGCGGGGTTGAGGAGGTCGTCCCAGGACTTGGGGACCCCCACCCCGAGCTTGTCGAGCTGGGTCTTGTTGGAGCAGAAGCCGAGCGCGCCGATGTACACGCCGGTCCAGTTGCCGTCGGCGTCCTTGTACCGGGCGGGGATCTTCTCGGCCTCGGGTGACTTGTAGGCCTCGATGAGCCCCTGGTTCACGGCCTCCCCGTAGCCGTCGACGGGGCCGCCATGCCACGCGTCGAACTCGGGGCTGTCCTTGGCCGAGGCCAGGCGGGCCACCGTTTCACCGGAGGACAGGCGCACATAGGTGGCCGGGATGCCGGTGTCGGCGGTGAAGGCCTTGGTCCAGGCCTGGCACAGGTCCTCCATGGCGCCGCAGGCGATGGTGATGGGGCCATCGCCGTCGCCGCCCGAGGCTGAGTCGGTGGTGCCCGCGCATCCGGCAAGGCTGAGGCTCGCGGTCAAGAGAGCAGCGGTGGTCGCGCGGCGGAGAGGGAAGCGCATGGGGTTGCCTTTCTGTTGTCAGCGGCGCCTCATTGCGCCGATCGGATTCATCATGCTCCGTGAGCGCAATCACGATCCATGCCTTGACGATCACGGATGGTGACAGTGCTGTCATGCGCGCCGCCATGCCTCACGCGTCGTCGAGCCGGGGCATGAGGTAGCCGCGCCCGCGCGCGGAGATGACGATCTCCGGGCTGATGCCCCGGGCCTGGAGGTGACGGCGCAGGCGGTAGACGGTGGTGCGCACCATCTCCCTGCCCCCGGAGTCGTCGCTCGTGTCCCAGACCTCACCGAGCAGCTCCTGCCAGGTGACGACCGTGTCATGGTGGCGGGCCAGCGCCGCCAGCAGCCTGGCCTCGGTATCCGGCAGTGGGATGGAGCGCCCCGCCCAGGAGACCCGGCCGGTGAGCGTGGAGACCCGCAGGGGCCCGTTCTCGATCGCCTCCGGGCCCGCCCCTGTGCGCCGGGTGACCGCCCGGGCCCGGAGGGCGAGTTCCCGGGGGGAGAAGGGCTTGGTCACGTAGTCATCGGCTCCAGCCTCCAGCCCGGCGATCCGGTGGGGCTCGTCGCCCAGCGCCGTCAGGAGGATGACGGGCGCTCCGATCCCCGCTGCCCGGATGCGGCGGCACAGCTCCACGCCGCTAGCGCCGGGGAGCATGACGTCGAGGATGACGAGGTCGATGGCCTGATTGGACAGGATCGCCCAGGCTTCCTCGGCGGTGGAGGCGCTCAGGCAACTGAAGCCCTGGGTCTCCAGCGCGAAGGTGATGATGTAGACCATCTGCGGCTCGTCGTCGACGATCAGCGCGGTGAGCGATGGCGGGGTCGGGTGCGAGGTCACGACGGCTGGCCCTCCTTCGGTGGTGCGTCGCGGCGCAAGGGGAGCGAGAGGTAGACGGTGGTGCCCTTGGCCATGATCGTGTCGATGAGGACGCCGCCCTCGTGCGCCTCCATGATGCGCTGGGTGACGAGCATGCCCAGGCCCGCGCCTCGGCTCGCCGGGGCGGCCAGGGGGTTGGTTGTGGCGTACGGCTCGAAGGCCTGGCTGCGCTCGTGGGGGGTCATGCCCGGGCCGTCGTCCATGACGGTGATGAGCGCGTCCTCGGCCTCGGCGCTGACGCGCACCGTCACGGTGGTGCCTTCAGGGGAGTGGCGCAGGGCGTTGGTGACGGTGTTGGCGATGGCCTGGCGCAGGAGGCGGTGGTCGGCGTGCGCGCGGATGGGGCGGCCCCGCTCCTCCAGTCGGATCGGGTTGCTCGCCGTGCGGCGCATCTCCTGGATGAGCTCGCGCACGAGGCCGCGCAGTTCCACGTCCGCCAGGCGCAGGGAGAACAGTTCGTGGCCCAGGCGGGCCTCGGTGAGGAAGTCCTCGGCCATCTGCTGGGCCTGGCGGGCGTTGTCCTGGATCGTGTGGACGAAGCGCCGCTGCACCTCGTTGAGTTCCCCAGGGGTCTCCTCGGCGAGGAGTTCGGCGGAGGCGCCGATGAGGGCCAGTGGCGTGCGGATCTCGTGCGCCAGGACGTCGCGCGGGGTCGCTCGGTCCTGGGCGGTGGCGCGCAGGCGCGCGTTGTCCAGGCGCACCAGACGCAGGAGGTGGCGCTGCCGGGCGGTGATGCCGCAGGCCGCGGCGAGGAGGAGGCACAGGGCTGCCAGAAGCGCGGGGGTCCAGGCGCAGGGCATGGGGTCATTGTGCCGCCTCGCGCCGACAGGCGCGCCCGCGCCGAGAGGTGGCGAGGTGGCGAGGCGCGCCCGCGTGGCGGGGTGGCGGGGTGCGCGCGGGGTGTGGGGTGGTGGGGTGGTGGGGTGGTGGGGTGCCCGCGCCGAGAGGTGCTGATTGCGCCGAGTGGTGCGTTTTGCCTGCTCCTCTCGGTGTTGGTGGCACCTGTCGGGGGGAAGGGCGCCAGTCGGTGTGGGGTGTGCGGTGGTGGGGTGTGGGGCGCGCGGTGGGTGTCGCGGCGCGCAGTGCGAGGAGCGGCGCGGCGCGGATCAACCCCGCGCCGCGCCGGCCTTGAGCGCGTTCAGGCGATGGAGGCCCGGTAGACGCCGTCGATCGTGGTGGCGAGGGTCGTATCGAACTCCTCCTGGGACTGGCCGTCGCTCAGTCCCTCCAGCAGGGCGCGGGAGAAGGAGGCGATGAGGTCGGGGTTGCGCGACAGACGCTCGTTGGCCTCCTCGCGCGGGTAACCACCAGACAGGGCTACGACGCGCGCCACCCTGGGGTGGGCCATGAGCGGGCTGTAGAAGCCATCCTCGGAGGGGATCGTCAGTTTGAGCATGACGACGGCGTCCTCGGGCAGAGCGTCCAGGCCCGCCGTGAGGGCGTCGCGCAGCAGCGCCTCGGCCTCAGCCTTATCCGGGGCGCTGATGGAGACCTCGGGCTCGATGATCGGCACGAGCCCCTTGTCCAGGACTCGCCGGGCCACCTCGAACTGCTGGTCCACCACGGCGGCGACCCCTGCGGGATCGGCGCCGTGGATGACCGAGCGCTCCTTGGTGCCGAAGATGCCCTGGGCGACGGCGCGGTCGAGCAGGGAGTCGAGCTCGGGCATGGGCTTCATCACCTGGGCGCCGTGGGCGCGCTCGGCCAGGCCCTTGTCGATCTTGAGGAAGGGGACGATTCCCTTGACGTCCCACAGGTACTCGGCGGTGGGTCGGTTCTCGATGGCGCCGTCCATCGTGCGCTCGAAGAGGATGGCGCCGATGATGCGCTCCGAGGTGAATGCGGGAGAGGTGATGACACGGGTCCGCATGGCGTGGACGAGGTTGAACATCTCGGCGTCGTCGCCGTAGCGGTCGGCGCCGACGCCATAGGCGGCCAGGGCCTTGGGGGTGGAGCCGCCGGACTGGTCGAGGGCGGCGATGAAGCCGGGCGCGGTGCGGATGCGGGCGAACTGGTCGGGGTTAGGCATGATGCTTCCTCGCAAGGGATCGGATCGGATGCGTGACATCCTAGCCGAGAACCGTTATCATTAACAGGTCGGCTCCAGTGGTGCGGAGCTTCAGGTGGCCGCCGTCGGAGGGCTCTCAACCCCCGGCGGCGGCCACCACTCCCTGCTGGCGCGAGACCGGTCGAAAACAGCGACGAGACCGGTTCGGAACCGCTCGTCACGCCGCTTGGCGCGCTCCGTCACGCCGCGTCGCTGGCCTACGCTGATTCCCGCGGCGCCCGGCCGTCCTGAGCGCCCCGCCCTGAAGGAGCGATGCCCATGCCCGCTGCCGACACCTCCTCCCCGCAGCCGATGTCCCCCGCCGTCGCCCGGCTCGTCGCCGGCGAGTTCGACGAGGACCGGACCCGCTCGGCCCAGGAGCAGTGCGATCAGGCCGCCGAGCTCGTCGACCACGCCGCCCTGGGGCGCGCGGACCTGGCCGCCATCGTCGACGCCGTCTGGCTGGGGGAGTGGGCGGCCACCATCCCCACATTCACCGACACCCCTGCCCCCGCCGTCGCCGCCCGCCGCGCCTGGAAGGCGGGCCTCGACGGCGCCGGCCACCTCCTCCTCCACTCCGGCTGGCTGACCCACCTCGAGACCGACGACGAGCTCGTCGTCCGGCTGCGCGCCCAGCACCCCGCCCCGACCGGGCAGGCCTGGCAACGGCGCGCCGCGGTGTACACGCTGGTCACCGCCCTGCGCTCCGGGCTGGGGGAGTGGGGGGACGCCGGCATGGCGCTCGACGCCGCCCGGCAGGGCTGGGGGCGCCGGTCCGGCACCGCCCAGGCGATGGCGGCCATGATCGTGGAGGACCTGCCCGCCGCTCAGCAGATCCTCATCGAGGCCGGGCGCCGTGCGGACCGCGCGGCGGAATGGGAGCGCGTCATGAACGGCAGCCTCCTCTAACCTCCCCCGGTCGCTGCCCGCGGTCCGGCGGCCCCCGCCCGAAGGCGGCATCCCGCCATCCCCGCGCCACGGGCCTGGGCGCCGGTGGGCTGGACTGCCCCCGACGGCGTCGCACGAGCGCCCGGGGCGCGAAAACAGCACTTATCCGGCCAAACGCCGTGATGGTACCGTTATCTTCAGCGCCGCCTCATGGGTGGTGCTGCCTCGTCCGAGGATCGAGGACAGCGGCGTCCCCTGCCGCCGCCTTCCCTCTCAGGGACGGCGCGCTCCCGGGCGCCTCCTCCTCCCTGACGCATCCCCCAAGAAGGACACCGCCATGCAGAAGATGACCCCCGACCTCCTGGGCATGGCCTTCACCCGCCCGGTCATCCAGGCGGAGGTCGACTCCGCCGGAGTCATCACCATCAACGGTCGGGAAGTGACGCCCGTGAATGGGCAGGCGCCCGCGGTCACCTGCATCAGCGCGGCCGTGTGGCTCGTGGGCACGCAGTACGGCGACGGGGTGCTCGCCCCCATGCATGTGCGGGACGGCCAGGACTCCCTCTGGTACGTCCTCAAGGGCGACATCACCGGGGCGATCCTGCGCGGTCCCAACGACGCCAACTTCAGCCCCATCGACCCGCTCGACGCGATGGCCTTCGCCTCCGACGACCAGTGGGAGGCGCTTGGCGCGGATGCCCGCAGGACGTGGGCCAGCGCGGGAGCCCCGGCCGGGGTGGGCATCGACCCCGATGAGGCCCTCGCCGTCAGCGGGCCCCCCTCGATGGCCGGCGCCGCGGGCCCGGGTGGAGCGGACGACGTCGAGCCGGCGGGCGGTGGGGCTGCGCCCGCCGCGGATCCCGGGCCGGTCCTCCGACTCCCCCCGGAGCGGCAAGCGCCGCGATCCCCGATGCTCCCGCAGGCGCCGTCGGCCCCGCAGGAGCCCCAGGTTCCGGACACCCGCAGGTACCCGACGGCGTCCTCCGCGCCCGTCGCCAACGGTTCCTACGGGGTGATGCCGGCGCCCCTCGCGGCAGTACCCCCAGTGCCCCCCGCGCCTCCTATTCCTCCCGCGCCGCCCATGCCCCCCGCCCCTGCGGCGGCCCCCGCCGCGCCTGCGGCGGAGCCCATCGCCCCCGCCGCCCCCGCCGCGCCGCAGGACGAGGACCAGCGGATGGGCGGCCCGGGGGAGCCCGCGCCATCGCGCCGCGACGCCCCCAGGGACATGCCGTCGATCGAGGATGAGGGCACCGCCGGCGAGGCGCCGGGACGCGGCGGCAGCCGGGTGTCCCGGCGCGCCGTCCTCGGGGCGGTCGGGGCCGTCGGTGCCGTCGGGGCAGCGGGCGCCGTCGCGGTACTCGCCAAGATGCTGACGGGGCCCTCGGCATCCCCGGCCGGTTCCGCGTCGACCACTCCGCGACCGAGCGGGACGATCGCGCTGCCCTCCCACTCCGCGCCGTCGCCGCTGAGCCCCAAGGCGGTCTGGGAGGCCGAGATCAAGCCGCAGACGAGCCCTCTGGCACTGCCCGATGGCGTCGCCATCCTCACGCCGGGCTCGACCCTCGACATCCTCGACATCCTCGACGTCAACGGCGCACCGGCGAGCAGCCAGGCCGCACCGGCCGACGCCCAGGCCCTCGTGCTGGGAACGATGGATGGCGCCGCGGCCATCTGGGCGGTCACCCCGACCGGGATGTCCTGGTACCCGCTGACCGGCACCGCCCTGGGCGCGCCCACGAGCGTCACCCCGCCGTCGGGCGCCACGGTGAGTTGGGTCGGGGGCAATCCGCTCTTCACCCTGCCCGACTCCTCGGCTGCCGGCGTCGACAGCCAGGGCGTCTACACCGTCACCGTGCCCAGCGGGCACACGGCCACCGCGGCCACGGACAGCCATGTCCTCATGGTGGACGGCAATGCCCACTACTCGCGGATCTCCCGTGCGGGCGCGGTGGGTGAGGGGAGCCTGGTCGGCGACGGCGGGACCGGCGCCGCGCCGGCCTACATCTGCACAGTGAGCGCTTCGCTGGTGGCCGTGGGCTGGAGCGACGCGACCGGTGGCGCCCTGAGCCTGTTCGGCGTCGACGACGGCTCCCGCCTCGCCTCGATCACCGGCCTCGACCTTAACTCCCTGCCGACCAGCGTCGTCGGCTTCCCGGAGAGGTCGATCCACGCGGTGGGCCGGCTGGTGATGGACGCTGGCGATCAACCCTCCATCACCTTGGCGGCCCTCGCCCCCGCGACCTGCGACGGCGTCTACTACTACGGCCAGAACGAATCCGAGCAGTGGCTCTACGCCCGGATGTCCGATCCGACGACGTCCCGGGCGATCGAGGCCACCTCCCCGGCGATCCCGTGGGGCGGAGTCGGGGACTGCTCCCTCGTCGTGGACTCCGATGCCGAGACCTGGAAGGTGTACGCCCTCCTGCACTGAGTTTCCGGGAACCGTGCACAACCGGACTGAACCGCACCGAATCGCACTGAACTGCGCTGAACTGCCCTTCCGCCGATACGCGGAGCCTGCTAGCCTCGTTATCAGCCCGTGACACTCCACTTTGGGAGATCCTGTGAAGCACCCCATCGCCGGGAACGGCGCTCTCGCTCTCGCCATCGCCGCCTCCATCGCGGTCATCAGTCCCTCGGCCACTGCCGATAAGACCCCCGAGCCGGGCGTTGGCGCCCCCGTCGACGCCGCTGACCGGGTGGGCGCGCGGGCCGAGGCCCGGCAGGAGGACCGGGTCGCCGACCAGGCCCGCCCTCAGGACGGCGAGAGGCGGGACCAGCCCCGAGCCGACCTTCAGGATCAGGGGGACCAGGCGGATCAGGCCGCTGGCGCCGAGGTCCGGGATGCCGCGGTCCGGGACGCGGCCGATCCGCGGGAGCGCGGGGATCTTCAGGACGATGAGCCCGCGGACACGGAACGGGAGCGGCGCGGCGAGGCGGGCGACCCCGAGGACCAGGACGGTCTCCCGCGGGCTGCTGACGAGGACGACCCCGGGGAGCGCAGCGCCCCCCGGCGCGATCGCAATGCCCTTCGCCCTCACGCTCCTCGGGACAAGGATGATGAGGGCGAAGCGGAGCCGGGCCCCGCCCCTGGGGCCCGCCCCGGTGAGGACGGGGCCCCTAAGACCGACCCGAACGCCGAGACCAGGGAGATCGTCAAAGGCCGGGCGGAGTTCACCGTCCCGGCGGGAGGCGATCTCAGCCCCCAGCACGAAGAGGGAGTCGGCACCTGGTCCATCGATGAGGACGGGAAGGTCGTCTTCACCCCGGGCCCCGACTTCAAGGACAAGGCCTCCGCGACCTATATCGGCGCCGATGGCATCCTCCGTACGCTCACGGCGACCTCCCCCGCGTCGGCCCCGGGCGCTCCCGAGGCCCCGGCGCCTCAGCCTCAGGAGCCGGCCCCCTCGCCGAAGGACCCCGGCGGTGATCAGGATGGCGGTCACGGCGGTGGTGGCGGCCACGGCGGTGGTGGCGACCATGACGGTGGTGGCCATGACGGTGACGGCCGCGGTGACGGCGCACCCAGGAGCCCCGCGCCAGGCGCTCCGGGGGCTCCCGCCCCGGAGGCCCCAGAGGCTCCCCCCGCCCCGCGGGCTCCAGAGGCCCCCTCCGCCCCGGAGATCGCAGCGCCCGCCGCCCCGGCTCCGCAGGAGCCCGCCCCCCAGGCCGACCCTGGCGCCGCGCCCCGGGAATCGCTCCCCCTGCCCGCACTGCCGGGAACCACGAACCCCGGCAGCGTCGTCGGCCCCGCGTCGCCCAACCCGGTCCCAGCCGGTCGCGACAGCTCGGCCAGCGCCGTCGGCCAGGTCCTGCGCGACGCCACCAACCCCTCTCTGGGCGGCGCGCCCAGCCCGCTGGCCTCAAGTGAGGCCCCCAACCCCGTCCCGCAGGGCGCCACCGGCCCGAGCCCGACTCGGACGCCGCGGTCGGCCTCGACGACCAACCCCAGTGGCAAGCCGTCGTCGGACCCCGGCTCCCAGCAGGCGGCCCCCGCCACCCAGGCGGCGGCGAGCGAGAGGGGCAGTGACGGATTGGACATGCTTCCCTGGATCCTCACCCCGGCCGCCCTGGTCGGCGTGGGAGGAGCGGCCTGGTGGTTCATGGCGGGCAGGCGCTCCGCCTCCTGAGCGGCGCGCCCCCGTTGCCACGCCCGCGAACGGCGGGGCCCCGAGGCATTGACCCGGGGCCCCGCCGTCCCGTCTCGCGATCGCCTCACCCCATGCTGAGGCCCCGGGCGGTGACTGCCCGGGGCCTCAGCGGCTATGGGCGCGACCGGGTTCAGTCCCGACGCCGCTGCTGGGCGGGCGCTCATGCGGCCCATTGAGAGGGGTGGCGAGGGGAAAGACGGGGGCCCGTCGCCGTTGACGGGTCCCGGCGCCCAGGCTTCCACGCTCCGGCGACGGTTTCCACCGTCCTTAGAAGCCACCTGGGCAAATGCGTTCAATCCGCAAGCTTTCAGCAACACGGCCGCCCCCGTTGCCGAGCTGAGACCCGAGGAGGTGGTCATCCGATCCCACACGGGAGCCCCGATCATGACTAGGCTTAGCCTGTGAGTCCGTCCTCAGCGCCACGGGCCGATCAACGAGTCGCCGTGGTCATCCCCGCCAAGGACGAGGCCGACCGCATTGCGGCCACGGTTCGCGCCTGCCGCGCCATCCCGCGAGTCGACCTCGTCGTCGTCGTCGATGATGGATCCAGCGACTCCACTCAGAGCGCGGCGCGGTGCGCCGGCGCCGTCACCGTCCGCCACTCGGTGAGCCGGGGCAAGGCCTCCGCCATGGAGACCGGCGCGGGGGTTGTCGCCATGCGCGACTACGAGGACGGCCCCACCCGCCTCCTGCTCTTCCTCGACGGCGACCTCGGGGACTCCGCCGCCGCCTGCGCCGATCTGGTCCCGCCGGTGCTTGACGGCGCCGCGGACATGTCCATCGCCGTCCTGCCCAAGCAGGCGGGTGCCGGCGGGCGGGGCCGCGTCGTGCGCGCCGCTCGTCGCGCCATCGCCGCCACCACCGGCTGGGCGCCGATCGCGCCCCTGTCCGGCCAGCGCTGCCTGACCCGGGCCGCCTACGACGCCGCCCAGCCCTTCGCCGAGGGCTGGGGCGTGGAGGTCGGCATGACCATCGACGTGCTCGTCGCGGGCCTGACGGTCATCGAGGTTCCCTGCGACATCCAGCACCGCGCCTCCGGCAACGACATGGCAGGCAAGCTGCACCGCGCCGCCCAGTACCGCGCCGTCATGCACGCCATCGCCCGGCGCAAGCTCCGCGGCCAGCGCGTGCCGATTCATGCGCGGGACGAGGGCGCGATCCGCGCGCAGGCGCCCTTCATGGCGTTCCGGGCCGTCAAGCAGGCCGCCGCCCCGGGCGCGCCGCCAGCAGCGCCCGAAGCATGAGGGGCGCCGCCGTCGCGGCTGAGATCACGGCCATGGACGGCCCCGAGTCGTTGAGCAGCGTTTCGACGACGACGAGCACTCCCAGCCCCACCAGCGCTGACCCGACCCACCGAGGAGCGGCGCGACCCGTGGTGAGCCACCGGTAGGCGGACCGCCCCTCGCGCCACGCCCGGTGCTCCCGGGCCCCCCACCAGGCCGCGCCGACGACGGTGACCAGCCCGGCCATCAGCGCCGTCAGGGCGAGCGCGCTGCTGAGGAAAGGGGCGATGAGCGCCCCGGCCTTGCGCTCCAGCGTGCCCCAGGCCGAGCCGTCGGCGAGGCCCGCCGCGAAGCGCCCCAGGTGGGTGCGCCGATCTGCCGGGCGTGCGAGGTCGAGGCCCGCCAGGACCGTCCCGACCACCAGCATTCCCGCGACGGCGCCCAGGCCGGCGCGCAGTCGGCCACGTCGGCCCAACTCTGGGGCGGCGAGGGCGACGGCCAGCACCACGAGTACGGGCGCGAGCGTGAGCGCTCCTCCGAGGTCGGCGCCGAGCCAGGGTGCGCCGTCAAGCGCGAGGGCCCCACCGCCCATGAGCGCCACCAAGCCCAGGGCCCAGCCGCGGCCGGGAGGCGCGAGGGCTCGGAGCGCGGCGATCGCGATGATGAGCGCGGCGGCTGCAATCGCGAACCCCGTGTTCGACATGCCGTAGAAGCGGCCCGCGACGACGGCGTCCATGCCCAGGGCCCCATTGAAGGCCAGCGGCGCCCCGAGGGCGGCGTCGAGCAGCCAGGCCAGGGACGTGAGCCCCGCGACGAGCGCCACCTCCCCGCGAGGGCGCCCCACGGCCCGGGCAGCGAGGGCGACGAGCCCGGCCAGGGCGCCGCCGATGAACAGGATCGCGGCGAGGGCGGCGGCCGCGGCGGCCCACGAGGGCTCGCCCGCCGACGCCCCGGCGCGCCACCAGGGAATGGCCCCGGACAGGAGCGCGGCGAGCGGCAGGCATGAGGCCGCCAGCGCGGCCCCGCGCAGAGCGATGAGCGCGCGCGGTCGAGGCGCGCCCCGCAGGGCGAGGGCGGCCGTGAGCGCGAGCGCCCCGGAGGCGGCGATGAGGAGCAGGATCGATGGGATCGTGGCCAGGTGGGAGGCGCGGGCGCGCAGGGCGTCGTCGGCGAGTTCCTCCACGGCGCGGGACCCCGCGGGGTCGGTAGCGCCCGGCTCCGCGCTCGCGGCCGGGGGAGGGGAATCGGGCAGGGCGAGGGCGCTGCCGGTCATCCGCGCGGAGGCGCCGCCCGGGTGGGGGCTCCCGGTGAGCGCGGCGAGGATCGTGGGGGCCAGGTCAGTGAGTTGGATGAGTCCCGCCTGGTGGGTGGAGTCGCCGACGAGCAGGCCGCCGTCGCGGCCCCGCGGGGAGGTGGTGCCCGCGGGCAGGATGCCGATCTGCGGGCCGGGGCTCTCGGCGTCGGCCACGGAGACGATGACGACCCTCGCCCGCGGCATCGCGGCCAGGACCGCCTCGCGGGCCCGCGCCAGGGCCGTCACCCGCTGCTCGGCGGTGGTGGCCCCGGCGGCGGTGTCGACGAGGGTCAGCCCGCTGGGACCGGAGGCCAGGAGCTCCTTGAGGCTGTCGCTGGTCGTGGCGGCCCCGCCCTCGGTGGCCAGCGCGAGGGAGGCGGCATCCCCGATGGCGGTGGCGGGCGCGCCGGCCTTGGCCAGGGCGGTGGCCAGCGCCCCGGGGCGGGCCTCGTAGCCGGAGCCTCTGGAGGCGGCCAGGGCGGATGCCGCGTCGGGGGCGTCCAGGCAGGCCGGGGCGCCCGGGGTGGACGCGGCGCCGGGGGGCAGGGCGCGGGCGCGGGACCCGGCGCCGAGGGTCAGCCAGCCGTCGGCCGGGCAGGTGGCCGGGTTTGCCGAGCGTACGACGACGTTGACGGGCTCGCCGCTGCTCGCGGCGTCGAGGAGGGAGCCGGCGTCGCCAGCGGCGGAAGAGGAGGCGCCCGCGATCTCGCGAAGGCCCCCCCAGGTCAGATCGCGGGTGCCCAGCACGATGACGGGCGTGCGCCCCGCCGTGTCCTGGGTGGAGGCCGCGGAGGACGCGCTGATCATCGCGAGGATCATCCCGAGGACGGTGAGCAGGATGATGCCGTAGACCACTGCGCGCGCGAAGCGCTGCTGGGGGTTCCGCCGTCGCCTGCTCACCCGAGAAGCCTACGGCCCCCCGCGAGACCGGTCGAAATGAGGAGCGAGACCGGTTCGGAGGGGGGACGGCAGCAGTGCGGGGCCGCGCGCTGATCGCCCGGCCCCGGCGAAAGGGGCGGGGTCAGAAGGCGAGGGCGTGGGCCGCCCTGGTGACGGTCACCTCCGGGTCACCGCTGCCCGACAGATCGACTGTCCCGGAGAAGGTGTATCTCACCGTCTGGTCCTTCGGGTTCTTGTCCCACGTGGAGGGGTTCCTCCGGTAGGTGAAGACGATCGTGCCGCTCTTGAAGGTGGAGGCGTCGTCCATGGTCACCGTGCTCGCCGGAGTCGTCACCGAGAGCGACGCCAGGTCCGTGCTCCGCAGCTCGATGGGGCAGGAGCTGTCGGTATTGGTCGGCGGCGTCACGCAGCTTGTGGCCTTCTCGTTGATCTTGGCCAGGACGTACCGCTTAAGTTCCTCGGTCGGCGCGCCCTCGACGGCGAGAACGGTCCCCGAGGCCGCGCTGTCGCCGGGCAGGACCGTGACCGAGGATTTATCAGTGGTGATATAAGCGGAGGTCGCCGACGCGCTGGCGATGGGGTAGATGCCGGGGTACATGTACTGGACGGCGGTCCCGCCGGCGCGCTCCGGGGGCTTCGGCCCCTTGGAACTCTTGCTCGGGTTCTCCAGAGCGACCTCGGTGCCGCCCACGCTGAGGCCCCCCAATGACTTGGAGGACAGCTGGACGGGCATGGCCAGCGAGGTCTTCACCTTCCAGTTGTTGAGCAGGCCGAAGGACTTGTCCTTGGAGGACACGGTGAAGATCCGGGTGAACTTCTCGCCATTGACGGACAGTGTGGCCTCGACCCGCTTCTCATCGTCTCCCTTCCCTTTCTCCTTCTCCTCGACGTCGACCACCGTGATCCGCGACGTCGCCGCGGACATGGCCGAGTCCGTCAGGAGCGCGCGCTGATCGTTCGACACTCCTGGGTCCACCATGGCCGTGGCCTCGGAGGCCTTCCCGGCGGCCACGAGATCGAGGTACTTCTCGACCTCCTTCTCAGGCGTGCGCTGGGAGTTGAGCATCTCGACGGCGATGAAGAAGCCCATGAGGAGCGCGAGGCAGGCGACGACGGCGCCCGTGACCAACTTGAGGCGACGGCGTGCCCGGGGGCTCATGGGGGCCGGGATAGCCGGCGCGGGGACCGTGCCGGCCACGGCGAGGGCTGCGCCAGCGGGGAATGATCCCGTGTCCGGGGCGCCCAGCGGGAAGGCGCCGGTACCGGGTGTGCCGAGCGGGAAGGCGCCGGTGCCGGGCGTGCCGAGCGGGAAGGCGCCGGTACCGGGTGTGCCGAGCGGGAAGGCGCCGGTGCCGGGCGCACCCAGCGGGAAGGCTCCCGTACCGGGACTGGCCGCGGGCGTCCCCGGCGGCGGGGGCGCCGCCGCGGCGATGGGACTGGCTTGGGCGACGGGACCAGCGGAGGCGAGCGGGCCGGTCGAGGCCACCGGCCCTGCCGCGAACTGGCCGGACGCCATTGGGAGCGCTCCGGTGGCCGGCAGGCCCGCGACCCAGCGGTCGACGGCGGCGCCACCACCGATGAGGCGCAGCAGCGAGGCCGCATTGGCGTGGAGCAGGCCGGGGACGTACTCGGCGAGCACGGAGATCACCAGCAGGATGAGCGCGAGTGTGAGGGAGGACCACCACGACGGGACGAGGGAGAGGCCCGCGCTGTGGGAGCCCAAGCGCGCGACGGAGACGCCGATATGAACCCTCAGGGGAATCAGCAGGTGGAGTGCCACGATGGCCAGGACGAGGCCCACGGCCGGCATCTGCCAGACGCGCTCGAAGGAGGGCGCGGCCAGGCGCTGGCGACGCGTGCCGATGCGCGCCGCGGCCACCACCAGGAGCACCAGGATCGCCAGGAACAGGAGGGCCGACCAGCCGCCCAGCGCATCCCAGGCCAGGCTCGTCGTCGTCCCGGCGTCGACCGGGATGTCGGCGAAGACGCCGAAGGCGTCGCGCTGGCTCGCGGAGAGTGACGCTCCGCCGAGCGTGCCCAGGCTGAGCGCGTAGATGAGCAGGTTGCCGAGGTAGACGGGGATGACGGGGATCGCGTGGGCGGCGTCGTTGAGCGCGGCGCCGACGATGGCGCCCAGCACGACGACGGGGCCGAGGATGACGCCGACGCCCCAGGCGAGCCCGCCGAGCTCGTGGACCACCCGCTGGATGGCCCCGGGGGCGCGCGCCAGCAAGGCGCTACCAGCGCGTGCGGCTGTCAGCGCGCCGAAGATGAGGACCCAGACGCTGAGGAGGATCCACCCCGGCGAGGCGTGGATCTCGCCCTTGTCGAGGTCGGGGCTCATCCCGTCGCCGGACACGGAGACGATGCCGGTCAGAAGGCAGGCGACGACGGCGATGGCCAGTGCTTCCAGGGCCGCGCGCAGGGCGACGGCGCCGAACGGCGCCCAGGACTCGTCCTGGCGCGCGCGGCGGCGCGCGAGGAGGTGGACCGCCGTCGCCACCGCCGCGAGCGTGCCCAGGGGGAGCATGGAGGCCCCGATGGACACCGATCCAACCGAGCCCTCGTCGATGCCGCCGGTCAGGTGCCCACCCAGGCTGTAGCCCATGGCGACGAGGAGCGGTGAGATCCCCGACGGCGCCTTGTCCACGGAGGGCGCGATGGCCACGAGGATGAGGATCGCGGAGATGAGCGCCGTGCCGAGCACCGCCGCGAGGGTCAGCAGGAAGGAGATCTGCGCGGGCGCGCGCCCCAGCGGCGATAGCGCTTGGGACACGACACTCGGCGGCGCCTGAAAGGCCGGCTGATCAACTGAGACCGTGGATTCATCACTCATGAGGCGCCTTTGAAGTCGAGGGTGAGGTAGATCGCATCATCGCATGAGTCAACCCCTGACGTGCGATGAGTCCGCATTATGGGGATGCGCCCGCCTTCTCCGCGAGACCGGTCGAAAATAGGAGCGAGACCGGTCGCGCGGACGGCGGCGACGCGTCGCGACGGGCGCGGATACCCTCGGGCCCATGAACGCTCCTGTCTGGTCCTTCCTCGGTCCCGCCGGCACTTTCAGCGAGATGGCCCTGCGTGCCGTCGCGCCCGCGGCCGTCGACGTCGAGCCCTGCCCCGATGTGCCCACCGCCCTGGACCGGGTGCGCGAGCGCGAGGCCGCCTCCGCCGTCGTCCCCATCGAGAACTCGGTCGAGGGCGGGGTCAACGCCACGATCGACAACCTCATCGCCTCTTCCCCGCTGGTCATCACCGCCGAGGTGGCCATCCCCATCACCTTCGTGCTCGCCGGTCGCGCCGGCACCCGCCTGGAGGACGTGCGGGCCGTCTCCACCCACCCCCACGCCTGGGCGCAGTGCCGCGGTTGGGCCCACGCCAACCTCCCCGACGCCGTCTACGTGGCCGGCACCTCTACCTCCGCCCCCGCCAAGGCGCTCGCCGAGGGCGCCGAGGCCGGCTTCCAGGCGGTCCTGTGCAACCCGCTGGCCGCCCAGCAGTACGGCCTGGACGTCATCGCCGGCGGCGTGGCGGACAATCCCGACGCCGTGACCCGCTTCGTCGTGATCTCCCGGCCCGGGCGGGTCTGCGAGCCGACCGGCGCGGATAAGACGACGCTCATGGTCCAGCTCCCGCACGACCGCGCCGGCGCCCTGCTCGACATGCTTGAGCAGTTCAGCGCCCGCGGGGTCAACCTCTCGCGCATCGAGTCCCGCCCCGTGGGCGATTCCCTGGGCCGCTACCGCTTCAGCATCGACATCGAGGGGCACATCCGCGAGGAGCGCGTCCAGGCCGCCTTCATCGGCCTGCACCGGACCTGTCCCATGGTCCGCTTCCTCGGCTCCTACCCCCGGCTCGACGGCCGCCCCGTGGTGGTCAGCGCCGGCACGAGCGACAAGGACTTCACCGTGGCGCGCGCCTGGGTGGCCGACGTTCTCGCCGGCCGCACGCTGTAGCCGGACCCGGGCTCACCCGGGCTCACCCGCACTCACCCCGTCCGCGGCACCCGGACGGCGACGGCGCCGGGCTCGACGTGCACGCGCGCCCACCTGGCCGGGGCGAGGACCTCGCCGTCGATCTCCAGCGGGGCGGGCTCGCCCAGGTCCACCACCGCCTCGCGTCCGCGGGCCAACCGCACGTCCGCCAGTCCCCGCCCCGGCGGCGTGTAGCGGGCGGGCGCGGGCGGCAGGACCTGGCGGGCGAGCGAGGCCCAGCCGACCAGGCCGCGCCTGACGTCGAGCGCGGCCACGTCGAGCGCGCCGTCGTCCATGCGGGCGTCCGGCAGCAGTCGGATCCCGGCGGGCAGTTGGCCTGAGTTCGCGATGAGCAGGCAGCGGGCACGCGCCTCCTCCCGGGCCCCGCCGTCGACGGCGATGCGCATCGGCAGGCGCGGCGACCCCAGGCTCCGCACGGCGGCGATCGCGTAGGCCCCCCAGCCGGCGTGGCGCTTGAGCCCGGCGCGGGTGGCGGCCACGAGCCGGGCGTCGAACCCGATCCCGGTGACCACCAGGCAGGGCTCCGGGGGCGCCCCGGCGGCCTCCAGCGCGTCCGTGCTCACCCGCAGCAGGTCGATCAGCGCCACCCGGTGCGCCGCCGTGCCCGCCGCCAGGCGCAGCGCCGGCCAGCGGCGCAGCGGGATGCCGAGGCCCCGGGCCGCGAGGTTCGCCGTGCCGAGCGGGACGATGCCGAACTCCACCCCTGCGCGAGGGCCACTGGCCCGGGCGACTCCGTCGGCCACGGCGCGCGCGGTCCCATCCCCGCCGGCGGCGATAACGAGTTCCGCGCCGGCCTCCACGGCCCTGGCGGCCTGGCGCGCCCCGTGCTGATCGGGGGTCGTGGCCGCCCAGTCGACGCGCGCCCACCCCGCGGCGCGCAACTCAGCGGCGAGGGCGGCCCGCAGGCGCGGCGTCGCCCCCCGCTTGGAGGGGTTGATGATGACGCAGGCCAGCCTGCCCATTCGGCCGTGCTCAGCTCGGCGCGGCCGACTCAGGCGGCCTCGGCGCTCGCCGTCGGCTCCAGGACCGGCAGCCCGGTGGACCGCATGAGATCGGTGCAGATCTCGGCGAGCTGGGCAAAATCCTCGGTTCGCGAGGAGGAGGCGCGGTGGACCAGGGCGATGCGGCGCACCGGCGTGGGAGCGGCGAAGCGGGCCACGCCGTGGGCGTCCGCGCTGGAGAGCATGCTTAGCGCGCCCTCGGGGATGACGGTGATGCCCACCCCGTGCGCCACCATCCGCATGACCGTCGACAGCGTGGTCGCCACCGCGACCGGCGGGCGGTTGCCGTAGCGCTGGCACAGGGCGAGGGTCTGGTCGCGCAGGCAGTTGCCCTCGTCGAGGAGCAGGAGGTTCTCGTCGTCGAGATCCTCGGGGGAGACGTCCTCGCGGCCCGCCCAGGGATGGTCGGTGGCGGTGAGGATGATGAGCGGCTCATCGAACATCGGCACCGCGGTGATGCGGGGGATCTCGGACTCGACGGCGATGATGGCGGCGTCGAGGCGGCCCTGGCCCAGCATGTCCAGGATGTCCCCGGTGACCATCTCGCGCATCCCGGGCTGGAGCTGCGGGTGGCTCTCGCGCAGGCCGTCGAGCAGGACGGGCGCGACATAGGGGGCGAGGGTCGGGATGATCCCCAGCCGCAGCGCCCCGGTCAGGGCCGCTCCCTGATTCGTGACGGCGTCGGAGAAGGCCTCCGCCGCGAGGACCGCCTCACGGGCGTAGGACAGCAGGGTCTCACCGAGGGGGGTGACGAGCACGCGTCGCGTGGTGCGCTCCACGAGCTCCCCGCCCACGCGCTTCTCCAGGGCGGTGATCGCCTGCGAGAGGCTGGGCTGGGAGACGCCGAGGGCGGCAGCGGCCTCACCGAAGTGCTGGTGGTCGCACAGCGCGACGAAGGCGCGCAACTGCGAGAAGGATGGCAGTGAGGAGGAGGGCATAGCGATTCCTGGGGTGAGGATGGGGCATGTATCGGGTTGGGAGGCTAGAGGGATGCGGGACACGCTCGTCCGCGCAGGTACGGGCCGCGTGAGGGGTCGGGCGGCCCAGGGAAGCCGCATTGGTCAGGTGAGCTCGCAGGTGGAGCCGCTATTGACCTCACTATAGGCGCTTATCCAATGAATGCAGAAGTTTTCTAAGGAGCTCCGGAGTGTCCGCTCACTCAGTGGTCATTCAGTAGGTGACTGATACCGCTGCCGGCCCTCTGCCGCGCGCGGGAACGACGGCGCGCCCCGGCCCGGCCGCTGGCTACACTCGGCCTCATGATCGATCTGCGCGAGCTCCGTGAGAACCCAGAGCCGTACCGCGCCAGCCAGCGCGCCCGCGGCGCCGACGTCGGCCTTGTCGACCGCATCATCGCCGCTGACGAGTCCCGCCGCTCCCTCCTGGGCGCCTTCGAGGCCCTGCGGGCCGAGCAGAAGAGCGTGTCCAAGTCGATCGGCAAGGCCGCCCCGGGGGCCGAGCGCGATGCCGCTCTGGCCAGTGCCAAGGAGCTCGCCGAGCGGGTCAAGGCCGCCGAGGCGGCCGCCAATGGCGCCGCCGCCGAGCTCGACGATCTCGCCCGCCAGTTCCCCAACCTCATCGCCGGCGCCCCCACCGGGGGCGAGGAGGACTATGTCGTCCTGCGCCACGAGGGCGGCGAGCCGCGCGACTTCGCCGCCGAGGGCTTCACCCCCGCCGACCACCTCGCCCTGGGCGAGGGCCTGGACATCATCGACACGCGCCGCGGCGCAAAGGTCTCCGGCGCCCGCTTCTACTACCTCAAGGGCGCCGGCATGCGCCTGGAGCTCGCGCTGATGACCGCCGCCCTGGACCTGGCCGGCCGCCACGGCTTCACCCCCATGACGACGCCGACCCTCGTGTCCCCCGCCATCATGGGCGGCACCGGGTTCCTCGGCGCCCACAGCGACGAGATCTACTACCTCCCGGCGGACGACCTCTACCTCACCGGCACCTCCGAGGTGGCCCTGGCCGGCTACCACACCGATGAGATCCTCGACCTGGCCGCCGGCCCCAAGCGCTACCTCGGCTGGTCCACCTGCTACCGGCGCGAAGCCGGCGCCGCCGGCAAGGACACCCGTGGCATCATCCGCGTCCACCAGTTCAACAAGGCCGAGATGTTCTCCTACTGCCGCCCCGAGGACGCCGAGGCCGAGCACGCCCGCCTCCTGGCCATGGAGGAGGAGATGCTGGCCCTGGTCGGCCTGCCCTACCGGGTCATCGACACCGCCGCCGGGGACCTGGGCAGCTCGGCCGCCCGAAAGTTCGACTGCGAGGCCTGGCTGCCCACCCAGGAGCGCTGGATGGAGGTCACCTCCACCTCCAACTGCACCACCTTCCAGGCCCGGCGCCTTGGCACCCGCGAGCGCCGCGAGGGCGGCACCGCGCCGGTGGCCACGCTCAACGGGACCCTGGCCACCACCCGCTGGATGGTGGCGATCCTGGAGAACCAGCAGCGCGCCGACGGCGCCGTCGTCGTCCCCGAGGGTCTGCGCCCCTACATGGGCGGCCTTGAGGTCATCGAGCCCGTCGAGCGATGAGCCTGGACCGGTCGCGTCGCCCCGAGGAGGGGGCGGCAGGGGAGCCCGGCCCGGGTGAGCGGTGGGGGGCGGCCGATGAGGTGCGCCCCTCGGGTGCGCCGCTGACGGACCTCGACCCCGACTCCGCCCCGGCCCTCAGCCTCGGGGGAGCCACCCATTACCCGGGGCCCCCCGGGGCCCGCCCCCTGGACGACGACGCCTACGCCCTCCTCGTGGCCAACCGGGCTGAGGCCATCGCCCCGATCCTCGACGCCGCTGGCCCGGGTGCCCAGGCCGGGCCGGGTGCCCCGGCCGGACCGGGCTTCCGGCCCGCCCTGGGACCGGGGCTCATCGTCGCCCTCGACGTCGATGGCACCATCCTCGACCGCGACGGGCGCGTCTCCGACCGCCTCCACGCCGCGCTGTCCCGCCTGACCGCCACCGGCGCCCAGACCGTCGTGTCCACGGGGCGTAGCGTCTTCGCCTCGCTGCCGGTGGCCCACCACATCGGCGTCCGCCACGGCTGGATGGTCTGCGCCAACGGCGCCCTCACGCTGCGCCTGGACCCCGGCCTGGAGCGCGGGCACGAGGTGATCGACTCGGTGACCTTCGACCCCGCGCACGTCATCTCCACATTGCGCCAGGCCATCCCGGAGGGCATCTTCGCCGTCGAGGTCCCCGATGAGGGCTTCCTCGTCACCCGGCTCTTCCCCGACGGCGAGCTCATCGAGGACCAGCGCGTCGTCAGCCACGAGGAGATCATCTCCCGGCCGGTCAACCGCGTGGTGCTGCGCGCGCCGGCCATGGGCCTGGAGGAGTTCAGCGCCCTCGTGCGCTCCACGGGCTCCTCGACCGTCGAGGAGTACTCGATCGGCTGGACCTCCTGGCTCGACGTCGCCCCCGAGGGCGTCTCGAAGGCGACGGCGCTCGCGGGCCTGGCCGCCCGCCTGGGCACCGACGCCTCCCAGGTGGTGGCCGTGGGGGACGGCACCAATGACATCGAGATGCTCCGCTGGGCGGGCCTCGGCGTGGCCATGGGCTCGGCTCCCGAGTCCGTCAAGGCCAGTGCCGACATCATCACCGAGTCCGTCTGGCACGATGGATGCGCCGCGGTCCTCGACGCCCTCGTCGATCTCCTGAGCACTCGATCCCTGCGGGCCGCCGAGAGAGAAGAGCTTTGATGAGCCCCATCATTCGCCGTCCCAGCCCCGCCCGGCGCGCCAGAGCCGCCAGCATCGTGAGCGGAGCCCCCTGCGCCGCCGGCGCCGCAGGCCCCGGCGGTGGCCCGGTTCCTCCCCGCCCCTCGCGTCGGGCCATGGGGGCGGCGCTCGCCCTGGCCGGCGCCGCCCTGGTCGGCTGCGCGCCCAAGGGCATCAGTGGCGCTCAGGCCAGTTCCGCGCCTGGCTGCAACGTGGATCCCACGCTGCGGGGCACCTCGCTCACGCTCACCTCGCCGCTGACGGGCGTTGAGGCGCAGCGCCTGGAGGCCTCCCTGGAGGCCTTCACCACCTGCACCGGCATCAGCGTCGTCCACACCGGCTCCGACATGCTCGAGGAGGACCTGCGTGCCGGGCGTCACGGCGATCTCGCGATCGTCCCCCAGGCGAGCATCATCTCCGAGTTGGTGTCCGATGGCCGGCTGGCGGCCCTGTCCAACCAGGTCGGGGCGAACGTGGAGCTCGGATGGGAGCGCACCTGGGGCGAGGCCGGGACCTACGACGGCACGCTCTACGCCGCGCCCCTCATGGCCTCCGTGAAGTCCTTCATCTGGTACTCGCCGTCGGCCTTCGCCAAGGCCGGTTACAAGGTGCCCACCACCTGGGCCGAACTGGAGTCCCTCACGAAGAGGATGGCCTCGGCGGGCGCCGCGGGCCAGGGGGCCACGGGGGCCACGGGAGGCCCGACGGCGAGCGCGAGCGCTAGTCCGGGTGGGGCGGCCACCGCGCAGGCCTCCCCTGGCGCCAGCCCCGGGGCCAGCGCCGAGAATCCGGCGCCCTGGTGCCTGCCGGTGGCCGACGGCCCCACGAGTGGGTGGACGGTCACGGACTGGCTGGAGGACGCGATCCTGGCCACCCAGGGGCCGGGCGCCTATGACGCCTGGGAGTCGCACAGGGTCCCGCTCAACGACCCCACCGCCGTGCGCGCCCTGGACTCGGTGGCCTCCCTCGTGCTCGCCGACGGGCACGCGCTCGGCGGACGGGCGGGCTCCTCGGCCATGACCCTGGAGGCCGCCGGCGCCGCCCTGGCCGAGGGCCGCTGCTACATGGTCCACGCCTCGAGTTCCTTCGAGACCGTCCTGCCCGACGGCGGCGCCGACCTCGACGCCTTCCTGGTGCCCAGCGCCTCGGATGATGAGACTCCCGTCCTCGTGGGCGGCGACTACCTTGTCTCCTTCTCCGACGGCCCGGGCGCGCAGGCGCTGGCCGAGTACATGACCAGCGCCGAGTGGGCGCGGGCGAGGGCCGCGCTCGGCGGGGTGGCCACCGCCAACCGGCGCGTGGACGCCTCCTCCATCAACTCGCGAGTGGGGCGGCGGGCCACGGAGATGCTCCAGTCGCGCCAGACCCTCATCCGCATGGACGCCTCTGACGGCATGCCCCCCGAGGTCGGCGCGCACACGATGTGGACGGCCCTGGCCTCCTGGGTTGCGGGCTCCTTGGACTCCGAGGGCGCCCTCGCCCAGGCGGAGAGGGCCTGGCCCACCAGTTGAGCCCGCCCGGTGGGCTCACCCCGCCGGCTGGTAGCCTTGCGCTGCATCAGGCATGGGCGGCGACGGCGCTCCGCCGCGTCCGCTCCCGCCCATGCGCACCGGGTCGAGGAGGACTCATGGGACTGGGATGGTTCAGCGCGCCGGAGCACAACCGTTGGCTCGCCGAGGAGATGCACGCGCTCCTTCGTCTCGGGCGGGCCGCGCGGGTGCCCGCGGGCTTCGGTTGGATCGGGCCCGACGGCGCCGTGGACGCCTCGCGCCCCGTCGAACTGTGGATCACCGGTCGCATGACCTTCGCCTTCTCCCTGGGAACGCTCCTGGGGATCCCCGGCTGCCGCCGCTACGCCGATCACGGCGTGCGGGCTCTGAACCGCGTGCTGCGCGACCACGCCCACGGGGGCTGGTACTCCGCCGTCGGCCATGAGCTGGACGCCGAGGGGCACGGCGTCCCCACTCGGGAGGCGGCTCGAAAGGAGTGCTACCAGCACGCCTTCGTCATGCTCGCCGCCGCTGCGGCGACGGCCGCGAACCGCCCCGGCGCCCATGAGCTGCTCGCCGAGGCCTGCCGCGTCGTCGAGGCGCGCTGGTGGGACGCCTCCTACGGGATGCCGATCGAGTCCTACGCCGTCGACTGGAGCGACCCGGAGGACTACCGGGGCCTCAACGCGGCGATGCACACGGTCGAGGCCTTCCTGGCCACCGCCGATGTCACCGGGGACTCGGCATGGCTGGAGCGCGCCGTCCAGATCATCGACTTCGCCGTCAACGTCCACGCCCGCGACCATGACTGGCGCCTGCCCGAGCACTACGACACCGCCTGGCGCCCGCGCCTGGACTACAACGAGGACGCCCCCGCCCACCCCTTCCGCCCCTACGGGGCCACGCCCGGGCACGGCCTTGAGTGGGCCCGCCTGACGGTCCAGGCCCGTGCCGCGCTCGTGGGCCGCCGCCTGCCCATGCCCGACTGGATGCTCGATGCCGCGGAGTCACTCTTCGACCGCGCCCGCACGGACGCCTGGAGGAGCGACGGCCGGCCGGGTTTCGTCTACACCACGGACTTCGAGGGCCGGCCCATCGTCCGTGAGCGCATGCACTGGGTGGTGTGCGAGGGCATCTCCGCCGCCGCCGCGATCCGCCAAGCCCTGCTCGACGACGGCCGCGGCGAGATCGAGGTCGAGCTCTACGAGCACTGCTACCGCACGTGGCTCGACTACGCCGAGGAGTTCCTCATCGTCTCGCCCGGCGTGTGGCGGCACGAGCTCGACACCTCCAACGCGCCCTCCGCGCGGATCTGGGAAGGGCACCCGGACATCTACCACGCCCTCCAGGCCACGCTCATGCCCCGGCTGCCGGTGTGGCCCTCGATGGCGCAGGCCATCGCCGAGGGCCGCCTCGACCGACCCTCCTCAGCGTCGCCCGCCGAGGAGTCAGGGAGGGGCTCGCGCCGTCGGGGGCTCTTCGGCCGCGGATGAGGCGAGCCGGCCGGCGCCGTGAGCGCCGGTGGGAGCGCCGGTGGGCCGTTGGGAACACGGCGTGAGCGCGGCGTCCGCTCGGGGTGACCGGTGCCTGCCCGGGGTGACCGGCGCACGCCGTCAGCACGGCGTGAGCGCGGCGCCCGTTCGGGGTGCCCGGCGCCCGACTGGCATCCGGGCGGGCACGATGCTGTAGGGTCGGTCCTGCCTGGCGGTGGCGCCGGGCCATGGAGGAATGACAGAGTGGCCGAATGTGGCGGTCTTGAAAACCGCTGTGCGCCTCGCGCACCGGGGGTTCGAATCCCTCTTCCTCCGCGGCGGCTGCGGCTGCCCGGTGCTCGCGCCTCGCTTTGCGGGGCCGGGGCGCCCTGGGGTAGTCTCGCAGCGCGCTTCGCGTCTGGAGACGTCGCATAGTGGCCTAGTGCGCCTCCCTGCTAAGGAGGTTGGGGTGGAAGCCCCTCGGGGGTTCGAATCCCCCCGTCTCCGCCGGACAGCCCCGGGATCGCTCTCCCGGGGCTTCTCTGTGCTTGGTGGAGGGGAGGGCTTTCGTCTCGATGGAGTGACAGGGATGGAGCGTCGGGCCCGCTGCCGCGCGGGGTCGGGCCCCTGACGCTCCCGCCAAGATCACCGGCGCACGTCAGGCCCTCTGCGGCGCGGGGTCGGGCGGTTCCGCACGCTCGGCCTCGGGACGCTAGTCGTCAGGCCTGCTGCGGCGCGGGATTGGGGTTCTCGTGGGTGCGCCCCGGGCGCGGTGGGAATCGGGTGAGGACAGGCCCGGTCAAGAGAAGCCGCAACCAGCAGAAGGCGTCCTCTGTGCCGTTGGGAGCACCGGTGGGCCGTTGGGAGCACCGCCTGGCCGTTGGGAGCACCGGTGGGCCGTTGGGGGCATCGCCTGGCCGTTGGGAGCACCGCGGGGAGCGTCGCCTGGCCGTCGGGGGCATCGCCTGGCCGTTGGGAGCACCGGTGGGCCGTTGGGAGCACCGCGGGGAGCGCCGCCCTGGATGGCCCGGCGCTGCCCTGGATGGTCCAGTGCTGCTTTGGGCGGCCCGGCGCCGCTTCGGATGGCCCAGCGTCGTTCTGGATGACTGCCTTGAGCGCCCCGGCGTCGGGCCACGAGCGCCCCGGCGTCGGGTCACGAACTCCCCGCAGGATTTCCCAGGCGTTTCACAGTGAAGTCAAGGGTGTGCTCCCAGGTCCGCGGGGTTATATGGATGTCACCGCCGGGCGGAACGGATCGGGAGGGTTGGGGAACCCGCTGATCGGTTCGGGCCGAGGCTGGCGCAGGTTTTAGGGAGCCTGCTCTAGGCGATCCGGCGAAGGAGGTCAGCTCCTTCCTCGTCATGGGAACCGGGGGAGTTGAGCGGCCTCACGAACGAAGGGCCCGTGGGCCTGGGTATCACCCGGGTCCACGGGCCCTGATCGTTCTAGAAATCATGACTGACCAGCGGCGATGGTCGTGGGGTGCTGCTGAGGTAGGTGGAGGGCCGGGTCTCGGGTGTTCTCACCGAGGATGAGGAACCGAGGAGTCCCTCCTCCTCGGTGGGTGATCTGATCGCCGGATCGCGCGGTCACTGAGAGTCACGGAGAACACCGCGGGAGCGCGTGTCCCGGATGCGCTTCAGGGGCCCGGGCGCTCCTCCCGTGCCGGGCTCATCGCCGGGCCCCGCCCTGAGCGCGATCACTCCCGCTCGGCCGGGAACCGCGTGGCGGCCCCGCGAAGAGCCTCGCCCTTCTCGGCCGGCATGGGCAGGCGGCGTCCTCGCCCTGCGCGGTCCGAGGGCGAAGCGCTTCTCAACGATCGTGGTGAAGCCGACGTCGTTGCCGCCGATGATCAGCATGACCAGGTCAATGACCCCGGGTATGGCCGCCACCCGCTCGGCCAGGGGGCTGCTCGTCGGGGCGCCGTCCTCGCCTCGTGGGGGCTCCTCGGCCCACCTGGCCCTGTGCCGCGCTTCACGGTCTGGCGATTTGGCGAGCCCAGGGGCGCAGCGTAGAGTCCTGCCTGTCGGAAACGACATGCGCCAGTAGCTCAACGGATAGAGCAGCTGACTACGGATCAGCAGGTTGGGGGTTCGAATCCCTTCTGGCGCACCAACACCCCGTCATCGGCTGGATCGACAGTCGGAGCCGGGGTGTTTTCCATTACCCGGGAAGCCGGGAGTTGCTTCACCGACGGGCGCCATCCGCGCCCAGAGGTGCCATCCGCGCCCAGAGGTGCGGGCAGGACGCACTTCTCGGTGTGGACGGCACCGGTCGGTGCGGAGAGCACCGGTCGGCGCGGACGCGCTTCTCGACGCGGAGGGCGCCGGTGGGTGGCGCGTGGGCGAGACGCTAAATGCCCTCGATGAAGGTGAGCGACGCCGCGATCATGGTCGACGTCGGAAGCGCGCGGCACGCACGCGCCATGCGGGTGAGGGCGGAACGGCGCGAATGGTCCGGCGGCCATCATCCGACCACCAGGTGGGGCGCGCTTTGAGCTGAGAGCGCGACCGGAGGATCGAGTCGGGGGCGGCCGCGCGACTCGGCTAGGCTCTGGGGGTGAAGTTTCTCAACGGGCTGGCCCCGTCCTTCGACCTGACCTACGACGACGTCTTCATGGCGCCCTCGCGCTCCTCCGTGGGCTCGCGCATGGGCGTGGACCTCGCCACCGACGACGGAACCGGCACGACGATCCCGCTCGTCGTGGCCAATATGACGGCCGTCGCCGGCAAGCGCATGGCTGAGACCGTGGCCCGTCGCGGCGGGCTGACGATCATCCCTCAGGACATCCCCGTCGACGTCGTCATGGACACGGTCGCTCAGGTCAAAGCCTCCCACCTCGTCTACGACACCCCCGTCACCGTCAAGCCCCACCACACCTGCGGCTACGTTATGGGCCTGATCCCCAAGCGCTCCCACGGCGCCGCCATCGTCGTCGACCCGGGGACCGACCGGCCCGTGGGCATCGTGGACCTCTCCGACGCCTCGGGCGTGGATCGCTTCACCCAGGTGCGCGCCGTCATGTCCACCGAGCTCGTCACCCTGCCCGAGGGCATCGACGCCCGAGAGGCCTTCGACCGCCTCAAGGCCGCCCGCCGCCGCATGGCGCCCGTGGTTGACGCCGAGGGCCGCCTCGTCGGCGTCCTCACCCGCGCCGGCGCCGTGCGCTCCACGATCTACCGCCCCGCCGTCGACGCCGAGGGCCGCCTGCGCATCGGCGCCGCCATCGGCATGAACGGGGACCCCGCCGGGCGCGCCGTCGAGCTCGTCGAGGCCGGGGTGGACGTCATCGTCGTCGACACCGCCCACGGCCATCAGGACCGGATGCTCGACGCCGTCGCCTCCGTGCGATCCGCCCTGCCCGCAGGGGCGCCGATCGCCGCCGGGAACGTCGTGACCGCCGCCGGCGTGCGCGATCTCGCCGAGGCCGGCGCCTCCATCATCAAGGTCGGGGTCGGCCCGGGCGCCATGTGCACCACCCGCATGCAGACCGGTGTGGGCCGGCCCCAGTTCTCCGCCGTCCTGGAGTGCTCACAGGCCGCCCACGACCTCGGCGCCTCCGTCTGGGCCGACGGCGGCGTGCGCCACCCCCGCGACGTCGCCCTCGCGCTCGCGGCCGGGGCCTCCAACGTCATGATCGGCTCCTGGTTCGCCGGAACCCACGAGTCCCCGGGCGACGCCCAGATCGACGCCGATGGGCGCGCCTACAAGGAGTCCTTCGGCATGGCCTCCATGCGCGCGGTCCTTGGGCGCACCGAGGGGGAGAACGCCTTCGACCGGGCCCGCAAGGCCCTGTTTGAGGAGGGCATTAGCGGCGGGCGCATGTACATCGATCCGGCCCGCCCTGGCGTCGAGGACCTCATCGACCAGATCATCTCCGGCGTGCGCTCCTCCTTCACCTACGCGGGCGCCGCCTCTATCGCCGAGTTCCGCGAGCGGGCGATCGTCGGCCTTCAGTCCGCCTCCGGCTACCGTGAGGGCGCCCCCGTTCCCGTCTCCTGGTGAGCGCGCGGGCGGTTCTCACAGCGGAACCGCCCGCCGACCGGCGCGAAGCGCAGTGGATTGAGAACGTCGCGAATGCTCAGAGCGCTCGCCCGGCCCCGGCCTCCAGGGCCTGGAGGAGGTCCCAGGTGAGATCCGCGGCGTCCTCGATGCCCACGCTCAGGCGCAGGAGGCGGTCGGACAGCCCGTAGGCGGCCCGCCGCTCCGGCGGGACATCGGCGTGGGTCTGCGCGCTCGGGTTGGTCACGAGGGACTCCACGCCGCCGAGGGACTCGGCGAAGGTGAAGACCCTCAGCGCGGCGAGCATCGCCGCGATGTCCACGCCCTCGGCCACCTCGAAGGACACCATCCCGCTGCGTCCCGGGTAGAGCACCCGATCCACCAGGGGGCTCGGCTCAAGGGCCGCGACAACGGCCCGCGCGTTGGCCTCATGGCGGTCCATGCGCACCCCCAGCGTCTTCAGGCCCCGCAGCAGCAGGAAGCAGTCGAAGGGGGACAGCGTCGCGCCGGTCGTGTTGAGCCGGTACTGGACGCGCTCTCCCGCCGCCTCATCGGCGACGACGATCGCTCCGGCCATGACGTCGTTGTGTCCGCTCAAGTACTTCGTCGCCGAGTACAGGACGATGTCGGCGCCCAGTTCCAGCGGTCGGCACAGGTACGGGGTGAGGAAGGTGTTGTCGACGGCGAGCAGCGCCCCCGCGCTGTGGGCCAGCCGGGCCGCGGCGGCCAGGTCGATGAGCGCCATCATCGGATTGGTCGGCGATTCCACCAGGACGAGCGAGGCGGGCCGGTCCGGCCCCAGGGCCTCGCGCAGGCCCTCGTCCCCCAGGACGAAGTCGACCTCGTAGGCGCCCTCGGAGGCGAGTACCTCCAGGAGCCGGTAGCTGCCGCCGTAGAGGTCCTCCAGGGCTACGATCCTCGATCCCGCCGGCACCAGGGAGCGGATCGCCAGCTCGATCGCGGCCATCCCCGAGGACAGTGCGAAGCCGGCCGCGCCGCCGTCGAGCCGGGCCAGGGCGTCCTGGACGACGTCGCGGGTGGGGGAGGCGGTGCGCGTGTAGTCGTAGCCGGTGGACTCGCCCAGGCCGGGGTGCCCGAAGGCCGTGGACAGGTGGATCGGCGTCGTGATCGCGCCGGTGAGCGGGTCAGTGCGGGTGCCCGCCTGCGCGAGCAGCGTGCCGATCCGCAGGGAGGGGCCGGTCCCGCGGGGACAGGCGGTGGTGGCGTCCCACGTGGGGTGGCGGTGCACCGGCGAGGCGCGGACGGGGGAGCGGGGCGTGTCGGGGATTCTGGTGCGGTCGGTGCGGTCGGTGCTGGGGGTGCTGGTCATGGTGGGTCCTGGGGGGCGCTGGTGCGGGGGGCGGGGGTGAACGCGTCCGGCCCCGGCGGGCAGGAGCGGAGTCGACGAGCGCCGCGAGCAGAGACGACCTCGGACTCTGACCGTGATTGGGGTACAGCGACGGCTGGCGCTGTCAGCGCATCAGCATTCGACGCATGCCGTGAGCGTGCAGACGCTGGGCGCGGGGCATGATCATCGAGGTGGTCATGGGAGGGACGGTAGCGTCATCACCGGCCGGCCGGTCAAGCACCGCCCGGTATCTGGGCCGGGCCTGATCCGCGGCGACACCGCGCTATCCGCCGCATTCCATCACACAGTGTTCACACAGCGCGGTACTCTCGCCCTGGTCAGGGGCATTCAGGGGGGTCTTGGGCCGGCTCCCCGCCCCGTTCCATCGTTGAGTCCTCTCGCTCCGCAAAGGAGAAGCTTGTGCGATTCCCGCTCTCCGCGCGCCTGCGCACCGCCATGGGAGCCGCCACGCTCTCGCTGCTGCTCATCATCCCCCAGGCGCTCCTGGACCAGGCCTCTGGGGCGCCTGCCGCGCCTGCCGCGCCCCCAGCCCCCGCCGCGCCCGCCGCGCCCCCGATCCTCCAGCGGGCCGTCGATGAGGCGGCGGGCCAGGCGCAGGCCGGCACCGCCGAGCGGGTCCGGGTTGTCGTCATGCTCAAGGACCAGCCCTCCTCGCCGTCGTCGGCGGCGGAGTCGGCCAACCTCGCCGCGCAGGACCCCCTCATCGCCGCCTGGAGCGGTGCCTACGACCTGCAGGTCGATGACCGATTCGGCTACCTCATCAACGGCATGACCGCCACCATGCCCGCGGACAGGATCGCCGCGCTCGCCCTTGAGCCCGCCGTGGCCTCGGTGCGCAAGGAGCGCGTCTACTACCCGAGCGAGTACTCGGCGCGCGATGAGGAGGGCGTGCCCGCGGCCCTGGCCAGCCACGGCGCGGACGGCACCGGCACGGTCATTTCCATCGTCGACACCGGCGTGGACCCCTCCCACCCCGACCTGCGCCTCGATGACTGCGGCGCCGCCAAGATCAAGGAGGCCAACCCCTCCGGGGGGCGGTTCACCTGCAAGGTCCCCAACGGGTACAACTACGCCGACGAGTCCTTCGAGATCCGCGACCTCACCGGCTCCCAGCACGGCCAGCACGTGGCCGGCATCGCCGCCGCCAATGGCTCGCAGGGAAGCGAGCCGGACTTCGCCACCTCGGGGCGCATCGACGGCGTCGCCCCCAACGCCCAGCTGCTGGCCATGAAGGTCGTCTCCAATGATCCCGCCAAGGCGGGAAAGGCCCTTGACGGGGACATCATCGCCGCGATCGAGGACTCGGTGAAGATGGGCGCCGACGTCATCAATATCTCCCTGGGCGGCCCCAATGGCGTGCCGGACTCCTCCGACGGCGCCAGGGCGGCCATCGAACAGGCCCGCCAGGCGGGGGTCCTCACCGTCGCCGCCGCCGGCAACGACGGCCTCAACTTCTCCACCGCGCAGGGGCCGGATGACGCGCTGGGCCGCTTCGACGACGGGACCGTGGCCAGCCCCGGCGTCCAGGGATCGGCTCTTACCGTCGCCTCCCTGAACAACTCCCAGTTCACGATCCCCAGCGGGTCCCTCGGCGAGGGCGACTCCGCCATCCCCTTCGGCTACGCGCGGCTCGGCGGCGCCGCGCCGAGCACGGCGTCGCGGGTGGTCGATGCGGGGCTCGGGCGAGCCCAGGACTACGCGGCAGGGGCCGACCTCTCCGGCGCCATCGTGCTGGTCGAGCACGGGGAGAACCCCTTCACGGACAAGCTCGCCAACGCGCAGGCCCACGGGGCCGCGGGTGTTCTCCTCTTCAACCCCCGGGCGGGCCAGGGGCAGCCCATCAACCCGGCCGGCGCCGAGGCCTACCCCCTGTTCTCCGCGATCATCCCACCCGGCCGGGCGCAGGCGATCCGCCAGGCCCTCGCCGAGGACCCGGGCCAGAGGATCCGCTTCGACGGGCCGCCGACGTCGGCCCCCTACCCGGGAGGCATGGCCCCCTCGCCTTTCTCCTCCTGGGGCGCCACCCAGAACCTCGATTTCGAGCCGGATATCGCCGGCATCGGCGGCGGCGTCTACTCCACGGTCGGCTCCGCCGGCTACGCCACCATGGAGGGCACCTCGATGGCGGCGCCGAATGTCGCGGCCATGGGGGCGCTCCTGCTCCACGACCTGGCCGCGCGCTTCCCGCAGACCCAGGGCGCCGAGAGGATCGACCTGGCCAGGACCCTGCTGATGAACACGGCCCGGGTCCCCTCGGCGGCCGACGGCTCGCCGGCCGCTCCGCGCCAGGTGGGCGCCGGGATGGCGCGGATTGACAAGGCCCTGGCCTCGCCCGTCAGCGCCACCGTCGACGGCGCCCCGTCGGTGGCGCTGCGCGAGGTGAGCGCGCCCAGGGCCTTCACCGTCACCCTGACGAATCATTCCGGTGCCGACGCCTCCTACGCGCTGCCCGCCCAGGAGGTGCTCACGGAAGGCAACTCCGCTGGCGCGCAGACCACGGTGTCCGTGTCCGCCACTGAGAGCCTGACGCCGTCGAGCACCGAGGTGACCGTGCCCGCGGGCGGCACGGCCACCGTGGACCTCACCCTCGTCCCGGACACCGCCTCCTCCCACTTCATCGAGGGCTGGGTCCGCCTCACCTCCACCACCGGCGCGCCCGACCTCGTCGTCCCCTACATGGGATTCGTGGGCGACTGGAACGCCGAGCCCATCATCCAGCCCGAGGGCCAGGCCTGGGGCATCGCCGGTGGCGCCACGGATACCACCGGGCTCATCAGCAGGGTTGGCGCCTACACGGTGCCCGTCGCGGGGGCCGACGGCCAGCGCCGCGCGCTGTCGCCCAATGGCGACGGCAAGATGGACGCCGCCCTGCCCTCGCTCGTCATGATGCGCAACGCGCGGGACATCCACTACGAGGTCCTCGACTCGGCGGGCAACCGGGTCGTTGATCTGGGCGATGAGCAGAACGTCCAGCGCTTGACGGGCCGGTACTTCGCCGACCCCGCCTACAGCGGCAGCCTCGGCCACGTGGGAGCGGCCTTTGACGGCACCGCCTGGAACGCCCAGGCGGGCGCCTTCCAGGCGCTGCCCGACGGCCAGTACACCTACCGGGTCTCCGCGCGCCTCAGCGAGGACTACGGCTGGCAGAGCCTCGACCTCCCCCTGACGATCGACACCACCGCGCCCACCGTCACGATCCTGGGGAAGAGCGAGTCCTCGGTGCGCTTCACCGTGGAGGACTCCGGCTCCGGGATCATGGGCGAGCCCATGGTGGTCCTCGCTGACGGCACGACCGCGCCCGTGGCCGAGCAGGCGGACGGCTCCTGGACGGCCACGCTCGCCGGCACCACGCCGTACGTGACGATCAGCGCGATCGACGCCGGCTTCAACGTCACCGAGAAGCACGCGATCTACGCCTCCTCGGGGATGTTCGTCGCCGTCGATGGCCATCTGGGCGTCGCCAGCGTCATCCTCGGCGCCGACGAGACCCGAGACATCCCCATCACCGGCTTCGTCACCCCTGACATCACGCGGGTGACCGTCGACGGCGCCGACGCCCCCCTCACGGGCGGCGAGTTCGCCGCCACCCTGACCGGCGACCACCCCGCCGGCACGGTCATGGTGCGCGGCCACGGCGCTGACGGGGCCCTCATCAACGAGTTCGCCGTCGTCGTCATCCGCGACACGATCCCGCCCACCGTCACCCTCACCGGGGGCGTCGACGAGGCCGGGCAGGTGATCGCCAGCGCCGACGGCGCGATCAGCCTGACCGGCACCGTCTCGGACGACCGCGCCGAGCCGGCGGATATGACCCTGACCATCAACGGCCGGGGCGTGACGATCAAGGAGGACGGCACCTTCAGCCTCGCCACGACCCTCGACCCCTCCACGACCTCCCTCGGCATCGCGCTCAACGATGGCGCCAACACCTCCGCGCTCACCGTCCCGATCGCCGGCCGGGCGCGGGCGCCCGAGGCCGCCGCCATCACACTGACCAACGGCGAGTGCTACCGGAGCATGATCTGCGAGGCCTCCTCCAGCTCGCCCGATCGCGGAGCCGACGGCGCCTTCACCCTGCGCGGCACGACCAGCGGGGGCGTGGCGAGCCTCCAGTTCACACGCGGCTCGCGCGCGGGGGATGACGGCGGGATCGGTGAGAACGCGCCCATCGCGGTGACCGTGGCGGCGGACGGCTCCTTCACCGCGCCCGTGCCCGCGCCGTCGGGCCTCACCCAGTACCGGGTGGTGGGCCGCGATGCGGCGGGAACGATCCTCACCGAGGGCGTCGTCAGCCTGTACGTGGATGTCACGCCTCCGTCAGCCGACTTCACCGAGCCGCCTCTCCACGGCGGTGAGCTCTACACCAACCAGGACTCGGTGGCCTTCAAGGGCACCGTTTCCGATGACCAGTGGGGCTACAGCCTGCGCCTCAACAATGAGATCGCGGCGGGCTTCTTCCGCAGAGACAACCCCGGCGCGAACGTGAATAAGCGGGGCTTCTCCGAGTCCCTCGCCGTCAAGGACGGTGACACGCTGTACGTCGGGGCGGTGGACAGGCTGGGCAACTCGCTTGAGGCCCGCATCCCCGTTCATGTGGACAAGGAGGACCCCGGTGCTGCCCTCGACGCCAAGGACGGCGAGGTCATCCGCGACAAGCGCGAGCTGACGGCCACCGCCACCGACCCCCATATGGCTGGCCTGTCGGTGAGCGTGGACGGCAAGGCGGTGGACTCGGTGTCCACCTCCCGCGCCAAGCGGCGCACCGACGTCGAGGGCGTCCTCGCACCAGTGGGCCGCGCGGCGGCCGGCGACGGCGCGGCCGGCGGTGCTGGTGCCGGCGGCGCAGCCGAGAGCGGCGACGGCGGCGCGGTCCCTGGGGGACCGGGCGGGCTCGTTGCCGAGCAGACCGGCTCGGTGGACGCGGGTGCCCTCAGCATCGCCGTGCCCACGGCCGACATGGCGGCCGGGACTCACGTCATCACCATGACCGCCACGGATCTCGCCGGCAATACGACCACGCTGTCCAGGGCCGTGGTCGTGGATGCCGACGCCGTCATCAACGGGCCGGACTCGGCCACGGTGACCGTCGAGCCCGGGGGCCTTGCCGATCAGCCCGCCGTGGCCGCGAAGGTCCTCGCGCTCTACTCCGTGACCGACGACGGCTCGGCCACGGCCGCCGGTGACACTGCGCTGTCGCTGGCGCCGAGCACCGTGCTCGCGCCGGGGGGCAACACCGTGACCCTCGTGGCCACGGACGCCGCCGGCCGGATCGTGACCCGCCAGGTCGCCATCACGATCTGCTCCCCGGAGCGGCCCTCGCCCGGGGGCGACGGTGGGAGCGGCGGTGCGGGCGGCGGTGGGGGCGGCGGCTCCGCTGGGACGGATGGTGCGGCTGGCGGCTCCGGGAGCACTGGAGCGCGAGGGGCCGCGGAGGCTCCGCGCACCCAGGCTGGCCAGGCCGGCCAGGCCGGCCAGGACGCGCGTCCCAGCCAGGCCAACCGGCCCAGCCAGGACGCGCGGCCGACCCGGCCCAGCCAGCCCGGTGAGCTGCCCGCCGCGCCTCCCCGGCCGGGTCAGGAGGTCGATGCCGGGGGCCAGCCCTCCGGGCGCCCCCCGATGAACGCGGGTGCCATGGCCGGCACCGGCGCCAACGCGACGGCTGTGCTGGGCTTGGCGGCCGGGGCAATCCTCACCGGGGGCGCGGTTATGTGGCGCCGCCGTCGGAGCGCGGAGCCGTCGAACGCTGCCGCTGACTGAGCCTCGGGAGCGCTGAGCGCTCACGGAGCGGGTGTCGTGAGCGGAGATCCGCTCTCGCGTTGAGCGCCTTCAGGGTGAGGACGTCGAACTCCCTGATCAGTTGCTCCCCCAGCTCGGTCATTCCCTGGTCTTCATCCATCGCGGACCCGACGGCGCCGAGTGCCGCCTAGGACTCGGCGCTCAGAGTGAGGGCACTCTCACCTGGCTCGCCACCGCCGGTCCGGCCGTCCAGGCCTTGCGTCGGGGCGGTGTGCTCGTCGTCGATGAGCTCGATGTGAGCCTCCACCCCCATCTCGCCGCCGCGCTCATTGAGATGTTCCAGGAGCCGGATCTCAATACGACCGGCGCCCAGATCATCGCCACCACGCATGGCGCATCGCTGCTGGGTAACACGCCGACTCCCAGGCTCGAGGCCGCTGAGGCGTGGTTCTGCGAGAAGGATGATGACGGCTCCTCAATCATCTACTCGCTTGCTGATTTCACGGATCTTCGCCGGGCCAGCAACAAGAAGAATCGCCCGGTCCACGGCGTCGTCTCAGTCCCCTGCTTCGAGGTGTGGCTCACCGCGCACTACTGTCAGGTCCGCAACTACGAGGACCAGCATGACGCTCAGGACCACTACGCGCAGATCGCTCCGGTGCGCGGGGGTGAGGAGAAGTCCCTTCCCAAGGACTTCCCGTGGGATGCCGTGGCGGACGCGGCCCAACGATGCCGGCTCGCGGGCGCCCTTGAGCCGGGGCTGGACACGCAGGGTCCCTGTCCTTCAACGACCATGCCTCACCTCATGCGCGCCCTCGGCCTCCTCTGAGAGGAACCGGTTTCGCTCCTATTTTCGACCGGTCTCGCTCTTGATTTCGACCGGTCTCGGCGGGTGGGGTGGATCACAGGGGCGGGGCATGGGAGGGTGATCCCATGAAGGACGCGAAGGGGCGTCGGCGCACCGCGCCCAGTGCCCACCACGAGGCACCGGTCAAGCACGAGGTCCCCGGGGCGGGCGAGTCCCGCGCCTACTGGCTCGACGCCACCACCCTCGCCTGGCCCACGAGCCTCCTGCCCGCCGGCGTGCTCCCATCCGAGTTGGGGTCGAGCGCCCGCCCGCCGGTCTCCTTCGACCTCATCGCCAGCCCGCGCGGTGGCACCGCGGTCGTGGAGGGCCTGCTCACCCTCGGCGACGGCGCCCTCGTCGTTCCACTCGTCGTCGCCGGGATCATCGACGAGGTCCTTCCCGGGGCGCTCGCCACGCACCCGCCACTCGCCGGATATCTGGCTCTGAGCACGCAGGATGCCATCGCCGGGCCCCGATTGCCCGTCGACGCCGTGGAGGCGGCGCTTACCGGTCAACTGACGATCGTGCAGCGCACAGTGGACTCCGACGCCGTCGGCCACTGGATCACCGCTTGCACCGGCGTTCAGATCTGGCCGATCCTCGACCTCCTCCACGGCGGCGCCGCCAACCGCGACGGCTCCGCTCCCCTCGGCCCGACGTGGGGTGGCGACGGCCCTCGCCAGGAAGGGGAGGGCCCCGCCTTCGCCCTCTGGGCGCCTACCGCCGTCGAGGTCGCCCTGCTGAGCTGGGCCACCGGGGACCCCACCGGCTCGGTCCCCCTCGTCGACGGCGAGCCCCTGCGGTCCCCTGCCCGGCGCCTGTCGGACGGGCGCTGGGAGGTGCCCGCGAGCCCCCGCATCAGCACGGGGGATCAGTACCTGTGGGAGGTCCGGGTCTACGTCCCCGCCACCGGGCGCATCGAGACGAACCTCGTCACCGACCCGTACTCCACCGCCCTGACGATGGACTCGCGCCGCAGTGTCGCCGTCGACCTCGCCGATCCCGCGCTCGCCCCCGCCGCCTGGGCGAACCAGGCCGCCCCCGCCGCGGGAAGCGAGCTCGGGGGAGATGCCGCCCGGGCCATCTACGAACTCCACGTGCGTGACTTCTCCGCCGCGGACCCGACCTGCCCGGCCGAGTCGCGCGGGACCTACGCCGCCTTCACCGTTGACAGCGCGGGAACCCGCAGCCTGCGCGAGCTCTCCGAGGCCGGCATCGACACGCTCCACCTCATGCCGACCTTCGATATCGCCTCCATCCCGGAGGACCGGGCCGCCCAGGCCGTTCCCGACATCCCCGACGGCGCCCACCCGGCCTCGCGCCGCCCCCAGGCGGCGATCGCCGCCGTCGCCGACGACGACGCCTACAACTGGGGCTACGACCCCTACCACTGGGGCGTCCCCGAGGGCTCCTACGCGCGCGCCGGGCACCAGGATGGCGGGGCCCGGATCATCGAGATGCGAGAGATGATCGGCGCCCTGCACGCCATGGGCCTCCAGGTGGTGCTCGACCAGGTGTACAACCACACCGCGGCCAGCGGGCAGGACTCGCGCTCCGTGCTGGACCGGATCGTGCCCGGCTACTACCACCGCCTCGACGCCACCGGAGCCATCGAGGACTCCACGTGCGCGAACAACATCGCCACCGAGCGGTCCATGGCGGAGCGCCTCATGATCGACATGTGCGTGCGCTGGGCGCGCGACTACCGGGCGGATGGCTTCCGATTCGACCTCATGGGGCACCACTCCGCGGCCACGATGCGCGGCGTGCGCGAGGCCCTGCGCGCGGAGGCGTCCGAGGTGATCGGCCACGACCCCTTCCTCTACGGGGAGGGATGGAACTTCGGGGAGGTGCGGGACAACAGGCTCTTCGTCCAGGCCGTGCAGGGCCGCTTGACGGGTACCGGGATCGGCTGCTTCAACGACCGCCTGCGCGATGCCCTGCGCGGTGGGAGCGTCGCCGATCCGGAGCCGAGGGAGATCCAGGGGCTTGGGACGGGCTTGGCGCAGGCGCCCTCGCCCTTCGACACTCGTGGTGCGGATGTCCGGCAGGCGGATCTCGTCTGGCGCGGCGATCTCATCCGTATCGCCCTGGCGGGCAACCTGCGCGACGTGGCGCTGCACTCCGGCCATGGCCGCTGGGTGCGGGGCGACGAGCTGCGCTACGGCGCGGATCCGGCCGCATTCGCCTCCGAGCCCGTGGAGTCCATCAACTATGTGGACGCCCATGATGACGAGACTCTTTTCGACATCCTCGCCTACAAGCTCGACCCGGACGAGCCGATGGAGGCCCGCGCGCGCATGGCGGCGCTGTGCCTGGGCGTGGTCGCACTCGGGCAGTCGCCGGCGTTCTGGGCGGCCGGCGCGGAGATGCTGCGCTCGAAGTCCCTGGACCGCGATTCCTACAACTCCGGGGACCATTTCAACGCCCTCGACTGGTCATGCGCGGACAACGGTTGGGGACGGGGCCTGCCCCCTGCCGAGCGCAACTTCGACCGGTGGCTCATGCAATCCGTGCTCCTCACCCGCCCCGGGCTGCGGCCCACCGCCGAGCGCATCGCTGCGACCCGCGCCCAGTGCCTCGACTTCCTGCGCCTGCGGCGATCCACCCCGTTGCTGGCGCTGGGCAGCGCCGAACTCATCCGGGAGCGGGTCTCCTTCCCGGTCACAGGCGATCCTGGCGTCATCGTCATGGTGATCGACGACGGCGCCGGGCCCGCTGATCTCGACCCGACCCTCGACGGCGTCGCCGTGGTCATCAACGCGCGAGCCCAGGAATCAGTGGTGCGCCCGGGCTCCATGATGGGGCGCAGATTCCTCCTCAGTCCGATTCAGGCCGGGGGCGCGGACGGCGTCGTCAAGGGCACCGCCTTCAATCCGACCACGGGCGAGTTGCGCGTCCCAGCGCGCACGGTGGCGGTGCTCATCGAGCCCTGAGCGAGTCGGTGGGACTTCCTGCGCGCACCCGCTTATCCGCGGCGTCACCGCGTTACCAGGGGGCGCGGGCGAGTCTCGCGCGGGGATGACGTGGGGGATGAGAACGAAGGAATGCCGAGAAACAGCCCGGGCCCGTCTCGAAGAGACGGGCCCGGGCTCCGCACAGGAAGGTGAACGAATATGGGGAGCGTTAACTCAGCAGAGCCAGCCCCAGAAGTGAGCGCAACGGATGTGCCAGTAGTACGGGACTGCTTCGGTCTTGGCCTGGTCGAACTGGGAGTTCGCCTCAGCGGCCGAGGCGGCCGGGGCGACCGCGGTCAGAAGAGAAGCAGCGAGGAGTGCGCCTGCCAGGGTGCGACGACGAGTCACGATTGATCTCCTAGGTTGGGGTCAGGGAGCCTCTGTGTTGACTCCAGTCTTACGGGTTCATGGGACACCGCCATCGCCCCTAGGGTCAAGGGTTCTCATTCTTTTGTAGGACTGATTTGTCTCGGGAAGGTCTCAGGAGGATCCGAGGCAGGACCTAAGGGCAGGGTGAGTGTGAGGGTCCAGTGGTGGTCGGTGGTGGTGTGGGTGAGGGTTCCGTCGAGGGCTTGGGCGCGTTCGTGTAGTCCGATGAGTCCGAGTCCTGAGGTTAGGGCGGGGTGGGTGTGGCGGTGGTGGTCGGCGATGGGGTTGGTGGCTAGGAGGGTGGCTTGGTTGGGGGTGGCGCCGATGATGATGGTGCAGGGGGCGTCTTTGGCGGCGTATTTGGTCATGTTGGCGACGGTTTCGTCGAGGGCGCGGGTCAGGGTGGTGGTGATGGTGGGGGGGAGGTGGGTGAGTTCGCCGTCGGTGGTGATGGTGGCGTGTAGGCCGGCGTTGGCTAGGGTGGTGCGGGCGTTGGTCATGGCTTGGGTGAGGCTGGGGATGGGTGCGGTGGGGGTGGGGGTGTCCTGGCGTAGGAGGCGCAGCATGGTGCGCAGGTCGGTTACCGACCGATGACCCATCGCCGCGATCTCGTCCAGGAGCGCGGCGATGGGCGGCTCGTCCTGCGCCAGGGGGCGAGCGGCCTGGACCCGCATGACCATCTGGGTGTTGGCGCGGGCGAGGGTGTCGTGCAGGTCCCGCGCGATCGCGGTCCGCTGCGCTCCCAGGGCGGCGAGGCGCTCCGCCTCCATCCGCTCCGTCTGCGCGCGGAAGTAGAGCAGGGCCATTCCCACGCTCGCCGAGCCGCTGAGAAGGACCGGTGCCTGGAGGATCGCGTAGGCGCCGGCGCCACCGGCCTGCGCGCGGAGGGTGACGTCGACGCAGGAGGCCGCCAGGATGAGGCCCGTCTGCCGGAAGCGCCTGACGGGGACGAGGAGTGCGGGGCTGAGGAATCCCGCTGTCTCAAGTGGGGCCGCGATGAGCAGGTGGGGCGCGGCGGCGATCCCCGCGGCCAGGGTGATCGGGACTCCCCAGGGGAAGCGATCGATGAGAAGGAGGCAGGCGATCGCGAGAAGGCTCGTGGTGATCGCGAGGGCTTGGAGGTAGTTGAAGAAGGGGCCTGATTGCAGGAGTACGAACGTGATCGTGACGGTCAGTCGGAGGACTTCCCGGGTCCGGTGCTGATGCGGATCCAGCAGGTGTAGGAACCTCATGAGAAGCCGTTCGAGAGGCCCCTGCGATGCGCCTCCACGACGATCTCCAGCCTGCTCGCGACCTTCATCTTCCGCATGATCGCGGAGACGTGGGTCTTCACTGTGGTCTCGGCGACGTTGAGGCGGCGGGCGATCTGATAGTTGGACCGCGCCTGGCACAGGAGCTCGAGGACCTCCTTCTCCCGCTCGGAGAGGTCGAGTTCCTCGGCGGCGTTCGTCTTCGGGGGCTGGCCGGAGATGTAGCGGTCCAGGATCCTGCTTGTGGGGCCCGGCGAGAGCACCTTGCCGCCCTCGTGGATCGTGCGGATCGCGGTGATCAGCTCGGCCGGGGGCGTCGTCTTGAGGAGGAACCCGGAGGCTCCCGCGGCCAGCGCGCCGTCGAGGAAGGTGTCGTCGTCGAAGGTCGTCAGGATGAGCACGCTCGTGGCCGGCGAGATCTCCCGCACGCGCCGGGTGGCCGTCACCCCGTCGAGGACGGGCATCTGCACATCCATGAGGACCACGTCGACGGTGCGCTCGTGGACGATGCTCACCGCGTCCGCGCCGTTCTCCGCCATCGCCACCACCTCGATGCCGGGCGCGTCCCGCAGGGCGCTGGCGATGGCGTCACGCACGATCGGGTCGTCGTCGACGACGATGATGCGGATCTCACGGTCAGTGGCTGAGGGGGGCATGGCTCGTCTCCAGGGTAAGGGGGAGGGTGAGTGTGAGGGTCCAGTGGTGGTCGGTGGTGGTGTGGGTGAGGGTTCCGTCGAGGGCTTGGGCGCGTTCGTGTAGTCCGATGAGTCCGAGTCCTGAGGTTAGGGCGGGGTGGGTGTGGCGGTGGTGGTCGGCGATGGGGTTGGTGGCTAGGAGGGTGGCTTGGTTGGGGGTGGCGCCGATGATGATGGTGCAGGGGGCGTCTTTGGCGGCGTATTTGGTCATGTTGGCGACGGTTTCGTCGAGGGCGCGGGTCAGGGTGGTGGTGATGGTGGGGGGGAGGTGGGTGAGTTCGCCGTCGGTGGTGATGGTGGCGTGTAGGCCGGCGTTGGCCAGGGTGGTGCGGGCGTTGGTCATGGCTTGGGTGAGGCTGGGGATGGGTGCGGTGGGGGTGGGGGTGTCCTGGCGTAGGAGGCGCAGCATGGTGCGCAGGTCGGTTACCGACCGATGACCCATCGTCATGACGTCCTCCAAGGCGCTCGCCACGCGCTGACTGCGTGGGCGATGACCCAGCGCCTGCTGGGCGAGGAGCACCATCTGGGTGTTGGCGCGGGCGAGGGTGTCGTGCAGGTCCCGCGCGATCGTCATGCGCTGCGCGCCCAGAGCCGCCTCCCGGAGCCTCTTCTCCCGCGCCACCATCTCGCGGGAGTAGCGCAGGATGAAGCCGATATTGGATCCCGAGGCGATCAGGATCAGCTCAACCACGGGCAAGTCAGCCAGCGGGCTGCCGATCCTCAGCGCCGCCAGCCATCCGATGGGGAAGCAGAGGAAGAGCGAGGCCGCCTGACGAACCCTGCCGTCGACGACGAGCAGGGGGAACATGATGATGTCCGCCAGGAGCGCCGCCGTGAAGAATGACCTAGCCACGAGCGGGACGGTGACTGCTATCAGGACGCAGGTGACCGTCCAGGGGAATCGGCGGCACAGCACTGGCGCGGGCACCGACAGCAGTGAGAGCGTCGTGAACAGGTCCGCGCCATTCGCGCTGAGGTCGGCGCCGGCCAGAAGCGCCAGAAGGGCGGTGAGGATCCCGCGGACCGTCAACTGCAGCCGGGACGCCCGAGGCCGCACCCGCCACGAGGGGCGGGGCGCGGGAAGCGTCCCTAGGGATACGGATGCGGGGCTCACACGGCGAGGCTAGCCCACCTTCCTGGGTGAAAGGTGGAGTCGTCAGCATCCGCGGTGATGCGTCCGCGCCCCTTCGCAAGGGCTGCGCACTCCCGGGTGCCGGCCCTCGCCGTCGGCGGGGCGTGATCCGCCTTTGGGAGGAGCGGGATCGCGCGGAAGGCAGGATTCCGCGCCGCCGAGCGAGGAGCGATGATGGTCCCTGGCCGATGGCAGCGGGTGACCGCCCCGCCGGTCGGCATTCGCGGCCCGCGCCTATCGCGACCGCGAGTGAATGAGCCCTGAAACATATGATCGACTGGCGAGCGCCTGACGGCAACAGCCACGATGCGGCCCGAGAGGATTGAGTCCATGACCGCTGCCCTCGGCGCCTTCGCGACGCGCGATGGCCATGCCGCCGCGGTGAGCGCTCGGGGCATCAAGCAGTCCTTCCGCGGGCGGGAGATCCTCCGCGACGTCGACCTCGTGGCGGAGCCCGGGTCTTTCCACGGGCTGATCGGCCCGAGCGGAGCGGGCAAGACCGCGCTTCTGAAGGTCCTCTACGGCGCGCGGCGGGCCCAGGCCGGCGAGGTCTCCCTTCTCGGCCGCGCCCCCGGCGGCCGCGACCGCGCGCTCCTGGCGCGGGTCGGCGTGCAGGCCACGGCGTCGTCCTTCTTCTCGCATGCCACCGTGTGGGAGCACCTGAGCACGGTGGCGGCGCTCCTGGGGGCGTCTCAGGCCCGCGCCCACCAGTTCCTCGATCAGATGGGCCTGGGCAGGCTGCGTGACTGGCGCGTGGAGCTGCTCCCGGTGGGTGCCCGGCGAATGCTGGCCCTCGCCTCCGCGATGGTGCACCACCCGGAGGTCCTCTTCCTCGACGAGCCCATGGCCGATCTGGACCGCTCGGAGCGGGCCGATCTCCTGGATGCGCTGGATGAGGCCCGCGGCGAGGGGACCACCGTGATCTGCGCCGCCCGCCTGCTCGGAGAGTTGGGGACCCTGTGTGACTGCGTCTCCGTCCTCGATGATGGCCGAGTGGTCGCCGTCGGGCCGGCCTCCTCCTTCGTCGCCGACTCGAACCGGTCCCTGACGCCGCCGCTCGGGCGGGCCGCCATGGCTGCTCGGTCCCGGGGCCGCGTCACCGCGCTCGACCCGATGCCCGCCGTCCTGGGCAACAAGGAGGCGCTGGCATGAGTTCCTACAAGGCGCTGACCCGCTCCCTCGCCCGGACCTACCTGCGCGATCCCGTCGCTCTCATCTTCTCCCTCGTGCTGCCGCCCGTGCTGCTCGTCGGCCTCGCGCTCGCCGTGAGCGAGCAGACCGTGGCGGCCTCCGCTTCGATGCTCGACGTGATCGGGCCCGGCGTCGTGGCCTTCGGCGCGGCCTGCAACGGGATGCTCTCCGGCGCCCGCAGCGTGGCCGACTGGCGGGAATCGGGCCTGGGGACGCTCTTGCGCTGCGCGCCGGTGCGGGTGCCCACGCTGCTGTCCGCCGCGCTCAGCGTGGCGATCGCGGTGACCCTGGTGCAGGCGCTTATCCTCGCCGCCGTCGGACTCGGCATGGGCGCCGGGATGACTGCCACGGCATGGATCCCCCTCGCTTTGGTCCCGGCCGTCCTGGGGACCCTGCTGTTCTGCTCGATCGGCGTCGTCGTGGGGGTCCTGGTGCCATCGACCGCCGTGGCCACCGCCGTCGTTCTGGCGATCGTGGCTCCCATGACGGCCTTCTCGGCTGTGGCGGCGATGACCGACTCCCTCCCCGGGGTCCAGGCCCTTTCCACATTCCTTCCCACCACCTACCTGCTGGATGGGCTGCGCTGGCCGCTGACGAGCGTCGGCGATGCCACCCACGCCCTGTTCGGCTGGTCCATACTCGCCGCTGGCGGCGCTTCTCTCTTCGGGGTCGCCACGTGGTGCATGCGCTGGGAGTAAGCGGATTTGTGCGAGGGCCAAGCGCCCCGCCGAAACCACGCGCATGGTGAAGGCGCCTCCGCCCATCTCGGGCGGGGGCGCCTTCGCCTGTTCGCGCGGGGGGTGGTGGGGGTTCATGTCGTACCGAGCCCGCAGGAATTGCCTTCGCCTGTTCGCGCGGGGGGTGGTGGGCGGAGATCACCGATCGCTGATCACCGGTGACCCGCTGGTTGTGGGGTACTGGCGGGTGGCCGACGGTCCTCCGGTCGCCGGCTTGTCGGCTGCCGGGGGCCGACCACCGAGCCCGGGTCTTCCCAACGTCGCGCCTTCGCCCCCGGGATACCGTCTCACCTCGAAGAAACCGCCTCACCCCGGCGTTACGCGCTCATTCTCGTAATTTGAGGGCGCAACGCCGGGCCGAGGCGGTATCTGCGGGCCGAGGCGGTACCTGTGGGCCGAGGGCGCGTGAGAGCTCAGCGCAGGGGGACGATGCCGCCATTGGCGAGGATCCTCAGAAACCTCTCGGGTCGCATGAGGTCATCCCATGTCCATCGGATCACTTTGAGACCGGTGACGACCTCAATGCGATTCTCCCTCTGACGCTCGTCGAGCAGGGCCCGCTCGGAGGCCACGCCGCTGACCTCGCGCCGGTACTTGCCCGCGCCGTCGAACTCTCCGACGCGCCTCAGTTCCGGCCAGGCGAAATCCACGCGGGCGACGAATCTCCCATCGCGGTCGTAGTAGGAGACCTGCAGATCGGGAATGGGTAGGTGCTGCTCGATGACAACGGCACGGGACAGGCTCTCACCCACGGATTCTGAGCGCGCGTCACCGTGCTTGAGGCAGAGGCGCGCCCGTGAGTTGCCTTGGCGCCCTGGTTGGGTTTCAACGATGTCGAGCAGCTCCTCGGGCGTGGCGAGCCTTTCGCGCAGAACATGGTCGAGAGTGACGAGCCCGGATTGGAAGGAACGGTGGCGCATGAGGTCAACCGCGGTATGCGCCGGATCGGTCACCGGCAGGCCGTGCGCCACGACGATGGGGGTGTCCTCCGGGGCAGTGGACACATGCGCCAGTGGCGTGTTGTCCCCGTGGCGGCCACCGGGGAGAACGAACTGAAGGCGGTTCGGCAGGGGGCCGATCATGGGGATGCCTAGGACGACAGCGGCGGATTCGCGGGCGAGGACTCCGGTGCGCCGTCCGCGTGGCGCGTGCGCGTTGGCGAGGATCCTCACCAGGTGTCGTTTGGCGTTGGGCAGGGACTCCCATTCCTTTCGCGGCGTGTAGACGCCAGGCCGTAGGCGGTAGAGCTCCGCGCGCGGTCCCTGGCTGCGCCGGAAAAGGGTGGAATGGGGGCCGCCCGCAGGGTCCTCGTCCGCGAGGAGCAGGTGGACGGGGCTGGTCAGTGGTACTTGCGGGCCGGTGGTACTGGAGAGGATCGCGCTCATGGATACGACGGTCCCAGGAGAATCGCGCTCCTACCGGGCTCTCTCCACAGGGGCGAGCGAGGGATATGCCTCGGAGGCGGTGTGGTTCTCGGGACGGAGATACCGCCTCGCCCCCCAGATACCGTCTCACCTCGAAGATACCGCCTCGCCCCGGCGTTACGCGCTCATTCTCGTAGTTTGAGGGCGCAACGCCGGGCTGAGGCGGTATGTGTGGGCTGAGGCGGTACCTGCGGGCTGAGGCGGTATGTGTGGGTTGGGACGGTACGTGTGGGCTGAGGCGGTACCTGTGGGCTGAGAGGGCGAGCGTGGGCGGAGCCGACATGTGTTCGGGCCTTGTCCCAGAAGGTGCGCAGCCGCCCGCGGTCCACTCCCGCTCAGGCCCTCTGGCCCCGGTGGACGGCTTCAAGCATGAGGGTGGCGACGTCGGCGACGCGCACATCCGCCCCCTCGCTGGCGACGCCGTCGGAGAGCATCGTGGTGCAGAAGGGGCAGGCGGTGGCGATGACCTGCGCGCCCGTGCCGATGGCCTCGCGCGAGCGCTCCACAGCGATGCGCGTCCCGATGGACTCCTCCATGAATGCCCTCGCCCCGCCGCCGCCGCAGCAGAAGGCCTCCTCGCGGTGGCGGGGCATCTCGACGGCGGTCGCGCCCGTGGCCTCCAAGAGCTCGCGCGGCGGGGAGTACACGCGGTTGTGCCTCCCCAGGTAGCAGGCGTCGTGGTAGGTGACAGTAGGAGCGGTGCTGGGGGCGGCGTTGGGGGCGGAACTGGGGTCGATGGGTGAGGCGCCATTGCCCGGGGCGCCGCCGGCGCTGTCCGCGGCTCCGCTCCCAGGGTCTCCGCTCCCAGGCGTGGGCGGGGCCGGCCTCAGGCGCCCTTCGCGCACGAGCCGGTTGAGCAACTGGGTGTGGTGCAGGACCTCGTACTGGCCGCCGACCTGCGGGTACTCGCGGGCCAGGGTGTTGAAGCAATGCGCGCAGGTGACCACGATGCGCGTCGCCCCGGCCTCGCTGAGAGTCTCGACGTTCTGGGCGGCGAGCATCTGGAAGAGGATCTCGTTGCCGGCGCGGCGGGCGGGGTCACCGGTGCAGGACTCGGCGTCGCCGAGCACCGCGAAGCTCACCCCCGCGATGTGCAGGAGCTCGGCGACGGCGCGGGTGGTCTTCTTCGCGCGGTCCTCGAAGGCCCCGGCGCAGCCCACCCAGAAGAGGTAGTCGACGTCGGCCGCGGACTCCACGTCGTCCCCGATGACGGGCACGTCGAAGTCGAGCCCCTTGGCCCAGTCCATGCGCTTGCGGGCCGCCAGGCCCCAGGGGTTGCCCTTGGACTCGAGCTTGCGGAACATGCCGCCGAGTTCCTTGGGGAAGGCGGACTCCATGAGGACCTGCTGGCGACGCACGTCCACCACGTGGTCGAGGTGCTCGATGTCCACGGGGCACTGCTCCACGCAGGCGCCGCAGGTGGTGCAGGCCCACAGGACGTCGGCGGGGATGACGTCGCCCGCCAGGGGGGCGGGCCGGGTGGCGACGCCGCTCTCGGTGGGCGCGGCCTTGGCGGCCAGCAGCGCGCCGAGGACATCGCCGGTGTGGGCCGAGCCCGGGGCGAGCCCGGCGCTGCCGGTGGGGCTGGAGACGCCCCGGGCGGGCAGGGCGTCGTCGTCGACCTCCTCGGGGGCGACCCCGAGCTCGGCGGCGGCGCGCAGGTAGGGCGCGGCGGCGGCCGCGTGATCGCGCAGGGCCAGGGTGAAGAGCTTGGGGGACAGGGGCTTGCCGGTGTTCCAGGCGGGGCAGAGGTCCTGGCAGCGGCCGCACTCAGTGCAGGTGGAGAAGTCGAGCAGGCCCTTCCAGGTGAACTCCTCGATGCGTCCCACGCCCAGGCGCACCTCGGGGCCCTCGCCCTCGTCGGCGGCCTCCATGGCGGCGTCGAGGTCGTCCATCGTCTCCGCAGTGAGGGGGCGGCCGTCGGGCAGGGCGATCGGGGTGAGCGGCCCGAGGGCCTTGGAGCCGTCCACCTCGCGGCGCACGTAGATGTTAATGAAGGCGAGGAAGCGGTGCCAGGCCACGCCCATGGAGGGCTGGCGGCCGACGACGACGAACCACGTCATGGAGACCACCACCTTGATGGTGGCCACGATGGTGATCGCGGCGGCCAGGCCCGTGAACCCCAGGGGCTCGAGCGCGGGGCCGGCCCAGGCGGTGAGTGGGAATCGCGTCCAGGTGGCCAGGGCGCGCTCCGCGGCGTCGGGGGAGGCGGCCAGGCGGGCGTGCTCCAGCATCCGCAGCGCGAGGACGCAGGCGACGACGGCGGCGATGATCGCCTCCACGAAATGCGCCTGGCTGGTGGTGGAGCCGGCGAAGCGGGAGGTACGGGGGCGCGCGCCCCCCTCTGAGTCGGCGGCGTAGGGCGGTTCGGCCGCGCCGCGGCGGGTGAGGCGCCGGCGCACGGCCACGAGATGGATGATGCCGGCCAGGCTCAGCCAGGCGATGATGTCGACGACCCACCCCCACCAGGCGGCGTGCCCGAGGAGCGGCAGGGTGAAGGCCGCGCCGCCGAGCACCTGCCCGTACCCGGTGACGAGGGTGAGGAAGAGCAGCGGGAAGCTGATCATGACCAGCCAGTGGGCGGCCCGGATCCAGGGGCGTCTCCGGAAGGCCCGGTGGTTGAGCGCGGAGGAAAGGGAGAGCCAGGCGCGGCGACCGATGGGGCGCAGGCGCTCGCGGGGAACGGGGCGGCCGACCCGCAGTCGCCGAGCGATCGTCAGGCAGGCGCGGCCGAAGACGGTCACGCCGACGATGGTCGACACGAGCACGACGGCGGCGCAGACGGCCTGGAGAACCTCGAGCGATGTCACGGGCCCCAGCCTACGTGCGCGGCGGCTACCCACCCGTCATCAGGACCGGCTGGTGAGCCCGCCCATGACCGCGTAGGCGGCCTGCGGGCCGGCGACCGAGGCCGGATTGAGATGCATGGCCATCGCGTTCCACCCCGGCCCTTGGGGGAGGCTGCTGGCGTGAGCGCGCGCCGTCGGATCGGTGAGCAACTCGGGGCGGGGGCCGCCGCACTCAGCGGAGGTGATGGCCTCGTGGACGCGCCGCTCGGCGTCGGGCGGGGATGCGTCAGGACGGGGGAGACGGGGGCGCGTCCTTGAGGTGGAGCGGTTATGGCGCTCCGATTCGTCGTCGGTGATCAGGGATCAGCCGGCTCGCAGCCCACGGTTCCACGCCCTGCGACGCGCGGGAATGGGGGCTCTCTCAGGAGGTGAGGGGGTTGTGGCCGCGACCGCCGTACCAGGCGGCCGCCTTGCGCAGGGCGAGCTCGCGGGTCACGGCCAGCGCGGCCCCGGAGAGGGCGGCGAAGGCGACGACCTCCATGAGCCGGTACTCCAGGAGCTGGGACTCGTCGTTGGGGGTGGGCTTGCCGGTGACGGCCTTCCAGACGGTGCCCAGCGCCTTGTCGGCGACGAAGCCGGCGGCCAGGGTGGCGACGGCGGCGGTCGCCTTCCAGGCGAAGTCAACGGTGGTCTTGCCGGGCATGACGGGGCTCCTTTGGTCGGCGGGCGATGCGATAGGACGATCATGCCCCATCCGTGGTCCAGGGCCGTCGAACTTGCGCCCTCACCCCCGAGATACCGTCTCAGCCCGGCGTTGCGCCCTCATTCTCGCAGTTTGAGGGCGCAACGCCGGGCCGAGACGGTTTCTGTGGGCTGGGACGGTTTCTGTGGGCTGGGACGGTTTCTGTGGGCTGGGACGGTATCTGTGGGCTGGGACGGTATCTGTGGGCTGGGACGGTTTCTGTGGGCCGAGGGCGCGGCAAGACGTCCGGGGCGTAGCGGGACCGCATGACCTGCGCCCGGCTATGCTGGGGCCACTACGACAGGGGAGCGCCGAATCCCGCCGCCGATGGCGGGGGCGGGCGCTGAGAGTGCGGGGAACCGCAGACCCTCGAACCTGCTCCGGTTCGCACCGGCGAAGGAAGTCGAGTTCTCCCCGCGCGTCACCGGGCGCGTGGGCCCTCCAGGCACCTGACCAGGAGGCACCATGACCGTTACGACCACCCTGACCAGCCCCAGTTCACCGACCATCCCCAGCTCCCCGCGCCGCGCGGCTCCCGCGCCAGCCCTCACCCGCCGCGCCCTGCTTGCCGGCTCGGCGGCCGCCGCCCTCGCCCTGGCAGCCTGCGGCAAGAAGGACGGCGACGACGCCAAGTCGATCACCGTCCTCACCCACGACGACTTCAACCTCCCCGAGGACCTCCTCGCCGCCTTCCAGAAGGACTCCGGCCTGACGGTGTCCATCTCGAAGTCCGGCAGTGGTGGCGAGCTGGCCAACCAGCTCGTCCTGACCAAGGACGCGCCGCTGGGAGACGCCTTCTTCGGCATCGACAACTCGTTCATCTCCCGCTTGGTCGCGGGCGGCGTCGTCGATCCTGCCTCCACCCTCACCCTGCCCTCCGGCGCCGAGGACTACCGCGTCGACGGCGCCGCCGCCATCGCCCCCATCGACTTCGGCGAAGTCGCCCTCAACTACGACGTCGCCTACTTCGCCGATCACGGCCTCACCCCACCCGCCTCTTTCGAGGACCTCGCCAAGCCGGAGAACAAGGGGCTCGCCGTCCTCATCAACCCCTCCACCTCCACCACCGGCCTGTGCTTCCTGCTGGCCACCATCGCGCATTTCGGGGAGGACGGCTTCGCCGACTACTGGAAGCGGCTCGTGGTGAACGGGGCCAAGATCGTCGAGGGCTGGACCGCCGCTTACAGCGTCGACTTCTCCGCGGGCGAGGGCAAGGGCGCCTACCCGATCGTCCTGTCCTACTCCTCCTCGCCCGCCGCCACCGTCAGCGCCGATGGGACGACCTCGACCACCGCCTCCGTCCCGGCCACCGCCTTCCGGCAGGTCGAGTACGCGGGCGTCCTGTCCGGCGCCAAGAACCCCGCAGGCGCCAAGGCCTTCATCGAATGGCTCCTCACCAAGGACGTTCAGACGGCGATCCCCGACTCCATGTACATGTACCCCGTCAGCGCCGAGGCGACGCTCAGCCCCGCCATGACGACCTTCGGCGCCCTCTCGGCCTCCCCGCTCACCCTCGATGCCGCCAAGATCGCCGACAAGCGCGAGGCCTGGCTCGCCACCTGGACCGAGGCCGTCGGCCAGTGAGCGCTCTCGCCCCCCGGGGCCCCTCGCGCGCCCCGGGGGAGGTGATCGGTTGGGCGGCGGCGGTCGCGGTGCCGCTCGCCTTCCTCGGGGTGCTGTTCTTCTGGCCGGTCGCCACGCTTATGGGTCGCGGCCTCGCCCCCGACGGCGCCCTCGACCTGACCGGCTTCGCCGAGGTCCTCACGGCCCCGCGCACCTGGCGGATCCTCACCCAGACCCTCACCCAGGCGACGGCCGCCACCGCGATCTGCGTGGTCCTGGGCGTGCCCGGAGCGCTCGTCCTCTACCGGCGCTCCTTCCCGGGGCGCGACCTCCTGCGCGGGATCGTCATCGTGCCCTTTGTGCTGCCCAGTGTCGTCGTCGGCGTCGCCTTCCACGCGCTGGTCACCAAGGGCGGGCCGCTGGGAGGCCTCGGCCTAGACGGGACGCTCACCGCCGTCGTCGCCGCGCTGGTCTTCTTCAACTACGGGCTCGTCGTGCGCACCGTGGGCACCATGTGGTCCCGGCTCGACCCCCGCGCCGTCGAGGCCGCCCGCGCGCTCGGCGCCTCGCCGTGGCGGGCCTGGCGCACCGTCACCCTGCCGAGCCTGGCTCCCGCGATCGCGTCGGCCGCCTCGCTCACGTTCCTGTTCTGCGCCACCGCCTACGGGGTCGTGCTGGTCCTGGGTGGAGTGGGGATCGGCACCATCGAGACCGAGATCTACGTCCAGACCGCCCAGTACCTGAACCTGCGCGCGGCCGCCGTCCTGTCCGTCGTCCAGCTCCTCGTCATCGCCGCGGCCCTCTGGGGGTCCGAGCGCGCCCGCGCCGCCTCCGACGCCCGGCTCCGCCTGCGACTGGACGTGCCCGCCACCCCGCTGCGCCGCGCCGACGCCCCCGCGATCGCGCTCACCGCCGCCACCATCGGAGGGCTCCTGGCCGCCCCTGTGCTCGTGCTCGCGGTCCGCTCCCTGCGCCGGGGCGGACGGTGGACCCTGACGAACTACACGGACCTGGGCACGCGCGGCCAGGGCAATGCCCTGCTCGTCACCGTCTGGGAGGCCGCCGCCAACTCCTTGCACGTGGCCGTCGTGGCGGCCGCGATCGCGCTCGCGGTGGGCGGCGCGGTGAGCCTCGTGGTCTCGCGCGCCCCCCGCGGCCGCGCCCTGGCCCGCGCCGTCTCGCTCCTCGACGCCGCCTTCATGCTCCCGCTGGGCGTGTCCGCCGTGACTGTCGGCTTCGGCTTCCTCATCACCTTGGCCCCCACGGGCCTGACGGCGTCATGGTGGATCCTGCCGCTCGCCCAGGCGGTCGTGGCCGTGCCGCTCGTGGTGCGCACCCTCCTGCCGGCCCTGCGCGCCATCGATCCCCGGCAGCGCGAGGCCGCTGCCGCCCTCGGCGCCGGTCCAGGGCGTGCCCTGCTCACCGTCGATGGCCCTCACCTGGCGCGCGCCGGGGGTCTCGCCGCCGGATTCGCCCTGGCCACGAGTCTGGGGGAATTCGGGGCGACGTCGTTCCTCGCCCGCCCCGCCGAGCCGACCCTTCCTGTGGTGCTCTACCGCCTCATCGGCCGCCCCGGCGCGCAGAACCAGGGGATGGGCTTGGCCGCCGGTGTCATTCTGGCCGTCGGCACCGCCGCCCTCATGCTCGGCTGCGAGTGGCTGCAAAACCGCTGGGCGCGCCGCGAAGGCTCGCGCCTTGAGCCCGGTACCCCCACGACCAGCAGGGAGGCCTCATGAGGGACGGACTGAGCATCGATGGGCTGCGGGTGGTCTACCCCGGGGGCCGGGGCGCCGGGCCGGTGGTGGCCGTCGACGGCGTCGGCCTGGGGATCCCCTCAGGGCGGATCACCGCGCTCCTGGGGGCCTCCGGGTCGGGCAAGTCCTCGTTGCTGCGCGCCGTGGCGGGCCTGGAGCCCGTCGCGGCCGGCACCATCCGCTGGGACGGGCGCGACGTCGTCGCCACCCCGGTGCATAAGCGCGGATTCGGGCTCATGTTCCAGGAGGGCCAACTCTTCCCCTTCCGGGACGTCGCCGGGAACGTCGGCTACGGGTTGACGGGCATGACCCGGGCCCAGCGGGCCCGCCGCGTCGCTGAGATGCTTGAGCTCGTTGGCCTGCCCGGCTATGCGGCGCGGCCCATCACCACCCTGTCCGGCGGGCAGGCGCAGCGCGTCGCCCTGGCTCGCGCCCTCGCGCCCCGGCCCCGGCTCCTGCTGCTCGATGAGCCGCTGTCCGCGCTCGACCGCGCTCTGCGCGAGCAGCTCGCCGGTGACCTGCGCGCCATCCTCACCGAGCAGGGAACCACCGCCCTCTACGTCACCCACGACCAGGATGAGGCGATGACCGTCGCGGATGAGGTCGGCGTCATGGAGGCCGGCCGGCTCTCGCGCCTGGCCGCCCCTGAGGCGCTGTGGGCCGATCCGGGCAGCGCGGGCGTCGCGGCCTTCCTCGGCTTCAGCCCGATCCTCGTGCGCGAGGAGGCAGAGGCCCTGGGCTGGGGGAGTCTTCTCGACGCTGGCCGGCCGGGCGCGCGGGCGGGCGGCGGGGCCGGCGTCGGGCTGGCGCTCGCCCCGGGGGCGCTGAGCATCGTCGGCCCGCAGGAGGGCGCCCCGGGAGCCGATGGCACTGGGGGGCGCGGCTGCGCGGAGCTGCCGGGGGCGAGCGGGACGGTGCTCGCCAGGAGGGTGCGCCGGGGCGGGGTTGAGGTGGATGTCTCCCTCGATGTCCCTGGTGGGCGGGCCGTTGTCGCTGCTGGGGTGAGCGGGGGCGACGGGGCGGCGAACGGGGTCGGAGAGAGGGCCCGCCTGGGCCTGGATCCATCCCGCACCGCCATCATCGAGTTCTGATCGTGTCCTCCCGGTCGGGGTGTCGACTTGACGCGAGCGAATGCCCGACTGGTCACATCCCGGCCCGAACAGCGGCATTCCCCGACGCCCTCCCGATACGCTCCCTACGAGGGGCCTGATGGTGCGCGATCCCGGGCGGGGCCCCGTCGTCAATCGGCAGCACGATTCGCGCAGGAGGGAGGGGCTCAGGTGACGTTCCCCCTGGTGCGCGCGCATGACCTCTCTCGAGTGACGGGCCGCCACGCCGGGCCTCCCGCTCCGTGGCGCGGATCACAGTGCGGGCGCCGAGGCCGGTCATCTGTGATCAAAACGCAATCGGAGTATCCTCTGCCCCATCGGTCACGGGAGTATCACGAAGGAGGGCTGATCGGCGCCCCTGCACCCGGTCTTTCGGCGTATCGTCAGATGCCCGAGGGCCCTCCGATCCTCTCGTCTCGGCCCGGGCGTCCCGGTGGGTTCCCGTCCTCTCCGGCCCTCCGGGCGCATCCCGCGCCGCCCCCGGCGCCGGGATAACGGGGCCGGATCCCCACCCGCCATGACCTCCCGTCGGCTTCCCGAGCCGCCCTGACCGCCATCGGAAGGACCATCATGACAACCCGCGAGGACATCACCGCCAGACTGGCCCATACGGCCGGCCTGGAGCACACGCCGGCTGTGTCCGCCCTGACGGCCGAGGCCGTCACCTGGGCGGACGCGCTTGGCGCCGAGGTCCTCCAGGTCTCCTCCCGGGTCGCCCTCACCCGCGAGTACTTCCTGGGCAACGAGCAGTGGCGGGCCCTGGACCCGCTCAACTGGAGCCTCGCCCGGTTCTCCCAGCGGCCCGAGCTGTTCAGCTCCGAGGCGTTGCGCACTCTGACCTGGGACTGCACGTGGGCGGTGGCGGTCGCCGCGAGCAATCCCGCGGTCTCGGTGGAGCAACTGCGGCTCCTCACGCGCAAGGTCGAGGCCTTCCACTCCTCCCAGGGCGGCGCGATGCGGGGCATCTACGGGCAGCGCTCCAAGGTCGCCTCCCTCCTGGGCCACGAGGATGAGGCCGCCAAGGCCCTCGCGCAGTGGCGGAGCGCCGAGCCCGAGGAGGACCCGGCCCGCGACATCTACCAGCCCCTCCTCGAAATCGACTGGGCCACTCGCAACGAGGAGTGGGACCTCGCGGTGTCCACCGCCGCCCCGATCCTCAGCGGGGACGTGGGCATGAGGCCGATGCGCGAGACCGTCCGCGCCGCCTCCCTCCTGGCCCTCCTGGCCTCGGGCCGCCCGGCGGCGGCCTGGAACGCCCATCTGCATGCTTACCGGGCCCAGGAGTCCAGCCCGGGCAGCCTGCGCTCGATCGCCCTGCACTGGCAGTACCTCGCCCTGTCCGGCAAGCCCGACCGCGCGCTCACCCTCCTGCGCCGCCACCTCAGCTGGCTCCCGACGGCGGAGTCCGGCGAGGTCCTCCTGGCGGCCCTGCGCGGAGCGGCCCTCGTGCTGCGCGAGGCCGAGGCCGCTGGATGGGGCAACGAGATCCTCGGTGCCGACGCGCCGGTACAGGCCACCTGGTGCCCCGACCCGGGCATCCCGGCGGTCGTGCGCATCGCCCAGGCGCGCGTCGACATGGAGGCCTGGGCCCGCCGCCTGGCCGGCCTCTACGACCGCCGCAACGGCAACCGCACCGTCTCCGAGCAGCTCGATCGCGACCTGGCCCGTCCCGTCATCGGCGACGGCGGGATCGCCCTGCCCCCGGCCGACTCCGAGCATCCCAGCGCCGAGCCCCTCGACGAGCATCCGCCCCTGAGCGCCCGCGTCTCGCGCCTCGCCGGCCTGCTCGACCCCGACGACCAGCGCAGCCGTCGTGAGAACGACGCCTGGACCGCCACCTTCGCCAGCCAGTCCGGCGCGGCCGGTATTGACGCGGCCTCCCTCAAGGGGGAGGCGCGGGCCGCCGCGATGTCCCCCGCCACCCCACCCGACGGGCAGGCGAGCATCGGCGCGAAGGAGACCGGGGGTGCCATGGGCTCGGCCGGAACGGTGAGCGCCGCCGGTTCCGAGGGTGCTGCCGGTTCCGAGGGCGCCGCCAGCGCGCTCTCCGCCGCCTCCGCCCAGGTCGCGCCGTCGTCCGCGCCGTCGGCCGTCTCGGCGCAGATGCCCCAGGAGACGCCAGCATCCCAGCCGGGCCGGGAGAGCATCGCCGGGCCGACGGACATGACTCCCGCCACCCCCGTCAGGGGCCATGCCCGCATCCCCGCGGGCGGACCGGGCGGACCGGGCGGCGGCGTGCTCATGCCCGATTCTGTGCCGACCGCGCCCACCAGCGGTGATGCGCGCCCTCCCTCCATGACCGCTCACGTATTGGTCGAGGATGTTCCGACTGCTCCGCACCAGCCAGTGGCCGTCTCGGCGAGCCCGGCTGCTCCCACCAGCCCCGCGGCCCTCTCCCCTGAGGTGGCGCGCCCGGACGGAATCGCCGCCCTGGCCCCGGCCTTCAGCGGCCCGGTCCGCCGCTCGATCGTGCAGCGGGTCGCCAGCGAGTTCTTCACCGAGGAGATCGGCCCCGTCGAGGGGGCCGCCGATCGCGCCGGCGCTTCGTCCTACTCGGCCGCCTCGCCCGTCGCATACGGGTACGTGGCCGCGCCGCAGCCGGGCCTTGTCCCGCCCCCGCCGCCACCGGTCTCCCCGGCGCCCGCCCCGGCCCTGGCCACTCCCGCCATCCTGGCCGACGTCGCCGATTTCGCCGATTCGAGGACCCCGAGCACCCCGGCGGACGCCATGAGCCCCGAGCCCCTGGCCGCCGGTAGCGCCGGGACTCCGTCAGTTCCGAGGATCGTCTCCGCGCCCGCGGCCCAGTCCGCCCCGGTCCTGCGCTCCGCGCCCAGCGCCGCTCCCGCGCCGCCCGCCCCCGCGCCGCCCGCCCTGGTGGCGCCGTCGGGCCCCTCGGCTCCCTCGACCACCGCCTCCCCCGCGTCGATCTCAGACACGCTGGTGACTGGTCGGCTCCTGCCGCCCGCCCCCCCGGCGTCCCCGGCGCGTGGCCCGCTTCCCGCGCCGATCGCGGAGCCCGTCTCCGGCGCGGGCGGCGTCGGCAGCGCGCCCCACGCGCCGAGCGCCCCCGGCTCCCCGGTGGCCGCCAGTGCCCCGGGCACCCCTGGCGCCGCCGCGGCCCCGACCGCCCAGCCCGAGCAACTCGTGCCCGCCATCCCGTCCGGCGCGGGGAGCCGCCGCAAGCCCGAGCCGATGATGGAGGACATCCCCGCCCCCGACCTCGAGGGTCCCTACCCCGAGCTCGAGATCAAGCCTGTCATGCCCGTCTACGGTCCCAAGGACGCCGTCCTGCGCTACTCGCGCTCGCTGGCCAGGCTCGGCGCGGACCTGGATGGGTTCGTCGTCGCCGACCGCGTGGCCGCCGGCGGGGTCCTCGAGGCCGACTGGCCGGGTCCCGCCAACCTGCAGATCGAGACCGCCTTCCTGCGCGCCCACGCCAAGCGCCTCCTGCGCGACCACCAGGGCGCCATCCGTGAGCGCCACCGCATGCGCTCCTCCATCGGGGCGCGCGACGGCGAGCTCGGCTTCCTGCGCCTGGACATCCTCAGCCTGTGCGACGAGTTCGCGGCCGACGCCCAGGACACCCCCGAGGGCGAGAGCCTCGACGCCGTCCGCGCCGCCGCCCTGTCCGAACGCGCCCATCACTACCTGGAGGCCCTGTGGGGGCTCGTCCAGGACTCCCTGGAGCGCCTCGGCGCGCTGGAGCGCGCCGGCAAGCGCGACAGCGCCGTCCAGGGCACCGAGCACCGTCGCCTCGTCCAGATGGGCAACACCGCCGCCGATCTCGCCCGCGTCCTCTCAGCGCTGTCCGACCCCGATGGCGCCGATGCCGCCATCGCGCTCTTCGAGTGGATCCTCGATGCCGTCCCCGAGGGGTTCCACGGCGACCATCCCGCTGACGACCTCGACCTCCTGCGGGCCCGGCGCCTCAACGAGGCCGGCTTCCCGCATCGCGCCAGCGCGCTGGCCGACGCTGTCCTGCGCCGTCACGACCGCGCTCCCGTGCTCGCCGCCGTGAACGCCCGCACGATCCTCGCCGAGACCACCGCCGCCGATCACGCCACCAACGTCTCGCTGGAGCAGCGGCGCCAGGCGGCCGACGCCCTCACCGCCCTCAAGGCCCCCGTGAGCGGCCCACTGGCCACGGTCTCACTGGGCCGCGCCCTGGCGCGGGACGGCCGTACCGCCGAGGCCGTCGAGGCCTTCTCCACGGCCCTGTCAGAACTGGGCGCCGTCGACGCCACCGGCGTCGAGCTCTACATCCGGGGCCTGCTCGCCTCCGCGCAATCCGACATGGGGCAGAACCGGGGAGTCGTCGACAACGCCACCGCCGCCGCCCGGCTCCTCGTGCGCGACGGCCACGTGGGCAGGGCCATCGAGCAGCTGACCATCGCCGCGAGGGCCGCCGCCGACCTCGGCGACAACGCCACCGCCGCCGACCTGCATCGTCAGATCGCCGACCTCCATGGCACCGGCACCGAGGACGGCAAGCGCCACCGCTCCCGCTGCCTTCGCCAGGCCGCCCGCGCCATCGTCGACGCGCCCAGCCGGGACGAGGCCGTCGAGCATCTTGACGAGGCGCGCGTCCTCATGGAGGAGTCGCGCGAGTTGCTCGTGGAGTCCTTCTCCGGGAAGGATCGGGCCTGGGAGCGCGGCGCCTGGCACAACGCCTACGCGTTCATCCTGGGGCGCGCCGGCCATGACTCGGAGGTCGTTCCGTACTGCGAGGCCGCCGTCGAGGGATTCATGGCCAAGGACGACCGCCAGGCCGCGGCGGAGCCGCTGACCCGCATGATCCGCGCGCTCATCGAGCTCGATGAGCGCGATCAGGCGCGCCGCGCCTGCGACCGCCTCCGCGAGCTCCTGGCCGATCCGCGATGGGAGGGCAGTGACGCGCTGGCCTTCGTCGATGAGGTGGCCCCGGGGCTGGCCTAGTGGGTGACGCGGTCGCCGGCGGGGCGGGGGAGCGTGGGCAGGGCCACCGATGAGCGAGGCGGACACGGCGCGGACCGCATGACAGGGCCCGCGAACTGGAGGACCATGGTCCCTGTGGGGGTGTCGCCGCCCCCCACCGCGCACCGAGCACAGGGAGTTCTCATGGCCATCGCCACCTCGCACCGCTTCTCCTCCGACGATCTGCCCGTAGAGGCGGGCCGCTACCGGCTTGTCGCCTCGCCGTCATGCCCCTGGTCGCGCAGGGTCCTCATCGCCCGGCGCGTGCTGGGCCTGACCGAGGCCCTCCCGCTGTCCATGTGCTACGGCCGGGGGGAGGACGGCTTCTGGGAGCTCACCGGCCCCGATGGCGAGCCCGGTACCGATGCCGTCCTGGGCGCCCGCTCCCTGGCCGAGGTTTACGCCGCCACCCCCGGTTACACCCCGCCACCCACTGTCCCGGCCCTCGTGGACACCACCACCGGGCAGGTCGTGTCCGACGACTCCGGCACGCTCCTGTTCGACCTCGCCACAGCCTGGTGGGACCTGCGCGGGGCCGGCGCCCCCGACCTCTACCCCTTGAACCGCCGCAACTCCACTGACGCCTGGGACGAGTGGATCGGCAAGCACATCAACCGCGGCCACGGAGTCGCCACCCACTCCAAGGATGAGGCCAAGGCGGCCGCGGCCGCGCAGGGCGTGCTCGTGGCCTTCGACGTTGTCGACACGATGCTCGCGCGCGCCACCCGCATGCACCCCTCCCGCGAGGGCGGCATGACACTGGTGGATCTGCCGCCGCTGTCCTCGATCGTGTCCATCGGCCAGTTCCTGTGCGGCACCGAGCCCACCGGTTCCGACATCCGCCTGTTCACCACCGTCCAGGCCTACGAGTACGGCGGCCGCCAGTCCTACCCGGGCAGCGAGGCGCCCCAGATCAGCTTCTGGCCGGCCCTGTCGCGCTGGTTCCGCGCCCTGGAGCAGCGCCCCGGCTGGGTCAGCTCCGACGAGCGCGGCGCCCTGGGGCTGTAAGGCGAGGGGCGACCACTCTCCGGCAGCAGCGCTCATCGGGCAGGTCTTCACGGCCTGGCGCGACCGCGAAACAGCGCACCGGGAGGCTCGGTCGCGCGGAAAGCGCGCCGTCCGGTTCCCTCCGGGACGAGGACTGCACGCTCATCCGCGGATGATGCCGTCAAGATCCGCAGAATTTCAACGTTTCTCGTGCTGGGGCGTCAGTTGTGCATCTCTCCCATGTGCAAACGAGCCCGGCGTGCACATGGGAGAGATGCGCTGAGTGCGGGTTCTCATGGAAAAGCCTGGAATCATGCGGATCGTTCGTTGAACTGGGAGAGGTGAGCGTGCAAGGCGCCCTGCGATGCGGAGGTAGGGCGGCGGTCGTGGTGCGCCCAACCGTGTCCCGGCGCTCCTCCGCCCCCATCACTCATCTGCTCAGGACGGGGTTGTACAGCAGGCGGTTGGGGGTGGTCGGGCACTCGTCGCCCACCATCATGGGCGCGATGAGGCGGTCCGCCCGCAGGTCCTCCAGCCGCTCCACCACGCGCTCGCGCAGGCTCCACGGGTCGATCGTGTTGAGGTAGATCTTCGTGCCGCCCTCGAAGCCCGCCAGCGTGGAGACCCTCCACTTCAGTGTTACATGCCACGGCATGGGCTGATCGACGTCGATCGGCTTGTGGTGCCACTCCTCATTGCTCGGCACGTCCGCCCCTGTGGCGGCGTGCAGGGCGTGCAGGAGATCGGCTACGGCATCGACCTCCTCCCGGCTCATCCGCCACGGCTCGCAGATCGCCGACGTTGAGTACACCTCCAGCGTGGGGTAGCGGTGCCCGAAGCCCGCGAAGGCCACCGCGTGCTCATTCGACGCCACGAGCAGCCCCTGGTAGGCGGCGTAATCCACTGCCATCTCGTTGTACAGGTTCGGGTTGGCCCGCACTTTCTCCAGCTCCAACTGGGCGGAGACTCCGCGCTCATCGATGGCCACGAGCTGCTTGTGCAGGTGATCGAAGGAGGCGCCGGCAGGCCGCAGCCAGTTCTGGAAGACCGCCACGTAGCGCACCCACCGGTTCGTCTCGTACAGGTCGTGCGCCGCGGCAACCGCCAGTCGGATGTAGGCGCGGTGCTCGGTGACGCTGAGCGTTCCCGAGCCCGCCAGGCCGGCTGAGTCGACCGCGTCGTCGGTGAAGTGCCGGCGCCCCACGATGATGTCGTGCCCGCCGGCGAAGAAGGAGGCCAGGTAGGCGCGGCGCTCCGCGGGCCCCCAGGTCTCCCACACTGCGGGCTCCGTCCCGGAGGCGCGCAGTTTGGCGCGGGCGATGGATGCCGCGTGCTCGGCTCCGGCCGGATCGGCGAGATAGGCCTCCATGCGCTCGCGGGCGGCGTCGGGGATCTCGAAGCCGTGGTTGGCGCGCCAGTAGTCGAAGGAGACGATCTCGAAGAGGTTGGGGATGCGCCGGAACTCCGCCGTCGTCGTGGCCAACTCTGAGGCTGGGACGCCGTCGATCCGTTCGAAGCCCCCGCCGGCCCCGATGACGACGCGCGACTTCTCCGGCGGGGTCTCCAGGTAGCGGCCCGAGCAGAAGGCGCAGGCGCGCTCGCGCTCCCCGGGCGCCAGCGGATGGCGCTCGGCGACGGGATGGGCGATGGGCCGGTTCCCGCGCCCGGGCACGGTCCACACCTCCGTGCCGGTGAAGGGGCTGATCTGCTTGACAGTCCCGTCGGCCATGCGGGTGAGCGGCTCGGCTGCGGGGGAGTACGGCATGAGCATGGCCCCATTCTGACCCGTCCGTCCGCCCCCGGAGCGGGAACGATGAGGGGAAGCGGTCTGCCCGGCGGCTCCGGATGCTCAGCGGTTGCCGTCGGCTGTGGCCACGATGATCGTCAGGGCCGCCAGGCTGTCCGTCATGGCGCGCAGGGGCTCGCCCGGGGCGTTCTCGTCGGTGATCTCCTTGATCCGCCGGTATAACCCGCTCCAGCTCAGGCCCGTGCGCTCGCTGGGAAGCACCGCCCTGCCCAGGCCCAGCCCCTTGAGGATCGACAGTAGAACCTGATCGGCTGCCGTGGCGGGCCGATCCCCGGCGAGGACCGCGATGAGGCGGTCCACGATCCCGGCCCCCGGTTCGGGGGCGGGGCCGGCCGCCCCATGCTCGGCGGGCCCGGCCGCCCCATGCTCGGCGATGACGCCCTTCACGGAGCGCTCCCCGCGCCCGATGGCGGAGGAGAACCGAATGCCCTCCCCGGCGGGGAGTTGGGAGAGGACGTGGTCGAGGATGGGGTTGTTGGTCGGCGCGTTGTCGATGACGCGCATCATGGGATCCCGGCCCGGGGTGAGATCGAGTCTGCCAGCGAGGAGGAGGTCGGCGAGCACCGCGCCGCGCAGCCCGTAGATGCCGCGCAGGGCCCAGTCCCCGCAGCGCCCGCTGTTCCCGCTCAGGATCGAGAGCAGCTGTTCAGAGATCAGCATGCCCACACGTTATGACGAATTCCTCGGGGCCTCCTCATCCTCCCGACGGAATCTCAGGGCGCGCTCACCGCGCTCCACGCGCATCACTCAAGTCGCGGCGGCGGCGCTCCGAGTGCGGGCGCTGATGACGCCGACGGCGCTGCTGATCGAGGCGATCGCCTCCTTGATCGCGCCGGTGACCGGGGCCTGCTCCGCGATCTCCTTGATGCGCTGGGCGAGTCCGGAGCGGCGCAGGCCCGTGCGCTCAGCCCTCAGGATCCTCCAGGCCGCATCGGTGGACTGAAGTAGCGTCAGGAGCGCGCTGTCCTGGGCGTCCGGGGCGCGGGTCCCCGCGATCTCGCCGTAGAGCCGCTCCCGCAACTCGGCCTCCGGGCGGGGGTCGTGGGTGGGGAAGGCGGGAACGGCCGACGGCGCGGCGCCCGCTGGTGCCGCGGGCTCCACGGGCTCCGCGGGCTCCACGGCGGCGCCGGGCGTGGCGCCGGTGCTCTTGGTCAGGACTCCGGCCTTGACGAGGGAGGTCCCGGCGGCGTCGTGGGGGCGCAGGTCGTCCCAGGTGAGCGCGGAGGAGATGCGCTTGCCGTTCTTGGCCGACAGGACGGCCAGGGCGTCGTCGAGCACGGGATGGCCCGTGGGCGTGGCGTCCACGATGCGCATCCGTGGGCGGCGCGCGGTGCGGGCGGTGTCGGCCTCAATCCGGCCGGCCAGCATGAGGTCGGACAGGAGGGCCCCGCGCAGCATGAGGTCGTTGTCGCTCGACCAGCCTTCGGGCCTCCCCGAGTCCTCGGTGAGCAGTAGGAGCAGCGACTCGACGATCAGCACGGACTCAGGCTAGGGGCGGGCCATCGCGGCGTGCCTCGGCCGATCAGCCGATCCGTCCTCCTACCACCGGACGACGTGGGGCAACGCGGGTGGGGAGGGCGCGGGCGCGCACCGCTCGCTGAGGTGATGCGCGCCGCCCTTGAGTCCCTGGAGACCGAGGTCTGGGATAGCGCGGCCGGAGGCGCCTCCACGCCGGGAGCCCTGCGGCGGCGCGATGGCGTCGCAGCCGTGGGATCCGGGAACCACAGGCGCCGAGGCGCCCGGGCGCGGTCCGATTCTGTGGAGGAGCGCGCCCAAAGGGCCCTCGATGGGCTCACCCTCGGAGAGTGGGCATGGTGCCCGCGGGGCCAAGCGCCCCCGATCCCGAGGAGATCCCCATGAAAAACGCCCTTCTCACCCTCCACCGCGCCTGGGGCCTGGCCCATCCCGGCGCCGAGCACGCCCTGCTGACCGGGCCCATCGCCGCTGCCCTGGAGCGCGCCGAGGCCGCATCGCGCACCATCCCCGACGGTGGGGCGGACCCGGCGGGGGAGGCCGGCATGGCCACCGCCGAATACGCCATCGGCACTCTCGCCGCGGCCGCCTTCGCCGGGTTGCTGCTGGCGATCATGCGCTCAGGGAGCTTGAGGGGCGTGCTGCAGTCCCTCATCGAGTCGGCGCTGTCGGTCGGATGAGCGCCGCGCAGCCGCTGCCGCGCGCCCGCAGGCCGCCCGCGCCCCGGGGCGAGTCCGGCATGGCGACGGCGGAGCTCGCGGTCGCCATGCCCGCCGTCGTCATCGTCCTTCTCCTGGCCCTCTCTGCGCTCGCGGCGGGCGCCGCGCAGATGCGCATGACCGACGCCGCCCGCGTGGGCGCGCGCCAAGCGGCCATCGGCGCCGATCCGCTGGCTGGCGCGAGCGCCGTTGCCCCCACCGGGTCCTCCATAGCGGTGGGGGCCGCGGGGGACCTCACCTGCGTGAGCATCAGCCGCGCCGCTCCCGGGCCCCTCGGGCGCGCGGGGCTCACGTTGCGGGCGCGGGCCTGCGCCTTCACCGAGCCGGGCGGTGATGGGCCGTGAGGCGCGGCTGTGGCCGGAATCCCGGGGTGGGGCGGCTGGCCAGGCCGGGCCCGTCGAGGCGCTGGGGGAGGACCTTGACGGGTGAGCGGGGTGAGGGGACGGTCCTCATGGCTGGCGTCATCGAGGTGATCCTGGCGATCACCCTGGGCCTGAGCGGGCTCATGCGCGCGGAGGGGGCGGCCGGCCGGGCGCGGACCGCCGCTGATATGGCCGTGTTGGCCGGGGCGACCGCCCTGAACTCGATCGTCGCGCCGGGCGATCCCTGCGCCGCGGCGCAGCGCCTCGCCTCCGCCAATGGCGCGACTCTCGACTCCTGCCGGGTTGAGGGTGAGGACGTCATCGTCGGAGTCTCGGTGGATGTGACGGTCCTCGGGGTGCCCCGTCAGGCGCGCGCCCATGCCCGAGCCGGTCCCGTCGACGCCACCCTCGCCCCATAGCCCCGCCCTATAACCGAGACCGGTCGAAAACAGCCGCGAGACCGGTCGAAAACAGGACCGAGACCGGTTCTCGGGCCAGAGGAACGGCACACGGGTCGGACTACGAGCCGCGGCGTGAAGAATCCGCGGGTAGGGCCATGACCGCTGGTCAGACCGCTGCGTCGCGGCCCGACTCGGCGCCCTTGCGCGGGCCCTCAGTCGGAGACCAGCTCCCGGCCGGCGAACTGGGCGGCGTGCAGTCGGGCGTAGGCCCCACCGCGCTCCAGCAACTTGGCGTGACGGCCCTGCTCCACGATGTCGCCATGCTCCATAACGAGGATCGTGTCGGCGTCGCGGATCGTGGACAGGCGGTGCGCGATGACGAAGCTCGTCCGGCCCTCGCGCAGCCGGTTCATCGCCCGTTGGACCAGCAGCTCCGTGCGGGTGTCCACCGAGCTCGTGGCCTCATCGAGGATGAGGACAGCGGGGTTGGCGATGAAAGCGCGTGCGATCGTCAGCAACTGGCGCTCACCAGCGGAGATGTTCGCGGCGTCCTCCTCCAGGGGCGTGTCGTAGCCCTGCGGGAGGGCCTTGATGATGTGGTCGACGAAGCACGCCTCGGCGGCCGCCTCCACGTCCTCGTCCGATGCCCCGGGCCGCCCGTAGCGGATGTTCTCGCGGATCGTCCCCTCGAACAGCCACGGGTCCTGCAGCACCATCCCCGTCCGACGGCGCGCCTCATGGCGCGTCATCGACGCGATGTCCCGGCCGTCCAGGGTGATGCGGCCCCCGTCGAGCTCGTAGAAGCGCATGAGCAGGTTGACCAGGGTGGTCTTCCCGGCGCCCGTCGGCCCGACGATCGCCACGGTGTGGCCGGGCTCCACGCGCAGGGAGAGGTCTCGGATGAGCTCGGTGTCAGGCGAGTAGGAGAAGCGGGCGTGCTCCACCTCGATGACGCCGGCGTGGACCGCGCCCCCGACCGCGCCGTCGGGGCCCCGGTCCTCGCCGTCCGCCACGGCGTCCTCGGCCTGCCCGGCCTGCCCGGCCTCGGCGTCCGGGATCTCCTCCTCGGCGTCGAGCAGCTCGAAGATGCGCTCGGCCGAGGCTGTGCCGGACTGCACCGAGGTGGCCATCCCGCCGAGTTCGCCCAGCGGCTGGGAGAACTGCTGGGAATACTGGATGAAGGCCTGCACGCTGCCCAGGCTCAGCGACCCCGAGGCCACCATGATCCCGCCGACCACCGCGATCGCCACATAGGAGACATTCGAGATGACCAGCATGAGCGGCATCATGATGCCGGAGAGGAACTGCGCGCGCAGCGCCGATCGGTAGAGCGCGTCGTTCTCCTCGGCGAAAGCGTCCCGCACCGTCTGCGTGCGCCCATACACCCGCACGAGGGCGTGCCCGGAGAAGGACTCCTCCACGCGCGTGTTGATGCGGCCCGTGCGCGCCCACTGGTGGGTGAAGGCCTTCTGGGAGCGCGGCCCGATGATGCCGAACACCCCGCCCATGAGCGGGATGATGACGAGCGCCACCAGCGCCAGCTTCCAGGAGATCGACAACATCATCCCCATGACGCCGATCACCGTGAGGAGCGAGGTCAGCGCCCTGGACAGCGACTGCTGGAGGGTGTTGGTGACATTGTCGACGTCGTTGGTGACGCGGGAGAGCATCTCGCCGCGCTGCATCTGGTCGAAGTAGGACAGCGGAAGGCGGTGGATCTTGGTCTCCACCTGCTCGCGCAGCCGGAACATGGCGGTCACGGTGATGCGGTTGAGCAGGAGGCCCTGCAGCCACATCAGGAGAGCGGAGGCCACGTACAGCACGAGGACGGTGGCGAGGATCGTGCTGAGGCGGTCGAAGTCGATGCCCTGGCCCGGCCGCAGGTCCATCGCGGCGGCCATGTTCGCCATATCGGTTTCGCCCGCCGCGCGCAGGCCCTCGACCACCTCGGCCTTCGTGGCGCCCGGGGGCAGGCGCGAGGAGATGACGCCCTCGAAGATGACGTTCGTGGCGTTGCCCAGCACCTTGGGCGCGGCCACGGACAGGACGATCCCGGCGACGCTCGCCACCGTGATGATCGCCAGCGTCCCCTTGAAGGGTGACAGCAGGCCGATCATGCGGCGGAAGGAGGGCCAGAAGGCCTGTGCCCTGCCCGGGGGCGGGCCGGAGTGCCAGTCATCGGAGGAGGCCTGTGCCGCGGCGGCGAGCCTGAGGTCCTCCTCGCTCAACTCGTCGGCGCCCGTCGCGCGGGCGCGGTCTGCCCGCTCGTCGCTCTTGTCGCGGCTCATGCGGCCACCTCCTGTCCGAGCTGGGAGGAGACGATCTCCTGGTACACCTCACAGGTGGCCAGCAGTTCCTCATGGGTGCCGGTGCCGACGAGCCGTCCGCCGTCGAGCACGAGGATCTGATCGGCGTCGGTGACGGTGGTGATCCTCTGGGCGACAACGATCTTCGTGACCCCCGCCGTGGCGGGCGCGAGGGCCGCGCGCAGGCGGGCGTCAGTGGACACGTCGAGCGCGGAGAAGGAGTCGTCGAAGATGAGGATGTCCGGGCGCCGCACGAGGGCGCGGGCGATGGCCAGGCGCTGGCGCTGCCCGCCGGAGACGTTCGTGCCTCCCTGGGCGATGGACGCCTCCAGCCCGCCGTCCATCTCCTCCACGAAGTCGCGGGCCTGGGCGACCTCCAGGGCGGCCCACAGCTCGTCGTCGGTGGCCTCCTCGCGGCCGAGCCGCAGGTTTGTGGCGACCGTGCCGGCGAAGAGGAAGGGCTTCTGGGGGACCAGGCCGAGGGTGGCCCACAGGGCCTCGGGCTCAGCGCGGCGCACGTCCACGCCGCCCATGAGCACCGCCCCGTCGGTGGCGTCGACGAGCCGGGCCAGGAGCGCCACGAGCGTGGACTTGCCCGAGCCGGTGGAGCCGACGATCGCCGTCGTCGACCCGGGGGTGACGCGGAAGGAGACACCGGTGAGAACAGCCGCCTCGGCGCCGGGGTAGGCGAAGGTGACGTCGCGCAACTCCACGCCGCCGGGCTCCGGGAAGGCGGTGACGGCACCCTCCGCGACGGTCAGCGACGGGTCGACGGCCAGGACCTCACTGATGCGCTCGGCGCACACGGCCGCGCGCGGGATCATCATCGTCATGAAGGAGGCCAGGACGATCCCCATCAGGATCTGCATGAGGTAGGCCATGAAGGCGATGAGGGTGCCGACCTCCACCTCCCCCGAGCCCACGCTATGCCCGCCGTACCAGATGACGCCGACGATCGTGACATCCAGGACAAGCATGACCAGCGGGAACAGGGTGACGAAGAGGCGGCCCACGCGCTCGCCCACCCATGCCATGTCATGGTTGACGATGGCGAAGCGCTCGGTCTCGGCCCCCTCGCGCACGAAGGCGCGCACCACCCGGATGCCGGTGAGTTGCTCGCGCAGGACCCGGTTGATGCCGTCGAGCCGGTCCTGGTAGGAGCGGAAGAGCGGCACCATGCGCCGCACGATGAGGCCGACGATCACCAGCAGGACCGGCACGCTCACGGCGATGAGCCAGGCGAGCCCCGGGGCGCGCGTGACCGCCATGATGATGCCGCCCACCGCCATGATCGGCGCCATGACGAGCATGGTGCAGCCCATGAGGACGAGCATCTGGACCTGCTGGACATCATTGGTGTTGCGGGTGATGAGGGAGCCGGCGCCGAAGGAGGTGACCTCCCGCTCGGAGAAGGAGCCGACCCGGTGGAAGATCTTGGCGCGCAGGTCCCGCCCCAGGCCCATAGCTGATCGCGCCGCCAGGTAGGTGGCGAGCATGGTGCAGGCGCCCTGGGCGGCGCTCACGGCGAGCATGATTCCCCCGGTGCGCCAGATGAAGCCGGTGTCGCCGGCGGCCACGCCGCGATTGATGATGTCCGCGTTGAGGGTCGGCAAGTAGAGCGACGCCATGACCTGCGCGAACTCGAGGACCAGCACGCAGGTCAGGAGCCCGTAGTAGGGGCGCAAGTGCGTCCGCAGCAGTTGTATCAGCACGTGAGCGAGCCTAGACCCCTGACACCGTGTCAGGGCAAGGGGCCGCCTAGGCCCAGCTGGGGGGCGAATGGCACGCTCACAAGAGCGCTCGGGGTAGTTCGTCGTTGGAATGACGCGGATTGCGATGAGGCGCGAAATCTCCCGTGTGCATTCGAGAGGAGAATGCACACGGGAGTCTCCGTTGGAGACAAACTCCAACGTGATTGCAACGAAAAGTCAGGGTGTGGGTAAGGCTGAGCGTGCCGACCGCGCGGCCCGGGCGAGCAGGCGCAGCAGGGCGATGGCGCCGGCCTTGTCCAGGGGCTCGTTGTTGTTGCCGCATTTGGGGGACTGGATGCAACTGGGGCAGCCGGTGGCGCAGCGGCACTGGGTGATGACGTCGAGCGTGGCCTCCAGCCAGCGCGCCCCGGCGCGGTGCCCGCGCTCCGCGAAGCCCGCGCCCCCGGCGGCGCCATCATGGACGAAAACGGTGGGGCGCATGGTCTGGGGGTGCAGGGCGGTGGACAGCCCGCCGATGTCCCAGCGGTCGCAGGTGGCCAGAAGGGGGAGGATGCCGATGGAGGCGTGCTCGGCGGCGTGCAGGGCACCGGGCAGCCGAGCCGGGGTGACGCCGGCGGCCTCGCAGGTCTCGAGAGGGATCGTCCACCAGACGGCGGCGGTGGGCAGGACGCGCTCGGGCATGTCCAGCGGGTGCTGGGAGACCACGTCCATGTGGGGCAGGGCGAGTTTGTTGTAGCCGGTGACTTGGCTGGTGACCTCCACGCTTCCGAGGCTCCAGGTGAGGCCGTCACCCCAGGCCTCGGCGTGCCGCTCGGCGAGGATGCGCACGCTGGAGCGCTCACGGGCCCGGGTCCGGTAACCCACGACCAGGCGCGGGGTGACGATGGCGGCCTCCTCGGTGAGCTCCTCGACGACGTAGGCGCGCCCCTGGTGCATGTAGACGGCGCCGGCATGGAGGGAGGAGTCGGCGCTGGCGCCAGGCGCGGTGCCGATGACGGTGCCGGAGGTGGACTCGACGATGGGGATCTCGGGCGGGCCGTCTCCGCGCAGGTTGGTGAGGTCCTGGGGGCGCCCGGGCAGGGCGGCGTTCCAGAACCAGCCGGTAGGGCGCCGCCGCAGGGCCCCGCGTTCGGCGAGGTCGGCCAGGAGGCTCTCATCGGGCAGGCCGAAGAGGTCGAGGTCGGCCTCGCGAAGGGGGAACTCGGAGGCGGCCGCGCACAGGTGCGGGGCGAGGACGTAGGGGTTGGTGGGGTCGAAGACGGTGGCCTCGGGGGCGGTGAGGACGTCCTCGGGGTGATGGACGAGGTAGGCGTCGAGGGGGTTGTCGGAGGCGATGAGGACGGCGACGCCGGGACTGCCCGCGCGTCCGGCGCGCCCGGCCTGCTGGCCCAGTGAGACGCGGGTGCCGGGCCATCCGGCGATGAGGACGGCGTCTAGACCGGTCACGTCGATGCCCAGTTCGAGGGCGTTCGTGGTGGCCAGGGCGCGCAAGCGGCCCTGGCGCAGGTCCGTTTCCAGGGCGCGGCGCTCCTCAGGCAGGTAGCCGCCCCGGTAGGCGGCGACGGCGTCGGCCAAGCCGGCCAGTGGTGGGCCGGAGCGGGTGAGGATGCGGCGCGCGTGCTCGGCGACGATCTCCGCGGAGCGGCGCGAGCGCACGAAGACGAGGGCCTGGGCTCCGGCGCTGAGAAGGTCGACGAGGACCTCGGATGCTTCGGCGGTTGCCGAGCGGCGCGGAGAGGGTGGGTTCGGGGCGCCGGGGGTGTCGGCGGTGCCCGGGTCGGGGGCGGCTGTGGAATCGGCGGGGCCAACGCCCCACGGATCGATGAGGGCGGGCTGCCAGAGAGCCAGTGCGCGCTCCCCGGCGGGGGCTCCGTCATCCGTGATGGCGACGACGTCGGCGGGTGGGGCCCCGATGAGGCGCGCGGCGGTGAGGGCGGGCTCGGCGGCGGTGGCCGAGGCGGCGAGGACCGTGGGGCCCGGGGAGTCCGGGCTCAGGCGGCGGGCGAGGCGCAGGAGGCGGCGCAGGACGAGGGCGACATGTGCCCCGATGACGCCCCGATAGGCGTGGCACTCGTCGACGATGATGTAGCGCAGCGAGCGCAGGAGGCGGGCCCAGCGCTCATGGCCGGGCAGGAGGGAGAAATGGAGGAAGTCGGGGTTGGTCAGGACGATGTCGGCGTGGGCGCGGGCCCAGTCGCGCTCGGGCAGGGGAGTGTCCCCGTCGCAGGTGCTGGAGCGCAGGGTGAGGCGCGGCGCACCCGCGACACCTGCCTGGACGGCCTCGATGCGGGCGGAGAGGCGGTCGAGGGCGGCGGCCTGGTCGGCGGCGAGGGCCTTGGTGGGGGCGAGGTAGAGGGCTGTGGGGCGGCGGCCGTGAGCGGAGATGCGGTGGCTGGTCCCCTCCGCGTGAGCGGCGCGCTGGGCGCTGAGGATGTCGGAGACGGCGGGGAGCCAGGCGGCCAGTGACTTCCCAGAGCCAGTGCCGGTGGCGATGACGGTGTGGTGGCCGGCGTGGAGAGAGTTGGCGGCCTGGGCCTGGTGAGTCCAGGGCCGAGGGATGCCGGAGGCGGCCAGGGCGGCGACGAGGGCCGGGTCGGCCCAGGACGGCCAGTCGGCATGGCGGGCCGGCCGGGCGGGCGTGCGCTCGAGGTGGACCAGTCTGCCGTCGCGCGCGCCGATGGTCTCCAGCAGCGCGGTGAGGTCGCGCGCGGGTGGAGGCGCGGCCGGTATGGGCGCTGCGGGTGGCTCAGGACTCACCGCACCAGTGTGCCGTAGGCCGATGAGCGCGGTGAGACGGCCGTTCCTGCCCGGCAGCGGTGTCGACGTGCGATGGGCTTGGGTGTCGGGGCGCCCGGGTGGCGAGGTTTGAGGATTGCTCGGCTGATCGAGGGGCGTATCGCCCCGCAGGCATCTCGGCACCGGTCTTTGACCTGCAACAATGCAGGACATGACGGACCGTCAGGAAAAGGAATCCTCAAACCGCGCCACATCGACCGACACGCCGTCCGGATTTGTGGCGCACGCCTCAATCTGTGCATCTCACATCGGTTGCTGACCGCTTCTCCCCGCTGCTGGGTTCCCCTGCCATCTCACTGAAAAGTCAATGACTATCGGCGTGAGAGGCGCTACCTCATAGCCGGATGAAACCACAAGATGTTGTGGTCGATGGGGGCAATATGCCCATATATCGGGTTGCATGGATGTGATTCGGGGGTAGGGTCGGCCGCGTGGCAGCCGCGCGAGGCTCGCGAGCGTCATCGCAGACAGCACAGACGAGGGAGAGAGCAGTGCCCGCACAGTCCGAGAACCAGTCCGCCCACCTTACCGAGCCCCTCGCGGCCCGTCCCGAGCTCGTGGCCCAAGGCGCCGCCGACTCCGCTGTGGCAGGAGGCGATCGTCCCGTCGTCGACGCCGTGGCCACCATCACCGAGTACCTGGACCGCTCCGACTGGCGCGTCAACGCCAACGCCAACCAGGGCTACTCGCTGGGCGGGATGATCCTCAACACCTCCGGGAAGATCATCGCCAACTACTGGCTGAGCCAGATCTACTCCCGCGAGGCCGGCCAGGCCCACCGTGAGGGTGACCTGCACATCCACGACCTCGACATGTTCGCCGGGTACTGCGCCGGCTGGTCGCTCAAGTCCCTCCTCCAGCAGGGCTTCAATGGCATCCCCGGCAAGATCGCCTGCAACCCGCCGCGCCACTTCTCCTCCGCCGTCGGGCAGATCGTCAACTTCCTGGGCACCCTGCAGAACGAGTGGGCCGGCGCCCAGGCGTTCTCCTCCTTCGACACCTACATGGCCCCCTTCGTCCGCCTCGATTCCATGACCTACGAGGAGGTCCGACAGGGGATGCAGGAGCTCATCTTCAACCTCAACGTGCCATCGCGCTGGGGCACGCAGACGCCCTTCACCAATCTCACCTTCGACTGGACCTGCCCCGCCGACCTCGCCGATGAGCGCCCCCTGGTCGGCGACGCGCTCTGCGACTTCACCTACGGCGACCTCGCCGAGGAGATGGGCATGATCAACCGCGCCTTCATGGAGGTCATGACCGATGGTGACGCCGACGGGCGCGTCTTCACCTTCCCCATCCCCACCTATAACATCACCAAGGACTTCGACTGGGAGTCGGATAACGCCGAGCGGCTGTTCGCCATGACCGCGAAGTACGGCCTGCCCTACTTCCAGAACTTCATCAACTCCGAGCTCGACCCCGGCATGATCCGCTCCATGTGCTGCCGCCTCCAGCTCGACCTGCGCGAGTTGCTCAAGCGCGGCAACGGTCTGTTCGGGTCTGCCGAGCAGACCGGAAGCGTCGGCGTCGTCACCATCAACATGGCGCGGCTGGGCTACCTCCACGCCGGTGACGAGGCGGGCCTGGTCGCCGCCCTCGACCACCTCATGGAGCTGGGCCGCGACACCCTCGAGCTCAAGCGCGCCGTCATCCAGCACCACATCGACACCGGCCTGTTCCCCTTCACCAAGCGCTGGCTGGGCACCCTCGACAACCACTTCTCCACCATCGGCGTCAACGGCATGAACGAGATGGTCCGCAACTTCACGGCCAACGCCTACGACATCACCGATCTGCGCGGCCACGCCATGTGCGCGCGGATCCTCGACCACGTGCGCGAGCGCATGGTGGAGTTCCAGGAGGCCACCGGGCACCTCTACAACCTCGAGGCCACCCCCGCCGAGGGCACCACCTACCGCTTCGCCAAGGAGGATCTGCGCCGCTTCCCGGACATCCTCCAGGCCGGCACCCCCACCAACCCCTACTACACGAACTCCTCGCAGTTGCCGGTGGGTTACACGGACGACCCCTTCGCCGCCCAGGAGATGCAGGAGGAGCTGCAGACCAAGTACACCGGCGGCACCGTCCTGCACCTGTACATGAACGAGCGCGTCTCCTCGGCCGCGGCCTGCAAGGAGCTCGTGCGCCGCTCGCTCACGGCGTTCCGCACCCCGTACATCACCATCACTCCCACCTTCTCCATCTGCCCGGTCCACGGCTACTTGCCCGGCGAGCACGCCACCTGTGAGAAGTGCTCCGCCCTCCACCCCGACGCCGAGCCCACCGAGTGCGAGGTCTGGACCCGCGTCATGGGTTACTTCCGGCCCGTGCGCTCCTTCAACATCGGCAAGAAGGGCGAGTACGCCGAGCGCCGGATGTTCACCGAGGGCGCCGCCGCCGGGCACGGCCCCGTAGCCTCCCGGCTGACCGCGGTGAGCGCGTGAGGGCCCGCGAGGGCGGGCGCGTGGGATGAGGGCCGCTCGGCTGCCATCCGCGCCGCTCGTCCCTCGCGTCGCTCCCGCCAGCCCCGCCACGCCTTCGGGGCGCTCATCCCACCTGCCCTCGTTCGGCGACGGAAGTAGTTCCCTCATGCCTTGCGCCAGCACTCCCGATGGTCCTTCCCCGCGGCCCGCCGGTCCCGCTGATTCCCTGGTGATCGCGGGGCTGGTGCCCATGAGCACTGTCGACTGGCCGGACCGCCTCGTGGCCACAGTGTTCTGCCAGGGCTGCCCCTGGAACTGCTTCTACTGCCACAACCGCGACCTCATCGACACCCGTGCCCCGGGCACTGTCGCCTGGCAGGAGGTCCGTGACCTGCTCAGCCGGCGGCGGGGGCTGCTCGACGGCGTCGTCTTCACCGGCGGCGAGGCGCTGCGCCAGGACGCCTTGGCCGACGCCGCCCGCGAGGTCAGGGGCATGGGCTTCGGCGTGGGCCTGCACACGGCCGGCATGTATCCGCGCCGCCTGCGGGATCTGGTGGGCGATGGGCTCGTCGACTGGGTGGGCTTGGACGTCAAGGCCCTGCCCGGCCACTACGAGCAGGTGGTGGGCCGGCCGAACGCCGCGCGCAAGGCGTGGGACTCGCTTGAGGTGCTGCTCGCCTCCGGCGCGGATCTGGAGGTGCGCACCACCGTTGTGCCCGGGGATGTCACAGCCGACGACGCCGTCGAGGTCGCCCGCCGCGTCCACGGCGCCGGGGCGCGGGTCTACGCCCTCCAGCAGGCGCGCGGGGAGGGGACGAGCGGGGCCTTCGACGTAGTCGCCTCCGGCTGGGACGCTCAGTGCGAGCGCATGGCGGAGGCCATCGAGGCCCTGGGCTGGGAGCGCTTCACCTACCGGCCGGCCTGAGGCGCGGGATCGAGTATCAGTCGTCCGGCCCGCCGGTGAGGATGCGCAGCAGCATGATGGTCGCGGATGCGGCGACCAGGTCCTTCGACAGTCTCAGGTGTGGTGTCGAGGGGCGCCGCTCGTTCCTCGCCCCCACGGTACGGTCTCAAACCGCGAGGATGAGGGCGCAAGGCCGGGCTGAGACGGTTTCTCGGGGCTGAGGGCGCAGCGCGGGGGCGTGAGGGACTGTTCCGTCCCGCTCGCGGTCCGGTGGCGTGGGAGAGGGATTCGACCCCGGTATGTCTCGGCGATGGCAAGGAGCGGTCGCGGCGCGGCTACAGCGATCTCGGGCGGGACACGCCTGATCTCGGGCGGGAAACGGAGTGTCTCAGGGGCGGCAAGACCCGGTATCGCCTGGGAAACAATGGTCTCGGTGCTCTTAAGGACCGATCTCGTTTGGAGGTCTGAAATGTCATATCTGACAACGTTTCAGTGTCATCGAGGCGCGGAAGCGCCCGCGCGGGAGGCTGAACCCCCAGTTCAGAGGCAAAAACTCTGAAGATCTTCCTCTCGGGATGTAACGATTGGTAGGGTACTTGCAGAGCCGCGGCGCTCCACATAGTCTTTGGGTCGTCGCGGGGCACCCCGAACCCCGCACGATGTCACGAACACGGAGAAGCGAAAGGATGGTGAACACAGGAAGGTGATGGCGAGTTGGATCACATGGGGGATCCGCCAAGTCAATCGCACACCTCCGCTCGCTCCTCGAGTACCCGCGCAGCCCGATTCCTATCCCAGGATCTTGTCCCTGGTCCCTGACCCTGATCTCCCTGGATCCTGGTCCCTGTAGGAATCAGCGGCACGCGCGCCGTGACATGAGCCGCGTCCCCTGAAGATGCGCACCGACCCGATGGCCGACCCTGAGGATCTCTGATTGGTCATCGGTTCGGACCGAGCCCCGGTCCTGTCGCCCTGAACGGCAGGACCGGGGCTCGGCGCTTCCCGCCCGGCATTCCCCTGGCGCCCGCGAGCCCCACTCCGCGAGCCCCACTCCGCGCGCCCCGGGCGCGCCCCAACGGTCGCCGCCAGCGGGTTCCCAGTTATCGCGAAGAGCGCCCTGACAGTTGCCCAGTCGATGGCGAAGCGGCTCATAGGGGAGGCGATGAACCGCAGCGGCGGGGCGTAGATGCGGGCCGAGTCGGCGATGGGCCGGAAGTGGCTGACCTCCTGGCACGTAGACGGTGGTGATCTCCACCTCCTCCGCGGCCATCCCGGGCTCCGGGGCGCGCAGCAGGGCACTGGGTTCGTACTCGCGCGGCCCCGGGCGCCGCTGCGGCCAGTTGAGCGCCCCGGCGGGGTGGCCGCGCAGCCCGGTCTGGGTGTCGCCGAGCGCCCGGCGGGTCGTGCTCTGGAACAGCAGGGCGGGCGCCGTGATCCCGGGGCGCCGAGGCGGCTGCGCAGCGGTACCGGGCTGGTGAGGTGGCGCACGCCGAGCGTTATGCGCCGCGTCCGGCGCGCCCGGGTCGCAACGGCGGCGACATCGGCGGGCCTGTGCTGTCTATCGGCTTCGGTGCGGACCTCGTCGGCCCCCGGTCGCGCGGGTGGGGGCCCCGTTCCCTACTATCCCCTCACCGGGGCGTCGGCCCTTGGCCGCGCGGGCGGTGGGGCAGTTGCGTCGATTGCGCGTGAGGCGACGTGCTCCCTCCCCGGTCGCGTGGGCGGGGGTGCGGCCTGATCCCACCGACTACGCGTACCCGAACTCCCTCCCCGGTCGCGCGGGTGGGGCGTGGTAGGTCATGCCGTTGTGGGTGAGGGCGCCGGTCTCGTGGAAGCCGTGGTGAGCGCCGTTGATGGCGAGGGCGGAGACGCTGGCCGAGGCGATGTCGCTGAGCTTGGTGGTGATGCTGAGGCCCAACTGGCTGGAGGCGGGGGCGCGGCGCACGGCCGTGGCGTCGGAGACGGCGATGTCCAAGGAGACGCGTGGGAGGCGGAGGAAGGCGGTGCGTGGGAGGCGGTGCCCGGGTTACTGGCGCCGGGGCCTCCTCGGCGCGGGCGATAGTGGTGCTATGTGTGCTGGTCATGGCGGGAAGCCCGACCAGCGGGCTTGAGACCCCATTGGCCGGCGTTGCGCGCCCCTGTGAGAGGGTTCTGGGCGATTCGGCACGCTCGGGTGGGGGCGCGCGTGGTGAATCGTTGAAATGGCGTGGTGGGGCGCGCGGGTGCCGGGCCTCGAATGTGCAATCACGAGCCCCATGCACATTCGAGGCGGCGCCAGTCGTGGGCCTCGACGTGTTCGCAACGGAAAGTCGGTGTGAGCATGGCCCTGAGCGTGCCGTCCCCACTGGCCGGGGCGGTAGTGCGCTTCACGCGGGCGGGGGCCCGGCGGGGCCCTCCGAGCGCCCTGGTGGAGTTGCTCCCAGCAAGCGACTCCGACCTCGAGTCGCCGGGCCGGGCTCGCGCGCGAGGGCATTGGCGAGGCGCCTTGGCGCGCCTTCGGTCCTGCCGGCCGCGCCGAGCAGGCCGGGCCCTCATCGCGCCCTCATGTCGTTATAGGGCTCGGTGAGACCACCGTTGGAGGTTCCGCGCGACGCGGGCGATGGTGGTGTCTGGGTGGCCGACGTGAGCGTCCTGCTGACGCGGGCTACTTCATGGTGGCGGCGGCGGAGCCGGTCAGGGGGTTGCCGTCCTTGCTGGTGATGAGGCAGCTGATGGTTCGGTCGCCCTGCGCCCAGTTCTGCGCGCTCGGGTAGAAGGCGTGAGGGCGGTAGGTGGTGGAGGAGTCCCGGTCGATGCCGACGTAACTCTTGAAGGCGGAGTTGCAGGAACTGCGGAGCACCTCGGGCCACTCGCTGGTGGTGGGATAGGAGGGGTACGTGGCGTCCTTGAGGACGACGGTGTGGTAGGCCTCGTTCATATGCGGGCTGTCGCAGGAGACGAGCTCGATGTCTTCGACCTCGTTCGGATTATTTCCGAGATCGTTGAAGCAATCGCCGACCCGGAGCTTGGTGTGGTTGACGACTCCCAGCCTCCCGCTGCCGGAGCCCGGCTTGCTGGTGCTGCCGCCACCAGCTTTCTTGGTGGCGCGGACGGCGGGGATGCCTAGCCGAGGGCTCTCCTGTGCGTTGGGCGTCGCCTGCGCGGGAGGGGGCGCCTGTGTGGTGGGCGCTTCCTGCGTGGTGGGCGGCGGAGTGCCGATGGTGGTGGCAGGGGCGTCTCCGCAGGCGGCGAGCCCGGCGGTGAGCAGGAAGGCGGCGGGGATGATGAGGGCGTGTGTGGTCTTTTTCATGACAGAAGCATGACAAGCGCTGACCAACTATTCCATGGGCTGCGATGCCCATGCGCATGTCACTCCAGTGTGCCGACAAGCGCGGACACCTGCCCGGCTCCCGGGTGGCGCTCGGGGGTCGGCGTGAGGGATGAGCAGAAGAACCGGCGCCGCGATTGATCGACGGCTCCGGTCCTTGTGGCGGAGGATGGGGGATTCGAACCCCCGAGGGCTTGCACCCAACACGCTTTCCAAGCGTGCGCCATAGGCCACTAGGCGAATCCTCCAGGCGCTCCACGCGGCCAGCGGCCACGTGCAACGGAAGGCGAATATACCGACCACTCCGGATCGGCGCCACTCGGCCTGGTCCTGGCGCCGGTGGGATCGGTCACGCGCATCGTCAAGGGCTCGGGGGCGGACTCCTCCGGCAGTCGGGTCTGGCGAGCGTCCGTAGCGGCGGTCCTGTGGGCGCCGGGGGGTGGCCCGCGGTCGAGGCGCGCTCGTCTCGCCGCGGCGATCCGACACCACAGCCCGGCATGGGAGCGGGGGAGTTGGGGGCGACGGGGCGGGGCGACGTCGGGTATGGTGTTCCCCGGCCCCTCGTGCGGCGTCATCCAGCGAATCCCCCAGGACCGGAAGGTAGCAAGGGTAAGCGGGCTCTGGCGGGTGCACGGGGGGTCCTCACGTGCCGGGCGCGGTGGCCGGCAGGAATGGCGCGGTGATTGAGCGGTGCGTCGCGCACCGAGCGGTGCCGTTCGCTCCGACTGGTGCGTCCTGCCCGCGCCTGTGGGTGCCGATGGCACCGGCGGGCGCCGATGGCGCCTGTGGGCATGGATGCGGCGCTGCTCGGCACCGCTCGTCCCTGATCGCTCCATTCGCCTCGCGCGGTGTCAGCCCTCCCGTTTAGAGTCGGAGGGTGACCACCGCGCTCTACCGCCGCTACCGCCCGGACGCCTTCCAGGACGTCATCGGGCAGGACCACGTGACCGCCCCCCTCATGGCGGCCCTGCGCGGCGACCGCGTCACCCATGCCTACCTCTTCTCCGGCCCGCGCGGCTGCGGCAAGACCACCTCTGCCCGCATCCTCGCCCGCTGCCTCAACTGCGAGCAGGCCCCCACCGACACCCCTTGCGGGGTCTGCCCCTCCTGTCGCGACCTGGCCACCGGCGGCCCCGGCAGCCTCGACGTTGTCGAGATCGACGCCGCGTCCCACAACGGCGTCGACGACGCCCGCGACCTGCGCGAGCGCGCCGCCTTCGCCCCCGCCCGGGACCGCTACAAGATCTTCATTCTCGACGAGGCCCACATGGTCACCCCCCAGGGCTTCAACGCCCTGCTCAAGCTCGTCGAGGAGCCCCCGGCGCACGTGAAGTTCATCTTCGCCACCACCGAGCCGGAGAAGGTCATCGGCACCATCCGCTCGCGCACCCACCACTACCCCTTCCGCCTCGTCCCCCCGGACATCCTGGAGGCCTACCTCGCGCACCTGTGCGACGCCGAGGGAGTGCGCGTCGGCCCGGGCGTCTACCCGCTCGTCGTGCGGGCCGGAGGCGGCTCCGTGCGCGACACCCTGTCCGTCATGGACCAGCTCATCGGCGGCGCCATCGACGGCGCTGTCGACTACGAGCGCGCCGTCGCCCTCCTGGGGTACACGGACGTCACCCTCCTGGACAGTTGCGTGGATGCCATCGCCGGGGCCGACGGCGCGGGTGTCTTCCGCGTCGTGGACCGGGTGATCGCCTCCGGGCACGACCCGCGCAGGTTCGTCGAGGACCTCCTCCAGCGGCTGCGCGACCTACTCGTCATCGCCCTGGCCGGCCCCGAGGCAGGGCCCGCGCTGGGCTCCCTGCCTGCGGACCAGTTGGCGCGCATGGAGGTCCAGGCCCGCACCGTCGGCGCCGCCGGCCTCTCCCGCGCGGCCGACCTCACGGCCCAGGCCCTCGGCCAGATGGTCGGCGCCACCTCTCCGAGGCTCCAGCTCGAGCTCCTCATGGCGCGCCTGCTCATCCCATCCCAGCGCGCTGGTGCGGCGGAGGGCCCGACGGCGCGCACGGGCACCGCTGGAACGCCTGGGCTACCAGGGCGGCCGGGCCAGCCGGGCGGCGCACCCGGTGGGGCGGCACAGGCCCCCCAGGCCGGCTCAGGCCGGGAGCTGGCCGCCCAGATCGCGCAGCGCGCGGCCTCAGCGGTCCAGGGGCCATCGGCGCCCTCCGCTCCCGGTGCGCCTGCCGCGCCAGCTGCGCCCGCCCAGAGCGTCGCCCAACCCGCGGCTGCGCACGAGCCGGAGCCCGCCCGGCCGATCGCCATCGACTGGGAGGCCCCGGCAGCGCCCGGCAGGGGCGCAGGTGCGCCAGCCGCCCCCGCGGCTTCCGCCGCCTCCCAGGCGGCGAGCGCGCCCATGGCGCCCTCGGCCGCGGAGCCATCGGCTCCTATCGATGGCTGGGGTGAGGCGGCCCGGCCCGGAGCGCCGTCCGCCCCCTCCGACGCATCCCACCCAGTCGCGCCATCGGCTCCCGCCGCGCCAGCCGGCCCCGGCGCCGCTGATGCCGAGATGCTGCGCGCGCGCTGGGAGGAAGTGCTCGACGCGGCGAAGCGCTCGCGCCGCGCCACGTGGGCGCTCGTCGGCCCCAACGCCCAGCCGGGGCCCATCAGTGGTGGCACCCTCACGCTCCTGTTCTCCGCGCCCGGTCTCGTCGGCGCCTTCGATAACGGTGGGCACGGTCCCATCCTCGCCGCTGCCATCCACCAGGCCCTCGGCCTCGAACTCCAGGTGAGCGCCGTTGTCGCCGGCGGTGATGGGGCGGGCCCAGCAGGCCCGGCCGGGCAGGGCGGTGGGCCCAGCCGAGGCCCCGGTGGCCCGGGAGGCCCCGGGGGCCCGGGAGGCCCGGACCGCGCCTCGGCGCCGCGCGGTCCGCGCGGCGCCCAGAGCGCCCCCGCCGCTCCGGCTGGGCGCCCCAGCCGACAGGCCGCCCCCACCGCCTGGGATGAGCCCGCCCCCTTCGGGCCGGAACCCCCGATGGGCGAGGCCCCCGAGCCCCCGAGGGGCCTCAACCCCGAATCCAGCGCTCCCGGCCGGGGCGGAGCGCCGAGCAGCCCGAGCGGGAGTGCGCCGTCACCGGGGGAGCCCAGCGCCCCCGCGCCGCCGTCCGCGCCCGTCCCGCCCGCCCGCGCCGTCGGCGACGACGGGTGGGGCGAGGTTGCTATCCCCGGTGGCGCACTCGCGGCCGCCAAGTCTGAGCCGGTGTCACCAGCCGCCGCGCCGCGGGCGGAGTCGCCCGCTTCCGCTCCGCGGCCCTCGGCCGCCCCCGTGGGCCGCGCCTGGGACGCTCCCCCGCCCGAGGCCCCCGCGGAGCCCGCCGCCGTCCCGACCCCGGACTCCCCCTCCCTTGAGGACGACGCCCCGCTGGCCACCGTCCACCGCCTCCACGCCCTGCCCGAGATCCCGCGCCCGACGGTCAGTTGGGACGGCCCCTCCTCCTTCTCCGACGGCGTGCCCATCCCCGACGAGCCCGCGGACGAGGGCGCCGCCCCCGAGGACGCGGACACCTGGACGCCCGCTCCCAGCGTCTCCGCTGCCGTTGCCGCCGCGCGTGCCGCCGCCCGCGGCCAGGCCCTGCCCGGCCAGAACCGGTCGGGGCAGGCGGGCGCCGCCGCGGGCACCAGTGCGCTGGGCGCCCCCGGAGGCGCCGGCGCGCCGGCCGTCTCCCCGGAGGACGACACCCCCAGCGAGGATGATGAGGACGCCGAGGAGGCCGGCGTCGTGGGCCTCGAGGTCGTCAAGCGGCTTCTGGGCGCCACCGTCCTGGAAGAGGTCACTGTCACTCAGGAAGGACGCTGAGGCGTGCCCGCTGTCTACGAAGGCGCCGTCCAGGACCTCATCGACGAGTTCGGCGAGCTTCCCGGCGTCGGTCCCAAATCTGCCCAGCGCATGGCCTTCCACATCCTGGCCGCCGACTCGGCCTCGGTCGAGCGGCTCATCGACGCCCTGCGAGCCGTTAAGGCGCGCGTGCGATTCTGCGCCACCTGCGGCAACATCGCCGAATCCGAGCAGTGCGCGATCTGCCGCGACCCCCGCCGCGACGGCCGAGTGATCTGCGTGGTCGAGGAGCCCAAGGACGTCGTCGCCATCGAGCGCACCCGCGAGTACCGGGGCCTCTACCACGTGCTCGGCGGCGCCATCGACCCCATCAGTGGGGTGGGCCCGGATGACCTGCGCGTGCGCGAGCTCTTCGCCCGCCTGGGCTCCGGGGAGGTCGAGGAGGTCATCCTGGCCACGGATCCCGACGTCGTCGGGGAGGCCACCGCCGCCTATCTCACCCGGATGCTGCGCACCATGGACGTACCCGTCTCCCGACTCGCCTCGGGCCTGCCCGTGGGATCCGACCTGGAGTACGCCGACGAGGTCACGCTCGGTCGCGCCTTCGAGGGCCGTCGCCGCGTCGAGTGACCCCATCCCGCCACTCTCATCCGCTCCCGCATCGCCGGCGACGACGGCAGCGCCGGGGGCACGGCCTCCTCCCACCCCGGTCCCACCATGGGGGACGTAACCGGCCGGTCATCGGACCGGCCGTATGCTGGCCTCACGCCACGCCGTCGTGGGCCGAGCCGAGGGGCCCCGCGGGCCCTGGCCACGCCCAGCCGTAGCGGCGCGGCCCCGAGGTGAGGAGAACCCGATGGCCCTGGTCGTCCAGAAGTACGGCGGATCATCCGTCGCTGACATCGAGGCGATTCGACGCGTCGCCAAGCGTGTCGTCGCCACGCGCGAGGCCGGCAACACGGTGGTGGTGGTCGTCTCCGCCATGGGCGACACCACTGACGAGCTCCTCGACCAGGCCGCCGCCCTGACCGCCACGCCCCCGGCGCGCGAGATGGACATCCTGCTGTCCGCCGGCGAGCGCATCTCCATGGCGCTGCTGGCCATGGCCATCGACGAGCTCGGCGTGCCCGCGCGCGCTTACACCGGCGCCCAGGCCGGCGTGCTCACCGACTCCAAGTACGGGCGGGCCTCCATCGTCGGCGTCCTCCCCGAGCGCGTCGCCCGCGCCATCCAGACCGGAGCCATCGCCATCGTGGCCGGTTTCCAGGGCATCAATGAGGTCGAGGATGTCACCACGCTGGGCCGCGGCGGCTCGGACACCACCGCCGTCGCGCTGGCCGCCGCCCTCAACGCCGACGTCTGCGAGATCTACACCGATGTGGACGGCCTGTTCACCGCCGACCCCCGGATCGTCCCCACGGCCCGGCGCGTCGAGTCGCTCTCCAGTGAGGAGACTCTTGAGCTCGCCGCCCACGGCGCCAAGATCCTCCACCTGCGCGCCGTCGAGTACGCCCGCCGCTTCGGAGTGCCCCTTCATGTGCGCTCCTCCTTCTCGGACAAGACCGGAACCTGGATCTACGACGGCACCCGCCCCGGCGCCTTCGTGCCGCCGGCCGCCGCCGAGCGCCTCAACGAGGTCGTCGCCGCGGACATTGAGTCAGCCGACGCCGCCGGCGCAGCCGACGCCGCGGAGCGCCAGCCCCGCCCCGCGCCCAGCGCGGCCGAGGCCCCGATCCTCGACGGCCTGTCGGGCCGCGTGGTCGCCCCCGAGGGCACCGGGGCCCCCTCATCGGCCAGCGTCGACGCCGCCCACCGCCACGCCATCACCACCCGGGCCGAGGCCCGGCCCCGCCCGTCCGCCAAGGAGGACCACGTGGAAGCCCCCGTCATCTCTGGGATCGCGCACGACCGCAGCCAGGACAAGATCACCCTGGTCGGCGTGCCCGACGTCCCCGGCGCCGCCGCCCGAATCTTCGCTATCGTGGCCGGAACCGACGCCAACATCGACATGATCGTCCAGGACGTCTCCGCCGAGGGCACGGGCCTGACGAACATCTCCTTCACCTGCCCCGACGGAGACTCCGCCGCCGCCCGCGAGGCCCTGGAGACCGCCAAGGAGGAGCTCGGCTTCCGATCCCTGCACTTCAACCCGGATATCGGCAAGCTCTCCCTGGTCGGCGCCGGTATGCGATCCAACCCCGGCGTCTCCGCCCGCCTGTTCAACGCCCTGTCCGAGACGGGGGTCAACATCCACATGATCTCCACCTCTGAGATCCGCATCTCCGTGGTGGTGGATGACGCCGTCCTCGACGACGCCGTCCGAGCAGTTCACACCGCCTTCGGCCTCGACGCCGATGCCGCGGAAGCAGTCGTCTACGGAGGGACCGGCCGATGAGCGCCCCAGTCAACGAGTACATTGGATCGGGTGACGGGGTCGTCGTCGCCGTCGTGGGGGCCACCGGCCAGGTGGGGCGCGTCATGCGCGCCATGCTGGAGGAGCGCGACTTCCCGGCCCGCGCCATCCGTTTCTTCTCCTCGGCCCGCAGCGCGGGGACGATCGTGGAGTTCCGCGGCAAGAGGGTCGAGGTCGAGGACGTCGCCACCGCGGATCTGGCGGGGATCGACGTCGCCATCTTCTCCGCCGGCGGGGCCGCCAGCCGCGAGCACGCCCCCCGCTTCGCCGCGGCCGGCGCTGTCGTCGTCGACAACTCCTCAGCCTGGAGGAAGGACCCCGAGGTGCCGCTCGTGGTCTCCGAGGTCAACCCGCACGCGCTGGCAACCCGCCCCAAGGGCATCATCGCCAACCCCAACTGCACCACCATGGCCGCCATGCCGGCCCTTAAGGTGCTTCACGAGGAGGCCGGTCTCAAGAGGCTCATCGTGTCCACCTACCAGGCCGTCTCCGGCTCCGGGCGCGCGGGTGTCGCCGAGCTGGCGGGCCAGGTGCGCGCCGTCGTCGACCAGGACCTGGAGGGCCTGGCCCTTGATGGGCGCGCCGTGGACTTCCCGGAGCCGGGCGTGTACGTGGACACCATCGCCTTCAACGCCGTGGCATGGGCTGGCGGTGACGCGGGCGACGGCTCCGGCGAGACTGATGAGGAGCAGAAGCTGCGCAACGAGTCTCGCAAGATCCTGGAGATCCCGGACCTGCTGGTCTCTGGCACCTGCGTGCGCATCCCCGTGTTCTCAGGGCACGGGCTGAGCGTCAACGCGGAGTTTGAGCGGGAGATCAGCGTGGAGCGGGCCCGTGAGTTGCTTGAGGCCGCGCCCTGTGTCACTTACGAGGACGTCCCCAGCCCCCTCAAGGGGGCGGGCCGCGATGGCACCTTCGTGGGCCGCCTGCGCGCTGACCAGGCCTTCGAGCCCGGCCATGGCCTCCAGTTCTTCGTCGTGGGGGACAACCTGCGCAAGGGCGCCGCCCTCAACGCCGTCGAGCTCGCCGAGCTGGTCGCCGCGGAGCTGCGGGCCTGAGCCAGCGGGGTGAAGTGGCGAGGTTTGAGGATTGCTCGGGCCCCTGAGGGCCGATGCTCCTGGCCCGTGGGCAGCCATAGGCCTCTGACCAGCGAAAATAAACGATCTCGCGTGGTGTCAGAAAAAGGAATCCTCAAACCTCGCCAATCTCATTGACCGCGGCCAGGGCGGGCGCTCGCAGCGGCCAGCGCCGCGGCGGGGGCGGCGGCCGCGATGGCCTCGATCTCCGGCGCGCCGTGCGCGGCGGAGAGGAACCAGGCCTCGAAGACGCTGGGCGGCAGCGCCACCCCGGCGTCGAGGAAGGCATGGAAGAACGGTGGGAAGCGGTGTGCCTCCTGGGCCTGCGCCTGCGCGAAGTCCCGCACCCCGCGCTCGGCCGCATCCGCGCCCAGCATGATCGAGAACAGCGAGCCGGAGCGCTGGACCCGGTGCGCCACGCCCTCAGCGGTCAGCGCCTCGGAGACCACCGCCTGGATCCGCGCGGAGGCGGAGGCCACGGAGGTGTAGACGGCGTCGTCGGCCAGTCGCAGGGTCGCGATCCCGGCCGCCGTCGCCAGCGGATTCCCCGAGAGGGTCCCGGCCTGGTAGACGGGCCCGATCGGGGCCAGCAGATCCATGACATCCGCGCGCCCGCCAACGGCGGCCAGCGGCATCCCCCCGCCGATCACCTTCCCGAAGGTCAGCAGGTCCGGCACCCAGGCGGCCCGCTCCCGCCAGTCGGCCCCGGGCCACGATGGCGCGGCCGCGACCCCCGCGCCGCCATCCGGGAGATCGGTGGACCAGCCGTCGATCGCCTCCAGGCCCCAGAAGCCGGCGGGCCCCACCCGGAAGCCGGTGAGGACCTCGTCGGCGATCATGAGCGCGCCGTTGGCGGCGGTCAGGCGGCGGATTTCCTCATTGAACCCGGGAGCGGGCGGGACGATCCCCATGTTCGCCGGGGCCGGCTCCACGATGACCGCGGCGATCTCGCTCCCGCGCTCGGCGAAGCACTCCTGGAGGGCGGCGATGTCGTTGTACGGCAGGACGATCGTCAGCGCCGTGATCCCCGCCGGCACGCCCGCGCTGCCCGGCAGCCCGCCCGTGGCCACGCCCGAGCCCGCCGCCGCCAGGAGGCCGTCGCTGTGCCCGTGGTAGCAGCCGGCGAACTTGACGACGGTGTCGCGGCCCGTGGCGCCGCGCGCCAGGCGGATCGCCGTCATCGTCGCCTCGGTTCCGGTGGACACGAAGCGCACGCGCTCCGCCGCGGGGACGCGCTCGCGCACGAGCCCGGCCAGGATGGTCTCGGATTCGGTGGGCGCGCCGAAGGACAGGCCGCGCGCGGCGGCCTCCTGGACGGCGGCCACCACCTCGGGATGGGCGTGACCCAGGAGCGCCGGCCCCCAGGAGCCCACGAGGTCCACGAGGTCGCGGCCCTCGGCGTCGCGCACGCGGGCCCCGCTGGCCGAGGCGATGAAGCGCGGCGCACCCCCCACCGAGCCAAAGGCGCGCACGGGGGAGTCCACGCCGCCGGGGATGATGGCGCGGGCGGCCTCGAACAGGGCCGCGCTCGTCGGGCTGGCTGCGGTGCTGGCGCTGTTGGCCGTGGTGTCGGGCATTGCGGGCCTCCTGGCGTGCGGATTTTGAGGACGATCCTAGTTGCTCGGCCCTGCGGTTGGCAGGGCGGGGGAGCGCGCGACGCGGAGAGCTGGGGCGGAGTCGATTCACCGGCCTGCCGCGCCCGGGCCCCGCAGGCCCTCGGCGATCTCACGGGCCCAGTAGGTCAGCACAGTGTCCGCGCCGGCCCGCATGATCCCCAGCACCGACTCGGCGATGACGCGCTCGCGGTCGATCCAGCCGTGCCGGGCCGCCGCCTCCACCATCGCGAACTCGCCGCTGACCTGGTAGGCCGCCACCGGCACCGGGCTCGCCGCCGCCACGTCGGCCAGCACATCGAGGTAGGGGCCGGCGGGTTTGACCATGACGATGTCCGCCCCCTCGGCGACGTCGAGCATCGCCTCGCGCAGGCCCTCACGGCGGTTGGCCGGGTCCTGCTGGTAGGTGCGCCGGTCACCGGTCAGCGTGGAGCCCACCGCCTCCCGGAACGGCCCGAAGTAGGCCGAGGCGTACTTCGCCGAGTAGGCCAGGATCGCGACGTCGTCGTGCCCGGTGGCGTCCAGGGCTGCCCGGATCGCCGCGACCTGCCCATCCATCATCCCCGACGGGGAGACCATGTGCGCCCCGGCCTCCGCCTGCGCCACGGCCATCGCCTGGTAGCAGGCCAGCGTGGAGTCGTTGTCCACCTCGCCGGCGCGCGGATCGCCCTCGGGGCGCAGCAGGCCGCAGTGCCCGTGGCTCGTGAACTCATCGAGGCAGGTGTCCGCGCACACGACGAGCGCGTCGCCCACCTCCTCGCGCACCGCCGCCACGCCCCGGTTGAGGATGCCCTCGGTCGCCCAGGCGCCGGACCCGGTCTCATCGCGGCGCTCGGGCACCCCGAACAGGTCGATCGCCCCGACCCCCGCGGCCGCGCAGGCCGCCGCCTCGCGCCGCAGCGAGTCGAGGGTGTGCTGGACGACGCCGGGCATCGCCTCGATGGGCCGCGGCTCATCAATGCCCTCGCGCACGAACAGCGGCTGAATGAGGCGGGCCGGGTCGATGCGCGTCTGGGCCACGAGCGCGCGCATCGCCGCCGTCGCGCGCAGCCGCCTGGGCCGGATGACGGGCCGCTCCGGCGCGGGCACCCCCCTGCTGGTCAGGACGCCGGCGGCCGGTGAGGTCGAGGGGTCGAGCGGGTTCGGCAGGATTGGCTGGGTCATGAGGTCTCCTCAGGAGTCGGCGCGTGGTGCGGGCGGGTGGGCCGCGGGCCCGTGATGATCGAGATGGCGGCGCTGACGGCGCTCAGGACGCCGCGCGGCGTGGGGGAGTCGGCGACGGCGTCCGGGCCGAGCCCGAGCCGGAACGCCTCGGCCGCGGTCGAGGGCCCGAGGGCGACGACGGCGGTGCGGCGCCCCACGCCCGCGGGCCGTGCGGGTGGCGGGCCCAGGAGCTCGTGCAGCGCCCGGGCGCCCGAGCCCGCGAGCAGGACGACGGCGTCGAAGCCGCCCCGTGCCGGGCCTGCGGGGGAGCCCCAGGCCCGGGCGAGACCGGGCGGCAGGGAGTCGGCCGGGGCCGTCCGCGTCGAGTAGGCGGGTACGGCCTCCACCAGCCATCCGGCCTTTCGAAGGCCGTCGGCGAGCGCAGGATCGGCGATCGCCGAGGCCGGGAGCAGCAGGCGCCCGCGCCCCTCCGGGCGCGCCGCGCCGCCCGCGTCCCGCTCGCCCTCCCCGAGCGCGCCGGAGCCCTGTGGCCCTCCCGCCAGGAGGGGCTCTCGCAGGAGGCCCGCCGCGCCGCCGTCGGCGACGACATCCGCCCGCCGGCCGATCGCCTCCTCCAATGCCCTGGCAGTGCCCGGGCCGACCGCGGCGAAGCGCGTCGAGGCGGGTGCGCCCGCCAGGCTCATCGCCGCCAGCGCCCGCGCGCTCGTGACCACCACCCAGGCGTAGGCGCCGGAGGTCAGGCGCTCCTGCGCCCGCGCCATCGCCTCAAAGTCCCCCGGGACGGTCTCGGTCAGCGCCACCGCGACGACCTCCGCCCCCGCCTCCTCCAGCGCGGCGGCGATGCGGTCGCCCGCCGCCCGCCGGGTCAGGAGCACCCGCGCCCCGGCCAGCGGGCCGGCCGCCCCGGCAGGGCGCAGGTCGTGCCTCACTGCCCCGCCTCAGACCGATGCGGCTTCGTCGCGCGAAGATCGGCGATGCCCCCCGCGCCTTGTGCCAGCAGCTCGGAGGCAACGCGGTGGCCCAGGGCCTCGGCGTCACCCAGGTCGGTGGTCCGCAGGCGCGAGCGCACCGTCTCCGTTCCCCTGACTGAGATGACCGCGGCGTCGAGGATCAGGCCCCTCTCGTCCGCCCGGGCGAGCGCGCCCACCGGCGCCGCGCAGCCCGCCTCCAGGCCCCCCATCACGGCCCGCTCGGCGACCGCCTCGGCCCGCGTCGCAGCATGATCGAGGGTGGTGAGCAAGGACGTGAGGAGTGGGTCGGCGTCGATGCGCGCCTCCACGGCGAGGGCGCCCTGCGCGGCCGCGGGCAGCATGACGTCCTCGTCGAAGGCCTCGGTGACGTGCGCCGTCAGGCCCAGGCGGTTCAGTCCCGCTATCGCCAGGACCACGCCGTCCAGGTCGGGCTGGCGCGCCCCGAGCGGCCCATCGGGCCACACCCCGGCCCCCAGGACCCGCGACAGGCGTGTCGGCACATTCCCCCGGATATCGACGATCCGGAGATCTGGGCGGCGCAGGAGGAGCTGGGCCGCCCGGCGCGGAGAGCCCGTTCCCACCCGCGCCCCGCGCGGCAGGTCGTCCAGGCCCCAGCCGTTGCGGGCGCACAGGGCGTCGAACGGGTCCTCCCTGCGGGGCACCGCCCAGACGCGCAATCCGTCCACGGGCGCTGTCGGCAGGTCCTTGAAGGAGTGGACGGCCAGGTCGCAATGGCCGTCGAGCAACGCCATGCGCAGCGCGGCGGCGAAGGCCCCCACCCCGCCCAGCCTCGCCAGGGAGGAGGGGTCGACATCGCCCTGGGTGCGCACCGGCACGAGCTCGACCCCCACTCGCTTCCCGGCGGCCGCCGCGGCCTCTTCCAGAGCGCGGGCAATCATCCCTGACTGAGCTGTGGCCAGGGCGGATGCGCGAGTGCCCAGGCGGATCGTCCTCGATGCGGGCATAGCGGATGTCATCAATCCTCCTCTTGTCCTCCGGGCTCGGCGCTCTGAGCGCCGGCCGGCCCGACCATCCCCGCCGCGCGCTCGCGGGCATGGGCGATGACGGCCGCGATCCCCGTGCCCGCCACCCAAGCGCCCGTGACGCTCAGGCGCGGCAGGCCCGCGACGGCCTCCTCCAGGAGTGCGGTGCGCCGCCGGTAGTCGGGCATCGCAGGTGGAAGTGTCCCATCCCAGCGGACGAGGCGATGGTCCAACACATCACCGAGATCGATTCGCGCGCCGGTTAGGGCGGCGATGTCGTCGAGAGCCCCGGCCAGGGCGGGCTCGGGCCGCGGCCCGCCCGGCCGCCCGTAGGACAGCCGTAGCGCGGACACGCCCTCGCCGTGACGGTCGCGCAGCCCCTGGGCGATCCACGGCCATTTCGCGTCCAGGTGGGACAGGGCCTTCGGCGCCACGGGGCAGGGGGCCGAGGATGGGGGCGCCGGCGCGACGAGCAGCCCCGAGCCCACCGGCGCCCCGGCGAGCCCCGGCGCGCGGGCGACGATCGTCAACCGCGCGATCGGCGCGCCGGAGGGGATGGGGATGCTGAGGGCGTCGGGGTCGAGGCCCGGCGCCCCGGCGAGGAGTCGCAGCGCGGCGGGGGCCGAGCAGGCCAGGACGACGCGGCGCGCCCGGACCTCGCGGGGCGCCCCCACGGCGATGGGCTCGTCCGACGGCGTCGCCCCGCGCCCCGTGGGGGCCAGCGCCACGCGCCAAGGGCCCCGCCCGCCCGCGCCGGTGATCCCGGTGCCGTCCTCCAGGCGCATCCCCTGGGCGCCCCAGCGGGTGAGCACCGTCCCGCCCGCGGACTCGATCGCCGCGCGCAGGGCGGCGGTGAGCCGGTGCATCCCGCCGACGACGCAGACCTCGCCGCTGCGCTGCCCCGCCGGGCGGGAGCGCCGCTCCTCCAGCCGCGCACGGATCGCCGCCTGGAGCGAGCCGAGGCGGATGACATCAGCGCGCAGACCCGGCATGACGACGTCGGCGTCGAGCACGGCGGGATCGCTCGCGTGGATGCCGGCGACGATGGGGCGCACCAGCCGATCGAGGACGGCCTCGCCCATGCGGGCGCGCACAAGCGAGGCGAGGTCGCGCGGGTCGCTGGGGGAGGCGCCGACGCCGGCGGCGAGTTCGCCGTCGCGGGCGGCGCGGCGGGCCCCCGCCTCGCCGAGAATCGCGATGGTGTCGTCGGACAGCGGGTCGGCGGGGATGCCGAGGATCGCCTCGCGCGGGAAGGGGTGGAGGGCCCAGCCGCCCGGGGAGTGCCCCCCGGCGCCATCGTCGGCCACCGCCGGGCCCGACCCGGCCATGGGGGGCAGGAAGAGCCCCGGGCGCCCGCGGTGGGCGGTGGCTTCCAGTCCGAGGGCGTCGAGCATGGTGGTCACGGCCCCGCCCCGCAGGACGACGCTCTCGGCGCCCAGGTCCATCGCCACGCCGCCGATCTCACCGCCCGCGATGAGACCACCGGTGTACCCGCGCGCCTCCACGAGCAGTGGGCGCAGCCCCGCGCGGGTGAGCTCCCAGGCCGCGGTCAGCCCCGCGACGCCCCCGCCGACGACGAGCGCGTCCACCTCCGACGGCGGTGAGGCCGGGGATGGGCGCCCTCCGCGGGCCCCTGCCGCGCTCACGCGCGATCACCCCCGGTGTCGGGCGCCGGGGCCCCGGGCGCGCCGACCCGGCCGTCCCAGCCCGCGAGGGCCGTGCCCTCCCATTCCTCGTCGCCGTGGGCGCGGGCCACGATGCGGGTGAGCACGTCCGGGTCAGTCGTCGGTGGGACGCCGTGGCCGAGGTTGAGCACATGCCCCGGTGCGGCGCGTCCCGCCTCCAGGCAGGCGTCCACGGCGGGCCCGAGCACCGCCCAGGGGGCGGCGAGCAGCGCCGGGTCGAGGTTGCCCTGCACCGGGCACGCCCCCTCGCCCCCGAGCTCGCCGATCGCCCAGGCCAGATCCGTGCGGTCGTCCACGCCGACGGCGTCGGCCCCCGCGGCGCGCATGTCCGCCAGGATGCGGGCGGTGCCCGTGCCGAAGTGGATGAGAGGCACGTGCCCGCCCGTCGTGGGGGAGATGGCCCGACCCGCGATCTCCAGCGCGCGCGCCGAGTGGGGGGCGACGCGCTCGCGGTAGTCCTTAGGGCTGAGGGCCCCGGCCCAGGAGTCGAAGAGCTGGGCGGCGCTGGCCCCGGCGCGGATCTGCAGGGCGATGAACTCGCCCGTGATCCGCGCGCACCAGTCCAGCAGCGCGTCCCAGGAGGCGGGGTCGGAGTGCATGAGCGTGCGCGCGGCCAGGTGGTCGCGGCTTGGCCGCCCCTCCACGAGGTAGGCGGCCAGGGTGAAGGGCGCCCCGCCGAAGCCGATGAGCGGCGTCCACCCCCAGGCGCCGCGCGAGTGGGCGAGGCCCGCCAGCGCCCGCTCCGGCATTCCGCTCGTGGCGCCCGGCCTGCCCGGGGCCCCGAGTTCGGTGACGACGGCGCGCGCGGCCTCCTCGATGGCCGCCAGGCCGCCGGGGCCGTTGGGGGCCTCTCCCAGGGAGCGGGCGGTGAGCTCGGCGACGTCGGCGGGCGTGCGGATCGGGTTCTCGACGACGGGTCCCACCCCCGGCTCGATCCGCACCCCGGCTCCGGCCAGGGCGAGGGGGACCATGATGTCGGAGAACAGGATCGCGGCGTCGACGCCGTGGCGCCGCACGGGCTGGAGGGTCGCCTCAGCCGCGGTGGCGGGGTCGAGGCAGGCCCCCAGCATCCCCGTCATGCCCGCACCCTGCGCCCCGCGCTCGCGCAGTGCCCGGTACTCGGGCAGGGAGCGGCCGGCCTGGCGCATGAACCACACGGGAGGGCGGACGGGGCGCGCGCCTCCCAGCGCCGCGAGGAGCGGGGGGAGGGCGTCGGCGTCATCGCGGACGGCTGAATTAAAACAGGTCAATGTTGTGGAAATGGGGGCCTCCGGTGGGATGTGACGCGGTGCGCTGATGGTGGATCGCCCGGCTGAGGGCTGCCTTGCCATGGTCCATGACATTGGTCGTACCCCCTTCCGGGAAGGGCGGTTTGCTGGTGCGATATCGCGGGAAATAGGAGATGACACGATGTCACAACTAGTTCCTGACGTGCTGACATGACGATTTCCGCCTGTTTTTAAGCCGATGATCCCGATGCGCTACTGGCGCGCGCGGGACCGGTGCTTCAATTCAAGCACTGTGACGATCCATCTCCTCTCGGCCGACCACTTCTCCCAGGGCCTCGACGTTGTCGCCCGCCTGGGGGTCAATCCTCGGCGCCTCGGTCCCGACATCCTCGCCGCCGTCCCGGGCCTGCGGGGCGTGCTCGTCCTGGCTACCTGCAATCGCCTCGCGGTCCTGCTCGATGAGCCGGACGGCGCCGTCGTCCCTCCCGGCGGGCTGGGAGGGCCCTCGCCCGCTGTGCGCGAGGCGAGCGCCCTGCTGGAGCGGCGCGCGGGCATGGCTGAGGGCTCCGCCGGGCTCAGCGCCGTCCGCGGCGTCGACGCCTACCGCGAGCTCATCGCCACGGCGGCGGGCCTGCGCTCGATGGTCGTCGGCGAGCGCGAGATCGCCGGTCAGCTGCGCCGCTCCCTCGTCCGGGCCACGGAGGAGGGGACCGCCTCCGCCGAGCTGTGCCGGCTCGTCGAGCGCGCCTCGGCGGCCTCCCGCCGCGTCGCCCGGGAGACGGCCCTGGCGGGGGCGGGCCGCAGCCTCGTCGCCGTCGGCCTCGGCCTGGCCGCCCGGCACATGCCGGCCCTGGAGGGGGCGAGCGTCGTTGTCATCGGGACCGGGGCCTACGCGGGCGCCACCGTCGCCGCGCTGCGCGACAGGGGCGTGCGCGACATTGCCGTCCACTCCCACTCCGCCCACCAGGCCGCCCCGCCGGATCAAGCGGCCCAGCGGGCCCGGGGGCCGCAGCCGGTCAGCGCCGCCAGGCCCGACCGCGCCACCGCCTTCGCCCGCAAGCGGGGCCTGGCCGTCGTCGGCCCCCACGAGCTCCCCGACCGCCTCGCGGGCGTCGATCTCGTCATCACCTGCCGCGGCCTGGGCGGCCCCGTCATCACTCGCGGGCTCATCGACGACGCCCTGGCTCGCCGCCGAGCCGCCCGTGAGCGGGCCTCGCAGGAGGCCGTCCACCCGCTCGTCATCCTCGACCTCGCGCTCAGCCGCGACGTCGACCCCGGCGTCGCCGACGCCCCCGGTGCGCTCCTGGTCGACCTGCCCCGCATCCGCCAGGCCGTGCCCGCCGCCCAGACGGCCCAGGTGGAGGCCGCCGAGGCGATCGTCGCCGAGGAGGCGGCCGCCCTCGACCGGCTCATGGGAGGGCGCCGCATGGATCCTGTCATCCGAGCGCTGCGAGGGCGCGCTGAGCAGATGGTGGCGCGGGAGGCGGCCCGCCTGCGCCCCGACGACGGGCAGGTGGGCCTCGACGACGCGGTGCGCGCCCTGGAGCGCTTGGCCGCCGCCCTCATGCACGCCCCCAGCCAGGCCGCTCGCGCCGCGGGGGAGGCCGGTCTCACCGAGGACTACCTCGCCGCCCTCCCCATGGTCCTGGGGACTATCGGCGGCTCCGACTCGCCCGCGCCGATCCCCGCTCAGGAGGTGCGATGAGCGACCCCCTCGCCCCCTACGACGCCGTCCTCCTCCTGTCCTACGGCGGCCCCCAGGGCCCTGACGACGTCCTGCCCTTCATGCGCAACGCCACCGCTGGCCGGGGCGTGCCCGACTCGCGCCTCGCGGAGGTCTCGGTCCACTACCAGCGCTTCGGGGGCGCCTCACCGATCAACGCCCGCAACGCCGAGCTCCTGGAGGCCCTGCGCGCCGAGCTCGCCGCGCGCGGCTCGCGCCTGCCGGTGGCCATCGGCAACCGCAACTGGCACCCGTTCGTCTCCGAGGCCCTGCGCGGGCTCGCCGACGCCGGGGCGCGCCGCGTCCTGGCCCTGACCACCGCCGCCTACGGCTCCTACTCCGGGTGCCGCCAGTACCGCGAGGACCTGGCCGGCGCGCTGGCCCTGCTCGCCGACGGCTCCGACGGCGCCACGGGCCAGGGCCCCCAGGCGGACGCCGCCGCGCGCGTGGGGGGCGCCGGGGGCGGGCCGGTCGAAATGGTGGTCGACAAGACCCGGCCCTTCTACAACACCCCGGGCATGCTCCAGGCCAGCGCCGACGCCATTGTCGCCGCCTATGACGAGCTCGCCGCCCAGGGGATCCCTGCTGAAGCCGTCCACCTCATCCTCGTCACCCACTCGATCCCGGTGGCCATGGAGCGCGGCTCCGCGCCCGATGCGGCCGAGGCGCCGGGCGCCACGCCCCCGGCGCCCGGCTCGCCTCCCGTCCGTGAGCCGGGCGTCGCGGCGGACCTGTCCACGGAGATCAGCTACGTCGAGCAGCACCTGGGGCTGGCGCGCGTCCTGCTGCCGATCGTCGCCCAGCGCCTGGGCCTGGACTCGCCGCCCGCCCTCGACCTGGCGTTCTGCTCGCGCTCCGGCCCGCCGCAGGCCCGCTGGCTCGAGCCCGACATCAACGACCGCATCACGGCCCTGGCCCAGGCACCCGAGCCCCCCGGCGGCATCGTCGTCGCGCCCATCGGCTTTATCGCCGACCACATGGAGGTCGTCTTCGACCTGGACACCGAGGCCCGCGAGACCGCCGAGGCCCTGGCCATGCCCTATGCGAGGGCTGCCACCGCGGGCACGCACCCGGCCCTGGTGGCCTCGCTGGCCGACCTGCTGGCCGAGAGGGCCGCCGTCGCCCGGGGCGAGAGCGTCGTCCCGACCAGCACGACGGGCGCCGGCCCCTTCCACACCGTGTGCCCCGACCCCTGCTGCCGCCCCGGCGGCGATCACCTCCATACCCATGACCCCCATCACGCCGCCCGCCGATCCGAGGAGGACACATGACCACCGCGCCTGACCACGCCGCCCCCGGCATCCACCGTTTCGAGGACGAGGAGCGCCGCCCCCACCGCGACCCCCGCGACGCCGTCGACGTGGATTTCGACGCCATCAATGACCGCAACCACTACGCCCTGTGGGCCGTCCTGCGACTCGCCTCGCCGCTGCCCGCCGATGACGCTGAGCGCGCCCGGATCGTGGCCGAGTCGGCGGACTTCGTCGAGGCCACGGGCGTGACCACCCGGGGCTGGTACGACGTCGCCGGATTCCGCTCCGACGCCGACCTACTCATCTGGTGGCTCGACGACGACCCCGTCAAGCTCCAGGACGCCTACCACCGGCTGCGCGCCTCGGCCCTCGGCCGCCACCTGGAGCCGGTCTGGTCCTGCATGGGCCTGCACACCCCCGCCGAGTTCAACCGCCGCCACGTCCCCGCCTGCTTCGCGGGCACGGCCCCGCGCGACTGGTGCATGGTCTACCCCTTCGTGCGGTCCTACAACTGGTACCTCCTTCCCGATGAGGAGCGCAGCCGCATCATGGCCGCCCATGGCCGCAACGGCTTCTCCAAGTACCCCGACGTCAAGGGCTCGACGCTCGCCGCCTTCGGCATGAGCGACTACGAGTGGATCCTCGGCTTCGAGGCCGACACCCTCGACCGCCTCGAGGGCGTCATCCACCACCAGCGCTATACGGAGGCCCGCCTCCACGTGCGCGTCGACACCCCCTTCTACACGGGCCGCCGCCTCGACCCGCAGGCCTGGGCCGACCTCCAGCCCCGGGACTGAGCACGGGCCCCGGAATATAAGCCGGGGGCATCTGTTGTCCCGAGCAGCCGCCGTCGATCCGAAAGGCAAACCCATGGCTCTGACCACCATCACTGGCAAGGAGTTCAACGCGACCGTGCGAGGCGAGGGCATCACCATCGTTGACTTCTGGGCCTCCTGGTGCGGCCCCTGCATGCGCTTCGCCCCCGTCTTCGAGAAGGCCGCCGAGGCCAACCCGGACATCACCTTCGCCAAGATCAACACCGAGGAGGAGCCCGAGCTCGCCGGAGCCCTGGGCATCTCCTCCATCCCGACCCTCATGGCCTTCCGCGACGACGTCCTCGTCTACCGCGAGCCCGGAGCGCTGCCCGCCAAGGCCCTCGACGCCCTCATCGCGCAGATCCGCGACCTCGACATGGACGCCCTCAAGGCCGAGATCGCCAAGGAGCGGGCCGGGGCGCGGGCCGGGGAGGGCGCCGCTGATGGCGAGCAGGCCTGAGCCCAGGCTTATACGAATTACCTTTTAGAACCAACTGAGAGTAAGGTGTTACCCATGAGCACGAAGACCGTCACCTCCGCCCCCGTCCGCATGTCCTTCACCGCCTCCGAGACCCTGAGCGGTCACCTCCAGGCCTCCCTGGTGGATGTCACCGCCCTCAGCCTGGTGGCCAAGCAGATCCACTGGAACGTCGTCGGCCCCAACTTCCGCGACCTCCACCTCAACCTCGACGAGGTTGTCGAGATCGCCCGGTCCGCCTCCGACGCCCTCGCCGAGCGCATGCGCGCCATCAACGTGGTGCCCGACGCCCGCCCCGGGACCATCGCCCGCAACACGACCGTCCCCGAGGCCCCCGTCTCCCAGGTCATCACCAACGAGGCCGTGGACTACATCGTCTCGGCCATCGACGCCGTCGTGAAGACCCTGCGCTCCGTCCACGCCGAAGTCGACGCCGAGGACGTGATCTCCAGCGGCATCCTGGAGGACTACACCCAGCAGCTCGAGCAGCAGGGCTGGTTCCTGTCCGCCCAGAACTACACCGCCTGATCCCGCCAGCGCGGCCGCGGGGCCGGATGGGGCTGACCCGTCCGGCCCCGCGCCGTACCCTGGCGCCATGACGAATCCGTCCACGCCGCCCGCAGCGACCGATCCCGGGCTGATCCGGCCGCGCACCGCCGCCGAGGGGCGCATCGCGATCCTCACCCAGTACTTCGCCACCGACGCCGTCAGCCATGGCGACGTCGCCTCCTTCCCGCCGCCATCGGCCCTAGACGAGCTCCCCTTCGCCGAGCGCAGGCGCCTGCTCGACGGGCTGCTCACCATTCGCCCGCCCCGCCCCATCGGTGACGAGGACATGCGCGACGAGCTCGATGACATGCTCGCCGCCGAGTCCCGTGAGCGCGCCGCCGCGGCCGGCGACCCCGACGCCCTCGACCTCCCCGTCCTGGCCGCCACCCACGGCGTGCCCGGCGCCCTGGGTGAGCGCGTGGTGCTGTGGGAGGGGGACCTCACCACCCTGCGCGCGGGAGCCATCGTCAACGCCGCCAACGAGCGGATGCTCGGCTGCCGCGCGCCGGGCCACGCCTGCATTGACAACGTCATTCACGCCGTCGCCGGTCCGGGGCTGCGCGCCGAGTGCGCCGAGTACATGGCGGGACGGGCTGAGCGGGACGAGGGGCTCGAGCCCGTGGGGCGCGCGGTCATCACCGGCGGCTACCACCTGCCCGCCGAGCACGTCATCCACACGGTGGGGCCCGTCGTCGACGACGGGGTGGTGGCGCCGCGCCATCGCACCCGCCTCGCGAGCTGCTACCGGGCGATCCTCGACGCCGCCCAGGAGGCGGGCCTGGATTCGGTGGGCCTGTGCTCGGTGTCCACAGGCGCCTTCGGCTACCCCAAGGAGGAGGCGGCCCCCCTCGTGCTCGCGACCATTGAGGCCTGGCTCGCCGAGCACCCCGAATCCGAGACGCGGATCATTATCTGCGCCTTCTCCACGGAGGATCGCGCCGCCTACGAGAGCGCGCTCGCGGCCTAGGGCGGATGGGGGGAGGCTGCCCCGCAGGTACGGTCTGGTCCCGCGGATGCCGTCTGGCCCTGTAGATACGGTGTGGCCCCGCAGATACCGTCTCACCCCGGCGTTGCGCCCTCAAACTGCGAGAATGAGGGCGCAACGCCGGGCTGAGACGGTATCTGTGGGCTGAGGCGGTAAGGCCGGGCTGAGACGGTATCCGCGGGTCGAGTTGGCCTGGGGGTCTGATCTGGCCTGGCGGATACCGTCTGACCTGGTGGTTTGGTCTGGTCCTGCGGTAGCTTCCTCGCCCGTGAATGCTGTCTGGCCCTGGGGTCGTCCGGCCTGGAGGTGCCTGGCCTCGGAGATTCCGTCTAGCCCTATGAGTCCGATCTGGCCTAGCGGATACCGTCTCGCCCCGCAGGTACCGTCTGGGCCCGCAGGTACGGTCTGGCCCCGCAGGTACGGTCTGGCCCCGCAGATACCGTCTCGGCCCGGTGTTGCGCCCTCATTCTCGCAGTTTGAGGGCGCAACGCCGGGCTGAGGCGGTATCTGTGGGCTGAGGCGGTAAGGCCGGGCTGAGGCGGTATCTGTGGGCTGAGGCGGTATCTGTGGGCTGAGGCGGTATCTGTGGGCTGAGACGGTAACTCCGGGGTGGGGGAGCGAATCGGGCGCCCGGCGGGAGCGCTCGCTTGGCCTCGCTCAGTCGGCGGCGGGCATGAGGACCCAGGCGACGGCGTAGGCCAGCCATATGGGGCCGGGCAGGAGGGCCAGGGCGAGCGTGGCCAGGCGCACGAGGGTGGGGCTCACGCCCATGTCCTCCGCGATTCCGCCGCAGACTCCGGCCAGGAGCCGGTTGCGCGAACGGTGGGGCAGTGAGGACCGCCAGGACTCGGTGCGCGCAGAGAAGGACCCCTGTGCGTAAGTGGTGCCACTGGCGGAACTGGGTCCCGAGCACGGGTTGGCCCCGGAGCTGTAAGGGGCGGAGCGGGTGCCAGCGGTGGGGGCGGAGCGGGCGGTGGTGGTCTGGGAGGCGGAGGGGAAGTCGTTCGTGCTCATGGCTCAAGCCTGCCCGGCGGCCGCCCCCCAGGGTATCGGGGGCCACCCTGATCGGTCCCTGAACCTCCCCTGACCGAGCGGGGCCGGGGTGGGTGCGCTCTCGTTCTCGCGGGCATGGGCGGGGTCTCCCCGGCTGGGCGGAGGCCGCCGGAGGGAGGCCGGCAGGTGGATGGATGGGGTCGACCGGAAGTGGTGGGCGGATGGTGCCGGCCGGAGGCGGTGGGGGGAGGCCGCTGGGTGGATGGTGCTGGCCGGAGGCGGTGGGCGGAGGCCGCCAGGCGGCGCCGGCCGGAGGCCGCCGGGGAGCCTCTTGAATGCGCCTGAACGGTCGTATAATATATTGGTCATGCGTTCAGCGCCGAATCGCAAAGAGGATTCTCGCCAGCAGGATCTCACGGCGATCGCCCGCATCCGCACCGCTGCCTTGGCTCGCTTCGCCGCCGACGGCTTCAGCGTGGGCCTGCGCGCGATCGCCGCCGACGCCGGGGTGACCGCCGGTCTCATCACCCACCACTTCGGCTCCAAGGAGGGCCTTCGCCGGGCCTGCGACGCCGAGGTCCTGCGGCAGATGGATGAGGCCAAGCGGGACTCCGTCATCATGGGCGGCCCCGCCGACCTCCTCACCCAGCTCACCCAGGTGGAGGAGTACCTGCCCGCCTGCGCCTACGCGCTGCGCTCGCTGGTCGACGGCGGCGAGCTGGCGCGCGCCCTTATGGAGTCCTTCGTCGCCGAGACCGCCGCCCTCCTGGCCGACGGCGTCGCCTCCGGCGCCATCGCACCGAGCCCGGATGATGCCGCCCGCGCCCGCTACCTCGTCTACGCCGAGGCCGGGGCCCTCCTGCTCTACCTGAACTACGAGGCCCCCGACCCCGGCGACATCCAGGCGGCCGTGCGCGACTACTACGCGCGCTACACGCCCATCTCCGTCGCCCTCTACAGCCGGCCGCTCTTCACCGACCCCAGCATGTTCACCGCCTATCTCGACAGCGCCAACCCTCCCAACGACACCAGCCAGGAGGACGCATGACCCCCTCAGCCGCCACCGACCGCGCCCCGGTGCCGGTCGTCGAGGTGATCGGATTGGTCAAGGCCTTCGGGCGCGGCCCGCGCGCCACCCGCGCCCTCGATGGGCTCGACCTGAGCGTCGCGCCCGGCCAGGTGCTGGGCTTCCTCGGGCCCAACGGAGCCGGCAAGTCCACCACGCTGCGAGTCCTGCTCGGAATGCTCCGCGCCGACTCCGGCACCGCCCGGCTCTTCGGGGCCGACCCCTGGGGCGCCGTCGCCGAGCACGAGCACCTGGCCTATGTGCCCGGAGACGTCGCCCTCTGGCCCGGCCTCACCGGCGGGCAGACGCTCGACGCGCTGGCGTCCTTGCGCGCCCGCGGCCCCAGCCGGGGGCGCCGCGCCGAGCTCATCGAGCGCTTCGACCTCGACCCGACCAAGAAGGTCCGCGCCTACTCCAAGGGCAATCGCCAGAAGGTTGCCCTCATCGCCGCCCTGGAGACCGACGTCGACCTCCTCATCCTCGACGAGCCCACCTCCGGGCTCGACCCCCTCATGGAGGAGGTCTTCCGCCAGTGCGTCGCCGAGGCCGCCGCTCGCGGCACCGCCGTCCTGCTCTCCAGCCACATCCTGTCCGAGGTGGAGAGCCTGGCCGACTCCGTGACGATCATACGCGCGGGCCGCACCGTCGAGTCAGGGAGCCTGGAGCGCATCCGCGCCCTGGCCCGCTCCCGGATCAGCGCCGTCGTCACGCATGACCCCCGGGGGCTGGCCGACGGCCGGCCCTCCGCCTCGCTGGCCCCGGGCGTCCATGACCTCGTCGTCGCCGGCGTCGAGGGCGCCTGGCAGTTGAGCATGTCCGTCGACGCCGATCACGTCGGGGAGGTCATGGGGCGCCTGGTCGCGCTCGGGCTGCGCTCGGTCACCGCCGCCCCGCCGAGCCTGGAGGAGATCTTCCTCCACCACTACTCGGCCGACGACACCGGCCCCTCGACCGGCGGTCAGGAGGGCTGAGCCATGGCTCCAGTGATCTCGCCGCTGACCCGCCTCACCCTGCGGCGCGACCGCCGCCCGGCGATCGGCTGGACCCTCGGCGTCGCGCTCCTGACCGCCTACGCCGCGCTCGCGCTGACCGCTGTCTATGACACCGCTGAGGAGCGCCGCGCCTTCGCCGTGGCCTTCTCCAGCCCCATGGCCGCCATGTTCACTGGACCGGGCTATGGGCTCGACGCCGCCGATCCCTCCCTCGGCGCGATCCTCGCCACCGAGGCGCTCGGCTACCTCGGGCTCATCGCGGTCCTCGCCGGGCTGCTCATGTCCATCGCCCGCACGAGGGCCGATGAGGAGACCGGCCCCGGCGAGCTCCTGCGCGCCGCCCCCGTGGGCCGATCCGAGGCGGCGCGCGCCGCCCTGGCCTCCGCCGTGGTGGTCGGCTCCCTTATGGGGGCGGTCGTCTGCGCGATCACCATCGCCGTGGGCCTGGCGCCCCTCGACGCGCTCGCCGTCGGGCTTGGCCTGGCCGCGAGCACCGTCGCGGGAGCCGGCGGCGGGCTGGTGGTAGGGGCGCTCGCGGGCTCCACGAGGGCCGCCAGGGGCCTGGGGGCCCTCCTCGTCGTCGGCTGGTTCCAGCTGCGTGGGCTCGGGGACTCCAGTGCGAACGCCGGCTGGCTGTCCTGGACGACGCCGATCGGCCTCATCCAGCAGGCGCGCCCCTGGGCGGGACTGCGGTGGGGGCCCCTCGTCCTGCTGGCGGCCGGCGCCGCCGTGCTCTGCGCCATCGGCCGTGCCCTCCACGCCCGCCGCGAGATGGGGGCGGGGGTCGCGGCGCTGCCCGCCGTCCGGGGAGTGCGGCGCCCGGGGCCCCGGGGCACCCTGGCCCTGCGCGCGTCCGCGGCGACGCGGGGATGGTGGCTCGTGGGCGGGGTTGTCTTCGCCCTCGTCTATGGGGCGTTCGCCCCTCAGGTGGAGTCGAGCCTGGCCGCCATGTTCGAGGACAACCCGGCGCTGCGGGCCTTCGTGGGCGGGCAGTTGACGGCGCAGGCCTATCTGGCGCTCATCGTCACCTATGGCGGGATCCTCCTGGCTGCGTGCGCCGTTGCCCTGGCCTCCGCCGCGGCGGGGGAGGAAGCCGCGGGCCGGGCGGTCGTGATCCTCGCCGAGCCCATCACCCGGGGGCGCTGGCTCCTGGGCCATGCCGCGGTCGTGGTGGTGGGGGTGGTCTCGATGGGGGTGGCGATCGCCGTTGGCCTGGTGGCCTCGGCGGTCATCCCGCTCGCCGCCCAGGGGAGCGGGGCGGCGGCTGAGCCGTGGGCGCTTGCGGCGGGCGTCGCGGCGGGGTGCGCGTCCGCCCTCCCGGCGGCGCTGCTGTTCGGCGCACTCACCCTGGTCGCGCAGGCGCTCGTCCCCCGAGCGAGCCGGACGATGGGTTGGGGAGTGCTTGTCCTCGCTACGTGCGTGACCGTGCTGGGACGGGCTCTCAAGGCCCCGCAGTGGCTGCTCGACCTCTCACCCTTCACGCACCGCCCGTCGCTTCCGACGGCGAGCGTCGGGCGCGCGGAGGGGAGCGGCGAGGCGTGGGGCGCCATCCTTGGGGCGTCGCAGTCATGGGTCGGGCCCGGCGCGTGCCTGGTGGTGGCAGGAATTTTCCTCTCCCTGGCGGCCGTCTCCCTGCGCCACCGCGACCTCGCGGGGTGAGCGGTGACGGATTCTCCGGGGGCGGGCTACCGGCTTAGCGCGGGCGCTACCGCGCTAAGCGCCGCGCTTTAAGGATCACGACGCTGACGGCGCCTGCTCGGGGGCCGCGGCCCCTGACTGGTCGGCCTGCTGGGCCTGCTGGGCGGCCTTCTCTGCTTTCTTGGCGGCTCGGCGGGCTCGGTCCCGCTCCCTGCGCCGGGCCAGGGCGGCCTGGCGCTTCTCCCACTGAGCCGCCCCGGCGGCCATCCACTCCGGGATGAACTCCGGATCACGCGGATGACGCCCCAATTCCACATAGCACGAATGCGGCTTCGGGCGCTCAGGACCCTGCCCGTCATCGAAGACAGGCTCCCTCATCCAGTCCACCTCACCGCGCAGCACCCACTCACCGGCCACCATCCAGAAATGACCGCACGTCCACGCCCCACGACCAGGCAAAGCCTGCCAATCACGCAGCCTCCCAAACCCGTAACCTATATCGGAAGGGGTCCAAATCGCCTCTTTTGTTCCGTTGACCGTCAGCCAATCCACGATATCTACCATGCGCCCGATCCCAACCATTTCACACTCAAAGCGCTCAAACCCGGGTATCGCCTGAGCCCATTCGCGCACGGCGACCTCAAGGCCCTCGAAATCATCATATCGAACACTTGCCATTTTGCCTCCTAAGCGTCTTTATTTGAGTTCACCCGCCTTTGAGTGACTCATTTGGATAGGATTTTCTCTTCGGCATATTGGCGAAATCTCTCCATCTGACACCGAATTCTTTTGGTACTCGGGACGCGGGGTCCAGGCCCTCCAGGGAACCAGTGGGCGAGGTGATATCAGGATCAGCGTAGTGGACCTCGACACGTATGTCCCTGTAATTGCCCGGATCATCGCGGACCTTCTGCTCGAACTTATAGAACGTGTCGACGCCCTTGACCGGAAGGTTGACGTCCCTGTGCATGGGCACCACGTTGATCGCCTCCGGCGGCCCCCCGAAGCCATGAGCGGCCAGATGCCCGCCATTGAAGCCCTCACCACCCAGGTGCCCGATCTGGGCCTGCAGCCTCTTCGAGCGCCTGCGCCACCTAGCCACCTCAAACCCATCAGCCTCCACCAGCACCGTGCGCCCCGCCCCATCAGTCGTGTAATGGAACGTCCCATCCACCGTGTACGTCACATTCGGCAAAGGATCATTCAAGTCCTTGTTCATCGGATTGGCCCGCTCGCCCCACACGTGGAACCGCTCCACCGCCGAGAACAACTCCGCATGCCTGATCTGCCCAGACGCGTCAGTGTAGTAATCACCCCTGCCCTCCACATGGTAGACCGCGTTGGGCTCGAGCTCCACACCACGCCCGAACGGCTGACGAGGCCCAGGCATGAGACCATCACCAGCCAACACCTCTACCCGCCGACGCGACCTCGCGGGGCGAGTCGCAGGTGGGGCGCCCCCGGCTCTTGGTCGCACGGGGTCCTGAGCGGCGGGTAGCGTTGCCCCGTCCCTGACATGACTCTTGTAGAGGAGAAGGCATCATCGGAGCGCGAATGACGGAATATCCGAGCCCCGGCGGCGCTGACGCGCGGAGCCAGGCGATCAGCGACGTCGAGAACTTGCTCGCCGGTTACATGCGCGATGCCGGCGCGGCGCAGCTCAGCCTCAGCGTCGAGGCCGTGGGGCCGCGGTTCAGCACCCACTCCGCGGTTCTCATCGATGGCGCCTGGCACGCTGACGAGATTCCACCCCATGTCATCCAGGCGGTGGTCGGCCTGCGCACCGTGATGGCCGATCCCTCGCGTGGCGCGTGGACCTGCGCGCGACTGACGCTCGCCGCCCCGGATCACCGGTTGGACATGGAGGTCGACTACAACCGCGCTCCGGCTCTTGAGCCGCCGGTGACACCCGCCGACGTCGCCGAGGAGCTGCGACGATTCCCCCGCGAGGCGACGGCGATGCCGGAGTGGATGCGGTCCGGGATGGTTGTCGCGGGCGCGCCGGGAGCGCCCGGAGCTATCGGCATGGCGGCGCCAGGGGCGCCGACGATGGCAGCGGCCAGGCCCCGCCCGCCGCGGGCCGGCGCGCTCTGGCGCTGGGCGTGGAGGACATTCGCACGCCATCCGCTGATGGCGGCGATCCCGCTGATCGGCGGGGTGGTGATGGTCAACGCTCCGCGGCTCGCCAACGCCGTCCTCACTGGTGACGCCGCCGCTATCGTCAGCGTCCTCTCCGTGTTCGTCATCATCGCCCTGACGATCACGCTGTGCGACTGGGCGGCGCTGCGGGCCGCCTGCCCCGGTGACCCGAGGTGGGCGAGGAGGATCCTTCCTCTTCAGCCCGTGCGGACCGCGCTGCTCGCGATCCTTCTCGTCCCCGGGTACGTCGTCGCGTTCGTCGTCGGCCTCGCGCCGGTGTTCATCGCCCTGTTCTTCTTCCAGGCGGCGCCCGTGGCGTGCATGGAGGGGCGAGGCGGGATGTGGTCCTCACTGAGGATCTCCTCGCGCGCCATGCGGGACGCGGGAGGCGTGGCCGCCCTGTGCGTCGCCCTGTGGATGCTCACCTGGATCCTCGGCGTTACGATCATCGTCCCGCTCCTACTCATGCCGGTGGCCAGCCTCATGACGGTGGGCCTTTACCTGACGATGACCGGGCGTCCTATCGCCTAGCCCCGGGCAGGTCCGGGTCGGGCTCCCAGCGCCCATCGGCTCCGCGATGCCACGGCCAGTCCTTGGGCGGGGGCATCTGGCGACCGTTGAGCGAGACGATTCCACCGCTCATGATGGCGGCATCCTGGACGATATCCAGGTACGGGTCGAAAAGTTCTCCGGTGCCCACTGCGCACACGGTGAGGATAACCGGCCGCCATTCCGGCGGCAGAACGACGTCGTGCAGCCGCAGGACCTCGCGCGGGTCGGAGACGACGAAGGGGCGTGGCACGTGGAGCGCCGGCGTGAACGCGTCGGCATCGTCGAAGAGCATGACGGCGCTGCCGTCCTCCTCACGACGGATCGTGGCGTGCTCGAACCGCGCCATGGCGACGCCGAGGATGAGGGTGATGTCGGGGACATCCGGGGTGATGATCGTGGCGATCCTGGGCACGTTCGGCTCCTGCTCGGTGAGTCGGTTCGGGGCGCGACGCGGTTACGCGCCTGACGCGGGGTTGGTTCTCCGGGATTCAGGGCCGCCGGGCGGGGCGCTCTCGGCCTGGTCGGAGTGCCCGAGCACGCGGGCGACCGTCGTGGTTCCCTCCTCATCGAGCGTCTTGATGAGCTGGATGAGGGGCGCCCAGTCGCCTGGCGCCGCAGCGGTGAGAGGCACGACGAGGTTGAGGCGCTTGCCCACGCCCTCCACGGTGCCGCCGTGCCGTTCGGCGACGGCGGACGGGTTGACGTCGAGCTGTTTGAGCCCCGCCCGGCCGACGAGGATGGCGACCGGAGAGGCGGGAACGCGCGCGGAGGTCGGCAGGGAGGTATCCGGGAACCCCTTGGTGCGGGTGACGAGGACGAACTGCGGCCGGGTCTCCTGGGAGAGCGCGCGCAGCAGGGCCAGGGCCCGGGGCTCGTGCTCGGAGGCGCCCCTGCCCGGCACGGCGATGGCTAGCTCCACGTACTCCTCGATCCCCAGGTGGGTCCGGTTCACGCTCATCGTCCCGGTAGCGGTGAATCCCTCGCCGTGGAGGGCGATGGTGAGGTCGATGGCGGGCATCTTCCGGCGGGCGAGCGAGGTGATCCCCGCTCGGTCCCAGGCAGCGCCAGCGGGTTCGTAGCGGCCCCAGGAGAAGCTGACCTCACCGGCCGGGGCGAAGGCCTCGGCGATGAGCTCGACGCTCCGGCCCACCATCGCGGAGGCCTTGGCAGGATGGTAGAGCGAGGCGGAGACGTAGAGCACGTCGACCAGGGGCCGGCGAATGAGGTGCCGCGGGGAGATGGACGGGGCGTTCGTGGGGCCCTGGGTGAGGAAGTCCGCGACGCGGGGGGCCCATAGGCCGCCTCGCATGAGCCGGTAGCCGCCGCCGTCCCTGATGAGTGATAGGGCGCCCGCTATCTCAGTGAGGCGGTCGAAGGCGGGGGTGATGCGGGCCGAGTCGCTCAGAATGAGCACGGGCACCCTGCCGCTGGTCCGGCGGACGGCGCTGAGGAAGTCGCTCAGGCCCTCGTCGAAGCCGACGACCGCGCTGTCGAGGAACGTGACGGCACCGGTGTCGCCGCTCTGGGCGTCGTAGTAGTGGTGGGCGGCGCGGACGGCCATGGATGCTCCTCGCTGGCAGTGCCATGGGTGTGGCACGGGTCGTGGTGTGGGCGCCCCGAAGGCGTGATTCAGGGACGGTGCGCGCGTTCACCATGCTAGTGGTGACGTACCCCCGGTGGCGCGGACAACTCTTCTGGGCGAGCCTGGTTGACGTGACCTCCCTGTGACACGCGATGATAGGGCCCGTGCATGCGCCGGGGCGCGCCCCTCCCCGATCTCCCTGATCAACGAGGGCGGCGGTTCCAGCGCGAGCAACATGGTCGGCAAGGCCTGCGAGGGCCGTGGGGCTCTGAGGACACTGAGAGGACGGCGAGATATGCGGGTAGTGCCCACTGGGGCAGGACGAGGGAGCGCGCCGCTGGCGCGCGATGAGCGAGAGGATGTCTGAGATGGGCTCATGGGACATCAATCCGGCATTGGTCTCCTCGATCATCAAGTCAGTCCAGACGACGGTCGAGGGGGATCTCGCCACCGCCCTGAAGGATATCGGCACCCAAGGGAATACCGCGATCACGTCATGCACCCAGCCGTCCCCGCTATCAAGCAGTGGCGATGCGCCACTGGTGGCCTCGGCGATTGGAACGTTCTTCGAGAACCGCAAGAGTCAGTTGGAGGGACTGGGCACGCGCGTCTCCGCTGCGGTCAAAGGAACGGTGAGTGCTGTCACCTCTTATGTCAACCAGGATGAATCGGGCGCGTTGGAGTACCAGCGCTCGGCGGCGGGTACCGCCTGAGCGCCTAGCCGGAGGCCTCCGCCGCCTCAGCGGCTCAACGACACGACCCACTCTTATATCCGGCCCGGCCGAGCGCCTCGCTCCGGCGGGACCCTGAATGTCTGCGAGAAAATCCCATGGCACAGACCCCCTTCGACGAGACCAAAATCCCCTGCCTGTCCTTCGATATCGCATCAGTGGAGACCGCCGCGTCCACGATGAAGACGAAAGCGGGAGACCTGCGCGCCGCAGGGCAGACGATCCAGACCACATGGTCCGGACTTTCCGGCTGCTACTCGGCCCCGGAGCAGGAGACCCTGTACGCCGCGATGGATCCGGTGAAGAACAACTCGGACGATCTCGCCAGGGATCTGGAATCCCTGGCCGGAGCGCTGACCACCTTCGCCTCCACCGTGTCAGGCATCAAGGCCCGGGCTCGGACTCTCCAGGCCGATGGGATCGCTTTCAAGGCGAAGATCGCGGGGGATGACAAGTGGGATCACGATCAGGATAAGGTTAACGAGAACAATGCGCTGATTGAACGGGCCAACAAGATCAGGGCGGATCTGTGGGTCGCTGAAGTGGAGTGCGCGAACACGATTCGCGCCTTGGACGACCTTGAGGCCTTCCACACGGACCCCACCAGTGACAACGACCCGCTCGGTTACGGCTACAGCGAGATTCCCGCTGGGACGGAGGGTCTGCCGTGGGGATCACCGGTGGGACGCAAGGATGACTGCCCCAAGGCCGCCGGGGTGCAGGTAAAACGATTCGTGTGGGATGGCGTGGTGTGCGAGGGCCTGGGTGGCACGCTGCGCGGTCTGGGCAATCTGGTGGGTGTTGACTACAGCGCTCAGGATGGGTGGAGCTGGTCCGGGGAGACGGCTTCGAACACCTGGAAGGGCCTTGGGAGTCTTGTCGGGCTCTCCGAGGATGAGAATGGCGGTTATGGCTGGCATGGCTTCGACGCTGCCTGGAGCACGGCCCGGGACTCTTGGGGCGGGGCCGTGAAGGGGCTTGTCTGCGCGGATCAGTGGGGTGATGACCCGGCGCGCGCGGCGGGGGGCGCCGCCTTCAACCTTGCGACCTTTATCGTCGGCGCGGGGGCTGGGGCGAGCAAGGCCGGCAAGCTCGGGGCCTCGGGCTCGAAGCTGGCGCGCGCTGGGCAGGTCGCGGTGACGGCCGATCGCGTGCTGACGTTCCTGGATCCCGTGGGCGCTGGGCTTGGGAAGCTGGTCGAGGTTCCTACCGGCTTCGTGGTGGGCAAGGCTAAGGCGGCGCTGAAGCTGGACTTCGATCTCAATGATGTGATCGGCAGGTGGACCGGTGCCGATGTGGGCTCTGGGATTGATACGCCGCGCGTGGATGCGGATGTCCCTGGTGGCGGCTCGGCCGGCGGGTCCGGCATGGGTGCGCCCGAGGTGGGCCGGGACGTGCTGAAGGGGGAGAACCTCGATGTCGCGCGGGGTGGGACACACCTGGAGTCGGCGGCGGATTCGCCGGGGGGCTCCCGCGCCGCTGAGGGCTCCCCCGGTGGGGGCGCCGGTGATGGCGCCGGGTCGTCTCGTGGGGGCGATGGGGCTGGCGCGGGCGGCGCTGGTGCGGGCGCCCGGGGCGAGGTCGACGGCGCTCACGAGGGCCCGGGCGGTCGGGATGGCGCCGACGCCGCTCACGGGGCTGAGACTGACCTGGCCCATGGCGGGGCCGATGCCGGCCACAGTGGTGAGGCAGGTGGGGCCCGGGATGGCGGCGATGGTGCTCATGAGCGTAACGGCTCCGGTGGCCATCACGACAGCCAGGCCGAGGCCGGCCATCAGAGGGCCGATGCTGAGGCCGGTCACAAGACTGAGGCTGAGAGGGCCGATGATGCTCATGAGCGTGACGGCTCCGGTGGTCATCACGACGGCCGGGCTGAGGCTGATCGGACCCATGACGGGGCCGATGCCGACGCTGGCCACGGGGCTGAGGCTGACAGAGCCCGGGATGGCGGCGATGGTGCTCATGAGCGTGACGGCTCCGGTGGCCATCACGACAGCCAGGCCGAGGCCGGCCATCAGGGGCCCGATGCTGAGGCCGGTCACAAGACTGAGGCTGATCGGTCCGCTGATGGGGCTGGTGGGCCTGGCCATGAGGGCGCTGATGGCGCGCATGGGGGCGAGGGCACCGATGGGGAGCTTGAGCCGGGCAGTCCTGAGGCGATCAGGCGGCACCTGGAGCAGCGGCGGGCGGCCGGTGACGCTGATGAGTTCAATCGGGCTCATCGGCCCGAGTTGCCCGAGGGCGTTGAGCGTCGGCGGGTGGAGGTGTTGGCTGGTGATGGTCTCATGCCTGGGCCTCGTCAGCCGTTCGGGCGTGGTGTGGAGTTGGAGCCCAACGCGGTCTACCATGTGGAGGGCAGGGGTGATTACTACACTGACGCGTCTGGGCAGATCAGGCATGCGGAGTTGTTCTCGGCGGTGGAGCGGTTCCACGTGTGGGGCGAGCGGGCCAATCCGATGAACAAGGACTTGAATGATCCTTTGCCGAATGTGACGTACACGGTGGATGGGACGTTCCATTACACGACTGATGGGGCGGGGCGCACGGTGCTGGTGGAGGCTGATGGGTTTGAGGTGGCTAGGTGGCGCAGGCGCTCGAAGAGGCTGCAGGCCCAGATCGGGCACCTGGGTGGTGAGGGCTTCAATGGCGGGCATCTGGCCGCTCATGGCTTCGGGGGGCCGCCGGAGGCGATCAACGTGGTGCCCATGCACAGGGATGTCAACCTTCCGGTCAAGGACGTGGACACGTTCTACGCCTTCGAGCAGGATGTGAGGAAGAATCCGCATGACTACAGGGACATACGCGTCGAGGTGCACTACGCCGATCCTGATATCACCTCGCCCACCGGCTCCCTGGAGGGCCTGGACCCCGCGTCCCGAGTACCAGAAGAATTCATAGTAAAATGGACGGACCGAAATGGCGGCGCTAGAGAGGCGCCATACAAAAATAGCGCTATCGACGATGCCGCCCCAAGATAGGAGGGATGACTAAAATGGTGTCATCGATTGCCGGGCAGGTGACTGGCGATCTCGAATCCTCTATCCGAGAATGGGCTCAGGCGATTCCCGGGTTCGAGCGCTTTGATCGCGAAACAGTCGGGCTCGGACGCTCGGGCAGAAGTATAAATTGGCTAGTGGTGGACGGTCGGAGGAAATCGGTTCACCTTCCTTCGGATATTACATTCAAATTTACGAACCTTCGTGACGCCCAGGCGTTGCCTGGTCGTGGGGCGTGGACGTGCGCTCATTTCTGGATGGTGGCCGGTGAGTGGGTGCTGCGCAGCGAGTTGGACTGGATGAGAGAGCCGCTCTTCGATGACGGCCATGGCCCTGAGCGCCCGGGGCCGCACGCCTGTCACGTGGAGCTGGGGCTCTATCCGCGTGATCCGGAGTTCATCCCGGAGTGGATGGCCGCCGGGGCTGCCCAATGGGAGAAGCGCGAGGCCGCCCTGGCCCGGCGTAGGGAGCGGGACCGGGCCCGCCGAGCCGCCAAGAAAGCAGAGAAGGCCGCCCAGCAGGCCCAGCAGGCCGACCAGTCAGGGGCCGCGCCCGCCGAGCAGGCGCCGCCGGCGTGAGCCCGCGCCCCCGGGGGCGTGCCCGCACTCCCGGGCGCGTGCGCGCCCCTCCGCCGCTTGGCGGCAGCCAGGTGCCCTCTGCTGGCCACGATGGCCGCGACCAGCAGAGGGCGCCCTATGATTTGGGCGGATGTCTACGCGGGTACCTGGCTGGTTATGAGTTCGGGGGGCCGCCGGAGGCGATCAATGTGGTGCCCATGCACAGGGATGTCAATCTTCCGGTCAAGGGCGTCGACACGTTCTACGCCTTCGAGCAGAAGGTCCGCGATGATCCGGGCAATTACAGGGATATACGTGTCGAGGTCCACTACGCTGATCCTGATATCACCTCGCCCACTGGTTCCCTGGAGGGCCTGGACCCCGCGTCCCGAGCGCCAAAGAGATTCGATGTCTTCTGGACCGATAGACAGGGAGTGGGTGGAAGGAAAAATTATCCGAATGAGGCACTTCCTGATGGTGGTTCGCGATGAAGATCTGTGGAGAGGAGAGGTGGTGCGCCCGTGGTGAGGTGTGATGATTTTGAGGGCCTTGAGGCTGCGATCCGTGAGTGGGTCCAAGGGGTGCCGGGGTTCGAGCGGTTCGACTCTGAGATGGTCGGGCTCGGCCGTGTTGTCAGCGGTAGGGACTGGTTGACGGTGGATGGTGAGAGGAGGTCTGTCAGGCTTCCGCTCGGTTTAGGTGGTGGGCTTGGGAGTTTGCGTGATTGGCAGGCTTTGCCTGGTCGTGGGGCGTGGACGTGTGGTCATTTCTGGATGGTGGCCGGTGAGTGGGTGCTGCGCGGTGAGGTGGACTGGATGAGGGAGCCTGTCTTCGATGACGGTGATGGCCCTGAGCGCCCGGGGCCGCATTCGTGCTATGTGGAATTGGGGCGTCATCCGCGTGATCCGGAGTTCATCCCGGAGTGGATGGCCGCGGGGGCGGCTCAGTGGGAGAAGCGTGAGGCCGCCCTGGCCCGGCGCAGGGAGCGAGACCGAGCCCGCCGAGCCGCCAAGAAAGCAGAGAAGGCCGCCCAGCAGGCCCAGCAGGCCGACCAGTCAGGGGCCGCGGCCCCCGAGCAGTCAGGGGCCGCGCCCGCCGAGCAGGTGCCGCCGGCATAACCCCACGCGCCCCCGAGAGCGTGCCCACACTCCCAGGCGCGGCCACGCCCCTCCGCCGCTTGGCGGCAGCCAGGTGCCCTCTGCTGGCCACGATGGCCGCGACCAGCAGAGGGCGCCCTATGATTTGGGCGGATGTCTACGCGGGTACCTGGCTGGTTATGAGTTCGGGGGGCCGCCGGAGGCGATCAACGTGGTGCCCATGCACAGGGATGTCAATCTTCCGGTCAAGGGCGTCGACACGTTCTACGCCTTCGAGCAGAAGGTCCGCGAGGATCCGGGCAATTACAGGGATATACGCGTCGAGGTGCGCTACGCTGACCCCGGCGCCGCCTCGCCCACTGGTTCCCTGGAGGGCCTGGACCCCGCATCCCGAGTACCAGAAGAATTCCATGTCTCCTGGACTGATAGGCGTAGCGCGGGCAGGGAGAAAGTTTATCCGAATGAGGCTATTGCTGAAAGTGGTGCGCAATAATGATGATTAGCGGATTTAATGCCGTTCCAGGAAAGAGAAGCGATGATTTTGAGGGCCTTGAGGCTGCGATCCGTGAGTGGGTCCAGCAGGTGCCGGGGTTCGAGCGCTTCGACACAGAAATGTCCGGGATCGGTCGCGCTATCAGCGTCAGGGGCTGGTTGACGGTGGATGGTGAGAGGAGGTCTGTCAGGCTTCCGCTCGGTATCGGGCCCGGTCTTGGGAGGCTGCGTGATTGGCAGGCTTTGCCTGGTCGTGGGGCGTGGACGTGCGGTCATTTCTGGATGGTGGCTGGTGAGTGGGTGCTGCGCGGTGAGGTGGACTGGATGAGGGAGCCTGTCTTCGATGACGGTGATGGCCCTGAGCGCCCGGGGCCGCACTCGTGCTATGTGGAGTTGGGGCGTCATCCGCGTGATCCGGAGTTCATCCCGGAGTGGATGGCCGCCGGGGCGGCTCAGTGGGAGAAGCGCGAGGCCGCCCTGGCCCGGCGCAGGGAGCGGGACCGGGCCCGCCGGGCCGCCAAGAAGGCAGAGCAAGCAGAGAAGGCCGCCCAGCAGGCCCAGCAGGCCGACCAGTCAGGGGCCGCGGCCCCCGAGCAGGCGCCGTCAAACCCCATGACTCGGGAATGAGCCGCGTGGTCGTGGAATGAGGCGGTGTAGGGGGCGAATTCTATCCGCTTGGCCCCCACACCGCCTCCAAGTCCCCGAGGAATCCGAAAGATCCGCAGTACCGGCTGTCAAACGGCTCGCATGCCGTCGTGGTGCTCCGGGGCGTGCCTCCCGGGCACAGGGGCGGGCGATGCCTCAGCCGCCGATCTCCTGGACCGCGGCGGCGGCCGCCTTCAACGCCGCGGACGCGGTGTCGTCATTGGACTGCATTGACGAGCGCAGCGTCGTGATGATCGTCTTCACCTCGGATGCCGCGGTCTTCCAATTCTGCTCCTTCGCGTGATACTCCTCCGACACCCCATCGGCCTGGTACTGCGCCATCGCAGCCCTCACGTCGGCATCGCGCTGATCGATCAACGACTCCAGTCGGGACGCCACCGACTCAAAATTCGACTGAGCCTCACTGGACGCTCCCATGTCAAAAGACCGCTGCTCAACATTGTTCGCCATCTCAAACTCCTCCAGTGCTCGACGATCGACTCAGGCCCTCGGCCCGAACGTCGCCCCATCAAAATTCGCTCCCGACTCGGCCTGCCTGGTTGACTCGACCATATCGGCCACGCCCTTCGTGAATGCCGAGTCCATCCCCTTGATGCCGCCCAGTACCGACGCCAGCGCTCCGTTCAGATCGTTGGCCACCTGGTCCGTCCGCCCCTTGAACGAGTCGAACGCCGCTCGGGCGGCCCCATTGAACCGCCCTTCCAGCGGCTCAGCCGCCGCCACCAATTTCTTGACCAGACTTCCCAGGTCGTCGTGAGACGTCGACGTCTTCTTCGTCAACTCCGACAGCGCTGACTCGGCCATATCGAACTTCATACCAAGGACCTCCATCCTCCGGGACTCGAAGCGCTCAGGGCCAGCGGGCAACCCGCCCGCCAACCAGATCACAAAACCGCAACACGCAACGGCAACCGCACCTTAGCAGACCCTCCCACCAGGCACGAGGCTCCACCACCGCGCGCCCCACCCCATGGCATCCCACTCATCCCACCGCGAACCCCGACGCCCCCATGCCCAACCCCCGCCGGGACAATCCCCACACCAACGTGGGACAACGGATATGCCACACACCCACCCCCATCGCTACAGTGACGACAGCCCTGCCACCGGCCCGCCACCCCAGGAAGGACCCCCATGACACCCCAAACCGAGGCACGCACCCACCCCGCCTCGGACAGCCGACCATGGGTTCCCGCCGACCTCGTCGCCGTGCTCGCCGCCGACACCATCGACGTCGTCCTCGTCATCGTCCCACTGGCGGTGGGTCTCGCCCTGCCAGGGCCAGCCTGGTTCCGACTTGTCCTCATCATCATGTGTCCCCTCGCCCTTCTTCACCTCCTCGACTACCACGGTCGGCACGGGAGGTGGGCAGGAGGGGCGCTTCTCGGGCTCCGCACGGTCGACGAGGAAGCCGGGCTCCCCACGGGAACGCCACGCGGTCTTATCGCGCAGGCGGCGCTGGGGCAAGCCGTCGGGGCAACGACCATTGACACGCGCCGCGGCCCCGATCCAACTCGCGGCCCCCTCGGCGAAGCGCCCAGGATCGAGGCCCCAGCCCCTAGGCGCCCCCGACGCTCCTCTGGCCGGGATCAGGTCAGCCTCAAACCGGGACGCTTCTCAAACGATGGGTCTGCGCTCGATGAAAGACGCCACCTGCCCGCATCCCCTCAGCGCGAGATGCCCCCATCTCCGTTCAGACGCCCCCGGGCCGAGGCCCAGCCCTATGCGCCCTCCGCCACCCAGGTCGTGCCCCAGGAGGCCGCATGGGCCACGCCGCCACCCAGGCCACCGCGTCCCTCTGACGTCCCGCCCCCACCGCCCCCGCATCCCAGCCTTCCCTCGGCGGCGCCCATTCCGTCGCCGCGGTACGCGCTCCGTCTGCGCTCCGCCCACGGGTGGACATGGCTCCTGTCCTCGCCCACGATCATCGGTGGGGCGACGCGGCAGATCCCAGCGCTCGCCCCGCACGGAACCGTGGACATCCCAGGAACGGGATCTGCTCTTTCCGACAACCACGCGCATCTTGAGCTCCTTGACGGCTCTCTCTACCTGGCTGATCTTGGCTCGGCCAGCGGCACTCGGATCATCGGTCTCGACGGCGCCATCCAGCAATGCGCCCCCTCGACGCGATACCGTGTCCCCCTTCCCTGCACGATCGAGTTGGGTGCGGTGAGGCTGTCCGCCGAGTTGGAGAGGCTTCCCGCATGATCCGAGCCACGCGCGCGGCACTCACAGGAGGTGAGCGGCATGCCACGTGACAACGACTCCGCCATCCTGGAATCCGCGAAGGTCCACCATGCCCGGCTGCGGATCGCCTTGCTGCGCGGGCGATCCTCAATGACGGTCCGACGCACGGTCCCCGCGATGATCGGCTCGCTGGTGGTCGCCGCGCTCATCAGCGCCGGCTGCGTCGGCTACGGCTATCTCTCCACGCACCTGGACTCGATCCGCCACCCATCCGGGACGCGTGGCGCCCCCACGAGCGAGGCGACCCCGTACACGACCCCGAAGCCCGCGCAGGCCCCTGCCACCCGGAACACTGCCCCGGACGCTGTTTCAGACCCAGACTCCTCGGAACAGGTGAGCGACCAGTGATGCCCTACACCCGACTGACCCTCGTCACCGAGCGCTCTCGCGCGGAGGCGGTCCTGCCGTCGGATGAGCCGATGGGCATCCAGATGCCCATGCTCATGGATCTGCTCGGGCTGACCGTCGGGAACCACATCCCCTCCGTCAGCCTCGTCAGACCCGATGGCGCACTGGTCGATCTCGAACTCGACCTCGCCGCGCAATCCGTTTTCGACGGCGAGATCATCAGAGTCGTCGCCGATGACCAGGCCCCCGCGCCCATGCAGGTCGCCGACATCTCGAACGGGCTGGCTGAGGCCACCGACACTCACCCGGATCGATGGTCCGAGCGCGACCGCATGCGCTTGGTCGGCTCGGTCACCGCGATCGCCCTCGCGTCAGCGATTTGGCCATGGGCCTTCGACACCGCCAGTGCCTCCTCGGCCTGGGTCGCCCTCGTGCCGGGCGCCCTGGCCATGGCCGCCGAGTCGATCGTCGCGGCCGCGTCCAACAGACACCGCGCCGTCGTCGGCACCTTGGGAGGACTCCTCGCTTGCGGCCTCCTCCTGCCGGGTGCCTGGGCGGCTCATGCCGCTGGCGCCACCATCGCCTCGGTCGTCGTCCTCCTCGTGTGCGCGGGCGCGCACTGCCTGGGCCAGCATCGCATCGGCTGGGCGTCAGGGACGCTCCTCGGGCTCGGGCTCGTCGGAATATGGGCCGCCCTCGACAGGGTCGCGGCATCCAGCGAGATTGCCCACGGCGCCATGGGACTGATATGCCTCATTGTCCTGGGAGTCCTGCCATGGTCGGCACTGACGTCCTCGGGGATCTCCCGCCTCGATGACGATGCCATGGCCGGCCGCCTGACCGACCGCCATCGCCTCCACCGGAGCATCAGGCACGCCCACGACCACCTTCTCAGCGCGGTCCTCGTCACCACGATCGGCCTGGGCGCGTCCGCCTCCGCCCTCGCCACGTACACCGACCCATGGGCGATCGCTCTGACCCTGTGCCTGAGCCTGACAGTGCTCCTGCGCTCGCGCGCCTTCCCCCTGACCGCCGAGGTAGCCGCCCTGTGGCTGGCCGCGCTGATGCCCGCGCTCGTCTTGTCCACGCGCATTCCCGAGATCTCCAGGCCATGGGCGATCGGCGCGGCCGCCATCCTCATCACGACCACCAGCCTGATGAATCCAGCAGCGCGTGATCGCATCCGCCTGAGGCGGATCGGGGACAGGGTCGAGACGCTGGCGACGGTTGCCACTTTTCCCCTGCTATGCGGACTGTCCGGCCTCTACTCGCATCTACTGGCGGCGCTCGCATGATGGCGCGGGCGCGGCGCACGGCAGGAGGACCTCTCGGGGAGCTGCGACGATGGGGCACGCTCATCAGTGGGGGAGCGGGCCATCGATCGCGCGCGATCGAGACATCGCGGGCCATTCGCAGGCCACTGCCGCTCACAGGCCGCATCCTCGTCGTGCCCACGGCCCCGGGCGCTGGGGCGACGACCATCGCACTGCTGCTGTCCTCCCTAATAGCGCGGGAGAGGCGCCGCCCAGGCCTGCTCATCAGCGCTTCGTCCGGCCCCCGCTCCGCCGCCGACCTCCTCCCATACTCCGCCAGCGCCGCGGAGATGCCCGCGGCGCGCGCTCCAAGGACAGTCGCCCAGGCCATCGAGGCCCTCGGGAACAGTCCCGACGGCCTCCTGTCCTGCCTTCGCCTGCCCGAGGGCTCGGACAACCCCGATGCGCTCATGCGCTCCTGGACCCGCGCCCAGCATGACTACCTGCGCTTCTTCGACACAGCCGTCACCGAGACCGGCAACGCCGGCGCCCTCGGCCCCGCGCTTCTCGATCTCCATCGGCGCCATCACAGCACCATCCTCGTCTCCCCTGCCCAGCGCGCCAGCATGGATAGGGGGCGCGATCTGGCCGCTCGTCTGCTTGGTGAGGCCCGGGGCAAGCGCGGCGCGCTCCTGCACGTCGTCGTCGCCACCAGGCCCGGCTACCCCCTGGTGCCCGAGCCCGGGGCGGGGGAGAGCCTCGTGCCCTTCGACCATTCCCTCGCCGGGGGTGGCGGCTCAGCCTCGGCGCCCGGCCTCCTCGACCCACTGACCTCCCGCGTCATCGCCGATGTCGCCGCCACATCGATCAGCGGTTGCATCGCCGCTCTTTCGCGGCGCTCCCGCCGAGCGCTCGCGAGCGAGCGAGGCCTCGGCGGGAGCGACCAACTCCTGCCATCCATCGGGAAGGTATCCCCATGATCGAGGTCGTTCACAGGCCCGGGCGCGTTGTCGCCCCCGTTGAGCCACCGGAAGCGGCCCTCCTGCCGATCCCGCCCCAGTTGACCGATACTGGCGTGGGCCAGCCGTTCCCCTTCCAGATGCTTCTGCCCCTGGCCGGTGCGGGCTCATCCATGCTCATGATGACCGTCATGCGGGGAAACCCGATCTTCGCGATGCTCGGCGCTGTGGTCATGGTCGTCACCATGCTCGGGATGGGGGCGATGATGATCTCCCGCCGCTCCGGGCAGGGGCGGCAGCGTCGAGAGCGCAGGGATCACTACCTTGACGAGCTCTCCTCCACTGACAGCCAGGCCGCCGCGCGATCGGCGCAGTACCGCGAGGACCTCTTCCAGACCCAGCCCGATCCCTCAGCGCTGGTCATCATGGCGCGAGCCCCGGAAAGGCGCTGGGAGCGGCGCTTGTCGGACAGTGACTTCCTCCACCTGCGCCTGGGCATCGCCGACCTGCCCGTCCCCATGGTGCGTATCCCCGGTGGCGGGGCACCTCCTCAGATCGATCCGCTGCTCATGACCGAGGCGCAGGCCGTGCTGCGCCGCCACAGCGTGCAACGCGGCCTGCCGGCAGCGCTTGACCTCGACTGCGCCGGTGACGTCTCGATCATCGGACCGAGGGACTCCACCGCGGCCATCGCCCGTGCCCTACTCGCACAGGCCGCTGTTCTGCACGCCCCCGAGGACCTGCTGGTCGCCCTCGCCCACGAGCCGGAGCGGGCCAGTGCCTGGGACTGCGCCGCACGACTGCCGCACCTGCGCGTGACCGGGGCCTTCGACGGCCCGATAGCCCTGCGCCGCGTCGCCCCGGACCACCAGGAACTCGAGCGCCTGCTACGGCCGGACATCGCCGCCGCGACGAAGGCAGTGGGATCGCGCGGATCGTGGATCCGTACCGGGTTCCACGGCCCTCGCCTCCTGGTGGTCTCCGAGCTCAACGGCCCGGCGCGGGCACTGAGCATCCCCGACCAATCGCTCACCCCCGGCGATATCGGCATCACCACCCTCCACCTCGTCGAGGACCGCCTCGACGAGCCCTCCTCGCCCTCCTGGCGCCTGACCGTCACCGACGACGGCGTCCTCGTGGAGGACCTGCGCGCCCAACAGCGGTCCAGCGCTCCCATGGATCCGTCGGCCCCCGATACGGCCCAGCCCTTCCTCTGCGAGCCCGACGCCGTCGGCCCGGCCCTCATGGAAGGACTCGCGCGCGCCCTCGCGCCGCACTCGCTGGGAGCGGCGGCCCACCGCCACGAGTCAGAGGCCGCCACCACGTCGCTCAGCGACCTCCTCGGCGTGGCGGACCCCCGGCACGTCGACACTCACGCGTCGTGGGCCAAGCGCCCGCTACGGGACTTCCTGCGCGTGCCCATCGGCTCCGACGACGACGGCAAGCTCGTGCTCCTCGACATTAAGGAGTCCGCCCAACTGGGCGTTGGCCCTCACGGCCTGTGCATCGGCGCCACCGGCTCGGGGAAGTCCGAGCTCCTGCGCACGCTTATCGCAGTCCTGGCCACCACGCACTCACCTGACGACCTCTCGATGATCCTCGTGGACTACAAGGGCGGCGCGGCCTTCGCCCCGTTCGCCACCATGCCGCACGTCGTCGGGCTCATGGACAACCTGGCTGATGATGCCGGCCTGACCGAGAGGGCCCGCTCCTCGATCGCCGGTGAGGTGCTCCGCCGCCAGGAGCAGCTGCGCGACGCCGGCAACTCCCCCGACATCGGCCACTACCGCCATCTGCGCGAGTCGAACCAGGGCATGGCGCCCATGCCGCACCTCTTCGTCATCATCGACGAGTTCGGCGAGCTCTTGACCGCTAACCCGGACTTCATCGACCTCCTCCTGACGATCGGGCGCATCGGCCGGTCGATCGGCGTCCACCTCCTGCTCGCCAGCCAGCGGATCGAGGCGGGAAAGCTCCGCGGACTGGACACGTACCTGTCCTATCGGCTCTGCCTGCGCACCTTCACCGAGTCGGAGTCCGCTACCGTGATCGGCAACGGCGACGCCTTCCACCTCCCCTCGGCTCCCGGCTACGGCTACCTCAAGGTGGATACCTCCATCTACACCCGCTTCCGCTCCGGCTTCGTCTCCGGCCCGCTCGACGAGCTCGACGATGTCCCAGAGCCGGAGGAGATCACCGAGCGCCGCCCGCTCCTCCTCCCGGTGTACAACGAACTGGAGGCAGGCAGCGAGGGCGAGGCCGGCGCGGATATCGGCGAGCCCCTCCCGGAGACCCGCACCATCCGCGCCACCGTGGTGGACTCGATCGTCAACCAGCTCTCCCGGGCCGCGCCGGCCAACACACCGGTCTGGCTCGAACCACTGCCTCGTCAGCTCTCCCTGACCGGCATGTACGGCGGCGAGCTCAGCCGCAGGCCGGGGCAGCCGCCCCGCGCCCCCGACGGGCTGTGGGATCCTCCGGGCCTGACCGTGCCCATCGGCCTCGTCGACGACCCCGCCCACCAGCGCCAGGACATCTGGGACCTCGACCTGACCGTCGGCGGCGGACACATCGCCCTCATGGGCGCGCCCCAGAGCGGCCGAACGAACTTCCTCATGACCTTGGCGACGTCGGCAGCGCTCGCGCTGCCGCCCTCGCGCCTCTCCTTCTACGGCATCGACGCCACAGGCGGCGGGCTGAGCCGCCTGAGCCACCTGCCCAACGTCGGGGGCATCGCCACCCGCGGTGATCGTGAGCGGATGCGACGCGTGCTCGACGAGATCGTCGCCATGCTCGACCAACGCGAGCGGATCATCGCGGCCAACCGCATCGACTCCCTGGAGATGATGCGGTTGGAGCACCGGCAGGGGCGGGTCGACGGCCTGGCCAGCGCCGACGTCGTCCTGCTCATTGATGGTATCGGCCTCATCCGCGCCGACTTCCCCGAGTTGGAGGACGGCATCGACGAGCTGATAAGGCGCGGCGGAGGCCTAGGAGTCCACATCGTGACCACCCTCGCCCGCGCCAATGATCTCAAGATGGCTCAGCAGCCGCTCTTCGGCACCCGACTCGAACTGCGGCTCAACGACCCCGCTGACTCCCTCATCGCGCGCAAACTCTCCCAGACCCTCGCCCCCGATGCCCCCGGCAGAGTGCTGCGCCCCGACAAGCTCTTCGGCCACCTGGCCCTGCCCATCGAGCGCATCGAGGAGGACCGGGGCGTCGGTGCTGCTCTTGACGGGCTCGCCGAGGAGATGAACGCCTCCTGGACCGGCTCCCGTCCCATGGCGGTGCGCCAGCTCCCGGACGTCATCGACCCCGCCACCCTGCCCGACGACGTCGAGTGCCCCGACCAGGTCCCCTTGGGGATCTTCCAGGACACTATGTCCCCCCTGCAATTGGACCTGGGCGGCGCGGACCCCCACCTGCTCGTGTTCGGCGATGCCCGCTGCGGGAAGTCCACTGTTCTGCGCGGCATCGTCGAGGGGCTCGTGGCACGCTCAACCCCCGAAGAGCTCGTGTTGGGCGTCTACGATGTGCGACGCGACGTCGCCCGAGCCTGCCCGGAGCCCTACCTCGGGGGCCATGCGACCTCGTCGACCACCGCGGGCGGCCTCTCCGCTGCCATCGCCACCGAACTCGACCGCCGCGCCGCCCTGATAGCTGAGGGCAAGGAGGCCGATGGGCCGCGCATCGTCCTCGTCATCGATGACTACGACATCCTCTCCTCCGGAGGGACCAACATCCTGTCACCCATCGTCCCCCACCTGCCCTCGGCCAGGGACCTGCGGCTCAACGTCATTGTCGCCCGTCCCACCGCTGGCGCCTCGCACGCCATGTACGATCCCGTCCTCCTGGCGCTGCGGGACAATGGCGGAACCGGATTCCTCATGGATGGCGACCGCCTTGAGGGCGTCCTCCTGGGAGGCGTCCGTCCGGCTCGCATGCCCCCCGGCCGGGGGAACTGGGTCCAGCGCGGCAGGCGCCCGCGTATCGCGCAGGCCGCCTATTTCGCGCCGGAGGCCTGACAATGCCAGACCGCGGCTTCGCCGGGGGCGCACTGGATCCCCGACCGGCGATGGTGTCGCTGCGCGATTGCCGATACCGTAGACGACTATCAGCGCTGAACTCACGACACCCAAGAATGGAGACCGAAGATGGGGATGGACATGATGGGCGGAATGGGGCCCATGGGCGGTGGCCTTGAGGCCCAGTCGCGGGCCATCGGCAGCCTCCAGGGAAGCCTCGCCGCGTACATGGAGCAGGTCGGCGCCACCGCGGCCGGTATCGAGATCGAGACCGTCGGCCTTCGCGCGTCCGTCCAGACCACCGCCATCATCAACGGGGCCCAGCAGGCTAACGTCATCCCCGGCGAGATCGTCCAAGAGGCGGTGCAGCTGCGCGTGGCCATGGCCCACCCCCGCGGCGGAACATGGACCTGGGCGCACCTGACCATGACCGCTCCGGACTACCGCCTGAAGGTCAATGTCGACTACGACCGCAAGCCAGATCTCGACCCGCCCGTGAGCGCCAAGGATTGCGCCGACGAGCTCTCCCACTTCCCCCGGGACCCCGGCACCACCCCCGATTGGATGCGCCCGGCGCGGTGACTGACGGCGCGGCGTCACCGGTGCCCGGCGCGGCGTCAAGGCCCAGGCCTCCCCGACGCGCGTGCCGGGGAGGGCCGGTAGTTTCGGCTGCGTCGGACTACCTGCCGGGCCGAGCACGAGATGGCGAAGCGCGATAACGCGGAGGAAGCATGAACACGATCCCCCTTGCGAGCCACAACCTGTCGAGCGTGGGCCTGACCTGGGAGTCGATCCTGGCCACGGTCGTCTACGCCCTTCTCGGCGTCGTCCTGCTCATGGCCTTCACCTGGGCCGTCAACAAGGCCTTCGGGCTCAACCTACGCCGCGAGCTCCTCGAGGACCAGAATGTCGGTCTCGGCGTCGCCCTCGCCGGCACGGCCATCGCCGTCGCCATCATCGTCTCGGCGACCATCACCGGCTGAGCAGCCGCCTCAAGCGCCTCGACGACGGCGCCCGCCACCCCATCCACGGGGCGGCGGGCGCCGTCGGCTTGCTTCTCGCGGTTCACCGCGGGGCGACCAGCGCGGGACCCTACTTCCTGGGAGCGGTGACCCGCCCCGGCCGCAGGCGGCCCGAGCGGTCCTGGGAGCCGGAGGAGCCTGACCTGCCTCGGCTCGACTGGCTCTCCTGCGCGAACTGACGAAGGCCCCACTGGGGGCGGGCGCCGTCGGCCTGGGACCAGGAGGAGGCGGATCCGGCTCCTGCGGCCGCCCCCGCTCGTCTTGCGGAGGCCTGCCCACGGGCGCCGGGCTGGCCCGGGCCGCGCCTGGCCGGGGCGGAGGGCTCATCGGCTCCGGTCGCCGGGGTGGAGGCGGCGGGCGCGGAGGCCGCCGTGGCCGAGGACACTGACACGGTCATGGACGAGGGGGAGGAAGCTGACAGCCTCACCGTGGGGGTGGAGGTCGCCGATCCTTGCGTCGTGCGCCCCGGGGCGTGGACGGGGCGCCGCGAGGAGGCTCCCGGTGCCGACGGCGTCGGCGAGGACGCGCGGTCGGGAATCCTCGCCTCAGTGGGCGGGATCTGGGCGGTGCTGCGGTGCGACGAGGTGCTGGCCGCCTTGTGGGAGGGGGCCGCGGCGGAGGGGGCGCTGCCGGCTGATCCGCGCCCGTGCGTCCCGTGGTCGGTCGGCTTGGGCCGGTTGATGCGCTGCTGGTAGGCGGCGGGTTCGACTGCGATGGGCTGCTCGATCGGGGTGATCGGGCCGGTCTGCGCCCGCTGCGCCGACGAGGCGCTGGCCGCCGAGCGCCACGCGTGCGCCGTCGGCTCCTCACGCAGATCGTAGAGGGACAGGTCCTGGCCCGCATGGTGCAGCACCTCCGAGATCGGGGTGAGCATGGCCAGGCGGAAAGCGGGATCGGCCGTCCCCGTGCTCATCGAGGCCCAGGTCTCCTCCGGGCTCAAGGGCTCGCTGGCGGTGTCCAGGTCGCGGCGGATCGCCTGCACGAGGCACACCTGGAGGCGCGCGTAGGCCATGATCGCCGGCTCAGTCCACCGCGTGCGGGGCCGCTGGCCGCGGATGATCGAGAAGTTCCGCAGCGAGCGCAGGATCGCCTCCGAGCCCATGAGCACCGTCACCGAGCGCAACCGGCTCAGCGCCTCCTCGGCGGCGTCGGAGGTCCGCACGGGCCGGCCGGTTCCGATATGCGTGTTCTCGGAGGCGATCTCCCGCAGGAAGCCGCGGTAAGCATCCGCCTTCTCACTCATCAGCCGCTCGCTGGGGGCCGCGTGGTGCTGCTCGTCCGTGTCCGCTGCCCTGGCGGCGCCCAGCCGTCGCAACTGCTCTTCGATGCGGGACAGCACCTCCGGCGGCACGCCCCCACCCTGGCCTGACGATGCCGCGCGGGCGACGGCCTCCGACCTAGCCGCCTGGGCCTCCGATCGCGCCTGGGCCGCCACTTGGACGGAGCGCCACGTGAGGAAGCCGACGATGAGGATCAGGACGATCTGCAGGGCAGGCAGGACAACGGTGGCGAGCATGCTCACTATTGTTGCCTGATCGTGTCCTTTGGCGCAGCCGTTCGAGCAGGGACGGTTCTCACGCTGAGGTCTTCAAGGCCCTGCGCTCGCACGGAAAGTGGCGAGGTTTGAGGATTCCTTTTCCTGACGCCATGTCGCGCTATGGGTTTATGCAGGTCAGAGGCGTGGGGTGAAGGGCGGCTGCGCCCCAGAAGGATGCTGATGCCCGAGCAATCCTCAAACCGCGCCATTTTGAATCCGGAGGCGCCCGCTCAGCCCCGGATCAGCGGAAGGCAGGGGCGCGAGGGGCGGTCGAATGCGGCGGGGGCGGGTTTGGCGAGCCAGGCCTGGGCGGCGCGGATGCGGCGCCGAGCCGAGCCCATGAGGGGCTCGGGCAGCGAGTCCGGCGCGAACCAGCCGACCTCCGTCGACTCGTCATCGGCCACTCTCGCGGGCCCCGCCCCGGCCACGGGCCGCGCCACGAAGTCGATGTCCATAAAGACGCAGCGATCGCCGTTGGGGAAGGTTTTCGGAGCACTCGCCCCCACATGCGTCAGACCCAGCAACTCGATCGCCACCCCGGTCTCCTCCAGGCACTCGCGGACCGCCGCCGCGCCCGGCTGCTCGCCCGGCTCGGGAATCCCCGAGACCACAGACCACTGACCGTTGTCAGCGCGCCGCCCGAGCAGCAGCCGCCCGTGCCCGGCGACGACGACCACGCTGACTCCCGGCAGCCACAGTTGGTCGTGGCCGATTCTCTCGCGCAGGGCCAGGATGAATTCCGGTGTCGCCATGGGGCGAGTCTAAGAGTGGGAGGCGCCCTGCTCGCCAGCCCTTGCCGCGAGGCCGCGCCTGGGCGCGGTGACCCCCAGCACGACCAGGAACACCAGTGCGTCCACCACCGCCATGGTCGATGACGTCGCCAGGTCCCAGCGCAGCGCCACCCAGAAGCCGAGCAGCGCGGAGGCCGCCGCGATCCCCAGGCTCATCAGGATCGCCCCGAATAGGGAGCGCGACACGAGCAGGGCGGTCGCCGGGGGGATCGTCATCAGCGCCACGACGAGGATCGCGCCCGCGGCGTCGAAGGCGACGACGACGGTGATCGCCACCAGCGTCATCAGGCCCAGGTCGGTGCGCCGCACCGGCAGGCCCAGGGTCCGGGCCGACACGGGGTCGAAGGTGGAGATCTTGAGAGTGGGGTAGCACAGGGCGATATAGGCCGCTGTGATCGCGAAGACGGCGGCCAGGCGCCACATCATCCGCGGGCCCAGGTCGATGCTGCCGTTGGCCACGAGGATGTGCTCGGGAGTCAGGGCCATGAGGTTGAGGTCCCCGGTCAGGACGGTGTCCTCGCTGATGTGCACCTGGGAGAGAGTGGTGGACAGCAGCAGCACGCCGATGGCGAAGAGGGCGGGGAAGATCAGGCCCTGGTCGGCGTCCCCGGTCACCAGCCCGGAGGCGCGCAGTCGCTCGGCGCCCAGCACCACGACCAGTCCCATGAGGGAGGCCGCCACCACCATGAGCGGGGATCGCGTGGAGCCGGAGATGATCGCGCCGACGACGATGCCGGGCAGCACGGCGTGGGACATGGCCTCCACGAGCATCGACTGGCGGCGCAGCACGAGGAGAGTGCCAGGAAGAGCGCAGGTGAGCGCCGTGGTGACGGCCAGGACGGCGACGGAGACGATGAAGGGCATCAGCGCGCCCCCGCCGGCATCGTCGGGGCGCTCGCGACCGGTCCCGGAGCCCCGACCGGGACGGCGGGGCTTGCCTCAGCGGAGCCGGCCTCAGCGGGGCCGGGCCCTTCGATCCGATGGGCCTCGGCGGTGATCCGGGCCAGCAGCTCACGGCGCTGCGCGCGCAGGCGGGCCCGACGACGCAGGATCGAGCGCTCCGGCGCACCCAGTAGGGAGGCGATGAGGAAGACCGACAGGACCAGGACAACCACCGGCCCGGTCGGCACGCGGCCGAGATTGACCGCCAGCACCGATCCGATCGCCCCGGAGGCCCCACCGATCAATCCGGACAGCCCCACCATCGACCACAGGTGGTGCGTCCACTGGCGCGCGGCCGCCGCCGGCATGATCGCGAAGGCCACCATGAGGATGAGCCCGACGGCCTTGATGCCGATGACGATCGCGACGGTGGCGGTGCCCAGCAGCAGCGGGGAGAGGAGCCGCGGGGAGAAGCCCATCGCCCGGCAGGCGATGGGGTCGAAGGTGAGCAGTGCCAGCTCTTTCCAGCACGCCGCCACCACGATGAGCGAGGCCGCGCCGAAGGCCACGATGGTGACCAGGTCCGCCCGGGTGAGGGTGGCGGCGTTGCCGAACATGTAGGAGGTGATCCCGCCCCGCTCGGGCAGGGAGGAGTGGACGATGATCCGCATGAGCACGATCCCGCCGCCGTAGAACAGCGCCAGGCAGATCGTCATCGCGGCATCGAGCCCCACGGGCGAGCGCGCCGCGATCCAGTTGGCGAGCAGCACTGCGCAGGTGGAGGCGATGATCGAGCCGATGGTCAGCACGAGCATGGAGCGCCCCCCGATGCCCAGGACGGCGGTGGCGATGATGAAGGAGCCCGCCACGCCCAGGGTGGCGGCGTGCCCGATGATGTCGGAGACGAGAGACTGCTTGTGCAGGTACAGGAACGCGCCGAGCACCCCCGCGGTCAGGCCCACGATCGAGGTTCCCAGCAGCATCATGCGGAAGGTGTAGGAGGCCAGGAGCGCTCCGGGCCCGACGATGCCGGGAAGCAGCGCGCCGGCCTCGGCCAGGGGCGCCGTCGGCAGTGCGGTCAGGGCGAGGACGGCGCTCATCACTGCCGCCCTTCGCCCATGAGGGCTTCATCGGTCAGCCCGTAGGCGCGGTGCAGCGTGGTCTGGGTGAAGGCCTGCTCGAGGGGCCCCGCGGCCACGAGCAGGCCGTCGGACAGGAGGATCGCGTGGGTGCAGAAGCGCCTCACCGTCGACAGGTCGTGATGGACGACGACGATCGTGCGCCCCTCGTCCCGCAGTGAGCGCAGGACCCCCATGATGGCCTGCTCGGAGGCGACGTCGACTCCCGCGAAGGGCTCGTCCAGCAGGTAGAGGTCGGGCTCCTGGGCCAGGGTGCGGGCCATGAAGACGCGCTGCTTCTGGCCGCCGGAGAGCTGGGAGATCTGACGGTCCGCGAGGTCGGGGATGCCGACCCTCTCCAGGGCCTCCAGTGCCGTGGCCCGCTCGGAGGCCCCCGGGCGGCGCCACCAGCCGAGCCTGGCGTAGGTGCCCATGGTGACGACGTCGCGCACCGTGGTGGGGAAGTCCCAGTCGACCTCCGCGGTCTGGGGCATGTAGGCCACCCGGCTGCGGGACCGGGACAGTTCCTCGCCGAAGAAGCGTACGGAGCCGGCCAGGGAGGGGATGAGGCCCATGGCGGCCTTGAGGAGGGTGGATTTTCCCGCGCCGTTGGGGCCGAGCACGGCGGTGACGGCGCCAGCGGGGATCGTCAGGCTCACGTCCTTGACGACCGGGCGGGCGTGGTAGGCCACCGAGAGGTGCTCGACGGCGCAGGGAGGGTGCGGATCGTGCGTCACAGGCGTTCCTCGTCAGCGGGGCCCGCCACGGCGGCCCCCGGCCTCGGGTGGGCGCTCAGGCGGCAGTGCCGGCCAGTGCGGAGGAGATGGTCTCGGCGTTGTAGGCGAATACCCCCAGGTAGGTGTCCACTGGGGCGGACTCGCCGAGGGAGTCGGCGTACAGGGGCTTGTCGGAGACCTCGACGCTCCCGCCCTTGGCGGCCACCGCCTCCTTGACGTGGGTGATCGCCTCGGGGTTCTTTAGGTTGTCCTGGAAGATGACTTTGATCTTCTTGTCGGCGATGAGGGTGGCGAGCTCCTCGATGTCGGTGGCGCTCAACTCGGACTCGGAGGAGACGAAGTCGGTGGCGTGGATCTCGATGCCGTAGGTCTTGCCGAGGTAGTTGAAGGCGTCGTGGCCGGTAATCAGGACGCGGTTCTCCGGGGGGATCGCGTCGAAGAGCTTCTTGGCGGCCTCCTTGGCCTCGTCGATCTTCTTGTTGTAGGTCTCGGCGTTGGCCTTGTAGGTCTCGGCGTTGGCCGAGTCGATCTCGGCGATCTTGCGCGCGCAGGCGGTCACCACGTGCTTCCAGTTGTCGGGGGAGTTCCACACGTGGGGGTCGTGGCCCTCGACGACGCCGTCCTCCTCCCAGGGCAGCAGCATGTCCTCGGGGATCGACTCGGCGGCGGGCACCTGCTTGGCGCCGAGCCCATCGAGCTGGTCCAGCATCTTGTGCTCCATGTCGTGGCTGGTCCACAGGACGACGTCGGCGCTCTCGATGGCCTGGGTGTCCTTGGTGGTCAACTCCTGGGTGTGGGGGTCGCCCCCGGGGCCGACGAGCACGGTGATGGTGGCGTCGGGGGCGATGTTCCTGGCGGCGTCGCCCAGGTAGCCGGTGGTTGCCACGATGCTCAGGGACTTCCCCGCGCCGGAGCCGCCGTCCTTCTTCTTATCGGTGGCGCAGGCGGACAGGGTGCCCGCTGAGAGGGCGGCCAGGGAGATGATGGCGCTGCGGCGGGTGAGACGCATGGCTCCTCCGGGGAGATTAGGGGTGTGATAAGGCGTGCCTAATTACTTTAAAGAATGGTAAGCGTTAGTGGCAAGCCCGGTGGCGATCATTCTCACCGGCGCGTTGATGACCGGGCCTAGGGCTCAGCGCGGGCGGGACATCGCCACCGCGCGGGCCCTGTCCGCCCAGGCGCCGTCGAGGCCGGGGTGCGCCACGTCCTCGCCGACCCACTCCAGGCCGGCGGCCCGCACGGCCCGCTCCAGGAGCCAGTCGGCCACGGCCGGGTTCTTCGGCAGCAGCGAGCCGTGCAGATAGGTGCCGATGACGTGGTGGGCCAGCGCCCCCTCGGTGCCGTCCTGGCCGTTGTTGCCATCGCCCGAGCGCACTCGGCCGAAAGGAGCCTGGCCGGGGGCCAGGGTGGTCAGGCCGGAGTGGTTCTCGTAGCCGACAATGTCGCCGAAGATCTCGCTGGTGGTGGTGATGTTGCCGATCAGGCGCCCGTGACCGGCGACGGTCTCGGCGTCGAACACGGAGATGCCGGGGATCTCGCTGCCCTGCGCGGTCAGGAAGCGGTGGCCGAAGAGCTGGTAGAGGCCGCAGATGACGAGCATGGGCACTCCGTCCGCGGCCCAGGCGCGCAACTCGGCCGAGCGCGCCTGGAGATCCGCGGTGATGCGCTCCTGGCCGGAGTCCTGGCCGCCGCCGCCCACCACGAGGTGGACGCCGTCGGGCAGCTCGTCGCCGGGGTCGTAGGAGAGGACCTCGACGTCGTAGCCGCGCCACTGGGCCCTGCGGGCCAGCACGAGGGTGTTGCCCCAGTCCCCGTAGATGTTCATGTCCCGGGGGTAGAGTTGCAGGACGCGCAGGGCGCCGGCGCTCGCGCCGCCCGCCTCCCCGGAGTGCTCGTAGAGTTGGGCGCTCACTTCATGACCTCCTCGACCTCGGTCAGTTCGCCCAGGCGGGCGCGCAGCGCGAGCATCGCCGTGTAGGTGGTGAAGACGCGCATGGGCCGGCCCGTGCGGCGCGAGTCCTCCCGCAGGGCGTCCAGGGCCCGGCCCAGGTCCGGCTCCACGGCCCCCACATCCACCTCGTCGTAGCGCAGTCGCAGGGCCATGTCCCAGGCGCGCGTGCCCGTGACCACGGCCACGCCCGCCTGCCTCAGGCCGGAGAAGTCCACGTCCCACAGCCAGGACATGTCCCGGCCGTCGGCGTACTCATCGTTGACCGCCACCATCACCGACTCGGGGCCGGGCGCCGTGGCCGCGGTGAGCAGGCCCATGCGGAAGCCCGCCGGGTTCTTCACCAGGGAGAGTTGGACCTCCCGGCCGTCGAGGCTGAGGACCTCACCGCGGCCGAAGGCGGCCCGCACTCGCCCGAGCGAGCTCAGCAGGCCCGGTAGGGCGGCGTCGGCGCGATCCCCCAGGGCCTCAAGGGCGACGGCCAGGGCGGCGCAGGCGTTGAGCTGGTTGTGGATGCCGGGGATCGTGAAGCGCACCTCGTGGGCGGTCCCGTCCACGAGGACGGTGGCGTCCTGGCCGCTCAGTGACTCCAGGACCACGCGGGGGCTCACATGGCGGGCGGCGGTGGCGTCGGCGGCGCCGGCGCGCAGCTCGTCGTCGGACAGGAACAGGGAGCGCAGCCCGGGGCCGGCGCCGAAGGCGGACACGGGGGCGGCCAGGCCCTCGGTGAAGGCGGGCGCGCCCAGGCGCGGGTCGTCGGCGTTGGTGACGACGGCGCCCGTGGTGGCCAGGGCGACCTTGCGCAGCAGGGAGGCGGTGTAGTCAATCTCCCCGAAGCGGTCGAGCTGGTCGCGCATGACATTGAGCAGCAGGCAGGCGCGCGGTTTGACGAGCTGGACGAAGCGGACGGCGTGGGCCTCATCGAGCTCGAGCACGGCCACATCGGCGCGCAGGCGGCCGACGGCGTCGACGTCGTGGAGGAGGGAGGCGAGCACCCCGCGCACGAAGTTCGAGCCGGTGCGGTTCGTGACGACCCTCAGCCCCTGCTCGGCGAGCAGCTGGACGACCATCTTCGTCGTCGTCGTCTTGCCGTTGGTCCCGGTCACGACGACGACGCCCATGGGCAGCTGGCCGAGCGCGCGGGCGAGGAAGCCGGGATCGGCCTTCTCCATGACGAGCCCGGGGAAGGCCGTTCCGCCGCTACCGCCACCGCGCAGGCGGGCCGCGACGCGGGCCGCGCGGCCCAGGGCGACCGTCAGGCCGGAGCGCGGGGATGCTGAAGAGGTCATGAGCGCGAGTCTATCCAGCGCCCGGAGCCGCGGCGGACCGTTCCCCCGGCTCAGGGGCGAGGCGGGGCGATGACCGAGAGCGCCCCGGGAATGACCTCGATGTCGAGGGCTCGGGTGGTGCCGGCGATATCGCCGTCGAGCTCGAAGGGCACGGGCTCATTGGCGCGGATGGACACGCGCGACGCCTGCGCGAGCGTGAGCCCCGACGGGACCCGGCCCGCGAGCATCATCGCGCCCATGCGCGCCCAGTCGACGACCCGGTCCGGGCGGGCCAGCAGGAGGTCCACCCGGCCGTCGGTGGGGGTGGCGTGAGGGAGGATCGTCATGCCGCCGGTGATCGTGCCGACGTTGCCCAGCAGCGCCATGACCATGTCGTGCTCCTCGGGGGCGGCGCCGTCCAGGGCGATGGCGGCGCGGAAGGGCCGCGGGCTGGCGTGCTGCATCGCGGCGACGGCGTAGGCCCCGGCGCGGATGACCCTCTTGAGCTCGTCCTTCGTGTCCGCCATGATCTGGGCGTCCAGGCCCAGGCCCGCCATGACGGCGAAGATCTCCTCGCCGTCATCCCACGTGGCGCGCACGAGGTCAATGGCGGTGGGGCTGCCCGACAGGGCCAGGCGCAGGGCGGCGTCGGTGTCCAGGGGGATGAGGAGGTTGCGGGCGAGCAGGTTGCCGGTGCCCGAGGGGAGGAGCGCCATCGGCATGCCGGTGCCCGCCAGCTCCCCGGCCACCGCCCTCACCGTCCCGTCCCCGCCGGCCACGAGCACGAGATCCACCCCGTGCTCGAGCGCCTGGCGCGCCATCGCGCGGCCGGGGTCCTCCGGCGTCGTCTCCAGCCACTGGGTGGGCAGCCAGCCGGCGGCCAGGACCTCGGCCTCGATGCGGCGGCGCAGGAGGGATAGGTCGAAGAACTTCGTGGGGTTGTAGATGACGGCGGCGCGCTTGTCGACGCTGCGCGTGGGAAGGCCCAGGCGCGCCCAGGAGGACAGGATCGTGTCGACACCGCCCAGGGCAAGGCTCGTATTGGTGACCGCCGCCCCCCACAGGATCCCCCCGATCTGGTCGGAGGCGCTCGCTATCCCCATCGCCCACTGGCTGTAGCAGGAGGCGATGATGGCGGCGATGCCCGCCAGCCACCACACCGCCATGTCCGAGGTGGGCCGCCGGTGGGCGCGTGTGAGCACGAGCAGCATCGAGGAGGCGATGGTCACAGCCGCGATCTGGGCGTTCGGGTACGCGCCGCCCACGACGGACAGAGAGTCGAGCAGATGCGAGTGGGGCTGCCTGATACCCAGCGAGGTGGAGATGAGCCAGTGGACCGGGATCCCGGCCGCGGCCATGAGGAGGGCCAGGGCCAGGCGGCGCATCCGCTCCTTGAAGGACCACAGCGCGAGGCCGACGATGGCCGCCGTGATGAGGGCGGGATGGGTCAGGAGCGCGTAGGCCTCGGCGATCTGGGCCCCCGCTGAGCGGGGAAGCAGGGGGGAGGACCGTGTGAAGGCCGTGTCGAGATGAGCCGTGCGGCCCGTGACCACCAGCAGGGTCCAGATGGCGAAAGCGAGCATCAGCATGACGGCGAGCACGCGTTCCATCGCCCGCCCGGCGACCTCCCGGCGGGCGCGGGCGTCGGCTGACCGGGGGGATTCCGGCGTCGCGGCGCGGGCGCTGCTCGTCGTGCTCATCGGGCTCCTTCCAAGGCAAGGCTAGCCCTCGCCCGGTGGTGCGTGCCGACGCCGACTGAGACCCGGCCCCAGCGCTCGGCGACGCCGACTGAGACCCGGCCCCAGCGCTCGGCGGACCGTGGGACTGGCGGGTGCGGGCGTCGGCCGTTGGGCCGGCGGGTGCGGGCGTCGGCCGTTGGGCCGGCGTCGGCGCCATGAGACTCGACACTGGTGGGGCTGCCGATACTGGCGATTCTGCTGGCGTGGATGCTGCCGGGCTGTTGAGAGCACCGCTGGGCCGTCTGCGGCGTCGGTGGGCTGTCTGCGGCGTCAGTGGGCCGCCCGAAGCATCGCGGGGAGCGCTGCTTTGGGCGGCGCACCGCCGCTCTGAACGGCCCACCGCTGCCCTGGACGCGCCCAGTACTGCCCTGAAGCCCAGCGCTGCTTTGCGGCCCGCCGTTGCTTTGGACGGGGCACCGCTGGGCCGTCTGCGGCATCGGTGGGCTGTCTGCGGCACCGCTGGGCCACCCGAAGCATCGCGGGGAGCGCTGCTTTGGGCGGCGCACCGCCGCTCTGAACGGCCCACCGCTGCCCTGGACGCGCCCAGCGGGCTCATGCGCTCACCGCCGACGATGGCGGCCCCGGCCTTTCCGTCGTCATCCCCTCCCGAGCGGTGCCGCGGAATCGCCGTCGAGGCCAGTGGGAGCGACCGGCAGGCCCACGGAAGCGGTGACGGGGTCGGGGGCGTCGATGAAGCTGGAAGCACCGGCCCTGTCGCCGCCCACTCTGCCCGCCTCAGCGGCCTGGAACCGGCCGAGCCCCCGGGCTCCCAAGCAAAAACCCACGTCATGGAAGGACCGCGACGTGGGCTTGGACGTGGGTTTGAGTGTGAGGTCGATGGCCAGGAACTCAGCCGACGATCCCTTCAACCTTGGGGATCTCACGAACGGACTCGCGGATCTCCTCGTGGTCGGGGTGGCGGGATTTGAACCCACGACCTCTTCGTCCCGAACGAAGCGCGCTACCAAACTGCGCCACACCCCGTGTGTGTGCAGCGGCAACTATAGCCGGGCCGCCCGCGTCGAGGGAAATTACCTTCGGCCGCCCGTCCGGTGTCGTCCATCACGGGGAGGGCGCAGTCGGGGACGCCCGCCCCTTGTCCGCGCCCGCGCCACGCGGTTGACTGACCCCATGACCAGCGCGGACCTCGCTCCAGATCCCCTCCCACTCGCGCGCCGAACGGTCCTCATCACCGGGGTCAGCCGCCGCGCCGGCATCGGCCACGCCATCGCATGCCGCGCCGCCGCTCAGGGGGCCAGCGTCGTGGCCCACCACTACTCGCCCCACGACGCCGCTCAGGCCTGGGGGGCCGACGACATCGACGCCGTCATGGCCCCCATCGCCTCCCATCTCTCCGACGGCGCTCGCCTCACCCCCGTCGGCGCCGACCTCGCCGCCTCCGGCCAGCCCGCTCGCGTCGTCGCCGCCGCGGCCGAAGCGGCCGCCGACGTCGGCCACCCGTTGACCGCCCTCGTGTGCAACCAGGCCATGAGCGAGCCCGACGCCCCCCTGCTCGACATCACCGAGGACGTCCTCGACCGGCATTGGGCCGTCGACGCCCGCGCTTCGATCCTTCTCGCTCAGGCCTTCGCCCGCGCCGTCGTCGGGGAGCGGGCCGGAGGAGCGGATGAGGAGCCCCCCGCTCCCGCCATCGTCTTCCTGACCTCCGGCCAGGCGCAGGGGCCCTTACCCGGTGAGATCGCCTACGGCGCGGCCAAGGCCGCCATCGCCGGCATCACGCTGACCATCGCCGACGAGCTCGCCGATCACGCAATCCGCGTCAACACCGTCAACCCCGGCCCGGTCGACACCGGGTACCTCACCGCCGATGCCCTCGAGTCCGTCCGCGGCATGTTCCCCTTCGGGCGGTTCGGGGAGCCCGACGACGCCGCCCGACTCATCACCTGGCTGCTGGCCGACGACGCCCGCTGGATCACCGGCCAGGTCATTAACTCCGAGGGCGGCTTCGCCCGCTGGCGCTCCTAGGCGCTCCACCTGGAACTGGGCGAACTCGTCCGCCCGATCCCTCAGTGTGGTCCTCAGTGCGGTCCTCAGCGCGCCGGGACGAGGGTGAGCAGTGTCGCCTCCGGGCGGCAGGCCACGCGCACGGGCGTGAAGGGGCTCGTGCCCAGCCCCGCGCTGACATGCAGGTACATGTCCCCCGCCGCGCTCGGATCCCCGATGCGCCCCGGCCACTGCGACAGGCGCTGGGTGACTCTGCGCCGGTCCAGGTCGCAGTTCGTCACGAGCGCGCCAAAACCGGGGAGGCAGAGCTGGCCGCCATGGGTGTGGCCCGCCAGGGCGAGGGCGACGCCGTCACCCGCCATCTGGTTCAGCACTCGCAGGTAGGGGGCGTGCGCGAGTCCCAGGCGCAGCGCCCGCCCCGAGCGGTCGAGGATCGGCGGGAGGAGGGCGGCTGAGGCCGCGCCGTCGGCGCCATCATCCGGGACGGGGTAGGAGTCCCGCTCGGCGTGAGGATCATCGACGCCGACCAGGTCCACTCGCCGCCCGCGTACCGTGAGGGCCCCCCGCGCGTTCGTCAGGTCCGCCCAGCCGCCGGAGGCTTGCAACTCGATGACCTCCCGCCAGGGCAGCTCCACGAGGCGCTCGCGCGCCCCCTCGGCGTCTGCCGTTCGCGGGTCGCGGCGCAGGTAGCGGGTCGGCGGTTTGAACACGGAGGAGTAGTAGTCGTGGTCCCCCAGGACGAAGGCCCCCGGCAGTTCCACGAAGGGCTCCAGCGCCCGCCGCAGCGGCTCGAGTCCCGAGGCGAAGGACAGGTGGTCGCCCGTGGAGATGACGACGTCGGGGTGCTCGGCGGCCAGATCCCGCACCCAGGCGACGCGAGCCTCTGTGCGGTCGGTCAGGTGCAGATCGGTCAGGTGGAGGATCGTGATCGGCTCCTCGCCGTCGGCCAGGACGGGCACGGAGCAGCGCCGCAGCACCGGCAGGCGCGCTTCGAGGAGCGCGTAGCCCAGGGCTCCAGCGCCGAGAGCGGCGAGGGAGCCCAGGGCGCGGGCGGCGCCAAGGCGCCGTGAGCGGGAGGAGGATCGGCGCGGCAGCGCGGTCACAGCAGTCGTCATGTCGAAGGGCCCCCGGGGTTGTGAGTGCTCGCCAGTGGTCAGCCGTTGCCGCCGGCCGGGCCGGTCGCTACGGCGCCTCCGGAGCCCGCGGGGCTCAGGCTGGTCGTGAACTCCTTGCGGCTGGCCGCCGTGGGCGCGGAGCCCGGGAGCTGCCCGGCGGGGAGGTCGGCGTCGGCCTGCGCGACCGTCCCGGGCTGATCGGCGGTCGCCGCCTGGGGCGCCTGGGCCGTCTGGGCCCCGGCGTCACCCGTGAGGCCGGGGAGCTGGCCGGACGTGTTCTTGGCGTTGCCGCCCGAGGGCTGCGCGGGCTGTCCAGCGCCCAGGCTCACCTGGGTGAAGGGCTCGGCGCCCGTCCCCGCCAGCGAGGTGTCCATGAACTGCTTCCACATGGGCGCGGGAGCGTCCGAGCCGTACATGGTGGCGTAGTAGCGCCCGCCGATGTACTGGCCGTTCATCGGCTTGGTGCCCTCGGAGTGGCCCATCCACACGGCGGTGGACAGCTGCGGGGTGAAGCCCACGAACCAGGCGTTGTCCATCTCCTCCGTGGTGCCCGTCTTGCCCGCGGCCGGCCGCCCCGCCAGGCCGTGGTTCTTGGCGGTTCCCTGGCCCCCGAACACATGCGTGAGGGTCAGGGCGACCCTGTCCGCGGCGGTCTGGTCCATGACCTGCGAGCAGTCCGCGCTCGGCACGGCCATCTCGGTGCCGCTGTGGTCGGTCACCTTGTTGATGGCGATCGGCTTGCAGTAGACGCCGTGCGCCGCGAAAGTCGCGTAGGCGTTGGCCATGTTGAGCGGGGGGACGTTCATGGTGCCCAGGGTGATCGAGGGCCGGGGGTCGATGGGGTTGCCATCGGCCTTGGTCATGCCCATCTTGGCGGCCAGGCTCGTCACCGCGCAGATGTCCATCTGCTGGATCATCTTGGCGTAGGCGACGTTGATCGACATCGCCGTGGACTGCACCACCGAGTGCGTGCCGCCCTCGCCCGGGTTGGCGTTGCCGACCTTCCACTGCTCCACGAAGGTGTCTTCGCTGCAGGAGATGTTCCAGTTGGCGGCGGGGAACGTGGTGGGGTCGGTGTTCATCGTCTCGTACCCGGACCTGCCCATCTGGTACCACTGGGCGAGCACGAACGGCTTGAACGAGGAGCCCGGCTGGAAACCGTTGTTCTCGATGCCGCCGTGCTTGTAATCAGCGGAATAGGAGATCTGGGAGACCGAGGGGTCGGAACTGTCCGTCCCGTAGGAGGTGTTCTGGGCCATCGCCTGGATCTTGCCCGTCCCGGGCTCGACGGCGACGATGGCGCCCTTGACGTTCGAGGGATCCCCGATGGGGACGTAGTTGGCGATCGTGTCGTCCGCGGCCTTCTGCTTGCGCAGGTCCAGGGTGGTGGTGATCTGCAGGCCCCCGCGCAGCAGGAGCTGGTTGCGCTCGGTGGCCGTCTTGCCGAAGAGCTCGGAGTTCTGGATCTCGCCGACGACGTAGTCGCAGAAGTAGGCCGCGGACCCCGCCGAGGCGCACCCGCCGACGTGGTTGGTCACGTTCAGGATGTCGCTGACCTGGGTCGCCACGGCCTCGTCGTACTGGGCCTGGTCGATGAACTCGTTGTCCAGCATCTTCTGGAGGACCCAGTTCATGCGGTCCTTGGCCAGATCGGGGTAGGACACCGGGTCGTAGGCGCCCGGCGCGTTGGTCAGGCCGGCCAGCAGCGCCGCCTCGGCGATGGTCATCTCCTTGGCCGAATGACTGAAGTAGTGCTGCGCGCTGGCCTCCACCCCATAGGTGGAGGGGCTGAAGGCGGCGATGTTGAGGTACCCCTCCAGGATCTGGTTCTTGGCGTCGGGCAGGGTCTTCTCCAGGGTCAGGGCGTACTTGATCTCCCTGAGCTTGCGTGCCGTCGTGGGCTCTGTGGCCGCGCGGATCTTCGCGGGGTCGCCGCTGCGGATGCCGGCCTCCACTAGGACGTTGCGCACGTACTGCTGGGTGAGGGTGGAGGCGCCCTGGCGATCGGCGCCCGCGGCGTTGGAGGCCAGCGCGCGCAGCATTCCGGTGGGGTCGACGCCCTCGTGCTGGTAGAAGCGCTGGTCCTCAACAGCGATGACCGCGTTCCGCACGTTCTTGCTGATGTCCTTGAGCGGCACGACGATCCTGTTCTCCGCGTAGAACTGGGCGATCTCCGTGCCGTCGGCTGCCCGCAGGACCGAGACCTGGCTCGGCTCAAGCACCTTGAAGTCATCGGGCAGGTCCTCGAAGAACTCCCGTGATGCCTTCGAGATCACGCTCGCCGCCCCCACGAAGGGCACGGCGAAGCCCGAGACGAGCAGGCCGCCGACGGTGGACATGACGATGAAGGCGAGGAGGGCGGACAGGAGTTGCTGTGAGTCGAGGGTGCGGGCAGAGGTCTTCGACATGGCCCCAGACTACGTGCTCAGTGGATTCCATGCAGCGCAGGGTGGCGGGGGTCGCACCCGGCGGCCCGGCTCCTGCCCGAGTGCTGGATGACCGGCTCCGCGACGGCGCGCCCTCCCCAGGCCGCGCCCAGGCGGCTATCGGTCAGCATTCAGGCGAGTCTGTACAACGGCGCGGGTCGGAGCGGATTTGGTGGAATGGGCCCGACTGCCTTACCGTCGGAGTGTGTGACGGGTCTGACAACGATGCTGGACCTGACCGCTGGAGATGGGATGAGAATGATCGACCAGACCTGGGCGGCGCGCGCGGCCTGCGCGGATGCGGAGCCTGACCAGCTCTTCGGAAAGGGCGCGGAGCAGCGAGACGCGCGGACCTTGTGCTTCACCTGCCCTGTGAGGATGGAGTGCCTTGCCGAGGCCCTCGACTCCGAGTCGTCCTTCGGGGTGTGGGGCGGTCTGACCGAGCGTGAGAGACGCGCTCTGCTGCGGCGCTTCCCCGAGGTTGAGGACTGGGGCGAGTGGCTGCGCCGGGAGGACGACGAGCTCGTCGCAGAGATCCACGCCCGCCGGGCCCCCAGGATCCTGGCGCGAGCGCGCTGAGCGCCCCGTCGGCCAGCGCTTCCCGCCAGTCCCGCCGACTCGTAGGCTTGGCGACATGACTACTTGGGAATACGCCACCGTCCCCCTGCTCACCCACGCCACCAAGGCGATCCTCGACCAGTGGGGCGCCGACGGCTGGGAGCTTGTGCAGGTCATCCCTGGCCCCACCGGCTCGGAGAACCTGGTCGCCTATATGAAGCGCCCCCGGGCCTGAACCGCCGGGGCGCCTCGGCGCCCGAGAGCGCCAGCGGAGTCGGCGCCCGAGCCGCCGGGCGGGCGCCGGGCGGGCTCACGGCCGAGGGGCCGACTCGCGCAGAGCCAGCCCCTCGGCCGTTCGTCGTGGGTTGATAGGCGCCAAGGCGCGGGCCCGCCCAGCGGGCGCGGCGGGGCCTCAGCGGGCGCGGCGGCGCAGGCGATCGACGTCGAGCAGCGTGACGGCCCGGCCCTCCAGGCGGATCCAGCCGCGTGAGACGAACTCGGCCAGCGACTTGTTGACGGTCTCGCGGGAGGCACCGACCAGTTGGGCGAGCTCCTCCTGGGTGAGGTCGTGTGGGACGTGCACGCCGTCGTCGGTGGGTGAGCCGAAGCGGTCGGCGAGGTCGAGGAGGGCCTTGGCCACGCGCCCGGGCACGTCGGAGAAGACGAGGTCCGCCAGGGCGACGTTCGTGCGGCGCAGGCGCTGGGCGAGCGCCCGCAGCATGTCCTTGGCCAGGGCCGGGTGGGTCTCGATGAAGCTCATGAGCTGGTTGTGCTCCAGGGCCAGCAGCTCGGTGGGGGCAACGGCGGTGGCCGTGGTGGAGCGGGGGCCCGGGTCGAACAGGGTGAGTTCGCCGACGACCTCGCCGGGGCCGAGGACGGCCAGGAGGTTCTCGCGCCCGTCCATCGAGGCGTGGCCGAGCTTGATCTTCCCACTGAGCAGGATGTAGAGCCGGTCACCGGGGTCGCCCTCGTTGAAGAGGGTCTCGCCGCGGCGCAGGGCGGTCTGCGCCATCATGGCCCTCAGCTCGTCCTGCTCCTCCTGATTCATGCCCTCGAAAAGTGGGATTCTGGAAATCATGCTGTCTTCCACGAAGATCCTCCAGTGCTATCGGTGCGGTGGTACTCGGGCTCGCAACGGCGTCCGATCCCTGCCGGGGGGCTCCCGGAGGTAACTTGGCGAGCGCTGGCGCCTATCCTGCCATGCCTTGTGACATGAGGCACGCAGTCGCGGGTTGTAGTCTCGCAACAGTTGGCGACCAATGCAACGCCGCTCGATTCGGAGGGGATGGATGAGGGAATCGCTCGCGGCGCGGGCCCGGGCTGTTGATGATGAACTCGCGGTGCTCTATCCGGGCGCGCATTGCGCGCTGGATCATGACGGGCCCTATCAGTTGCTGGTGGCCACGGTCCTATCGGCGCAGACCACGGATGCGCGGGTCAATACGGTGACCCCGGAGCTCTTCGCACGCCTGCCTGACGCCGTCGCGTTGGCGGACGCCGATCCGGAGGCGTTGGAGGAGATCATCCGCCCCCTGGGGATGCAGCGCACCCGGGCGGCGCGGCTCATCGGCCTGGGCCAGGAGCTGGCCGATCGCTTCGACGGCGTCGTCCCGCCTGATCGCGAGGCGCTCACCTCGTTGCCGGGGGTGGGTCGCAAGACAGCGCACGTGGTGCTGGGCAACGCCTTCGGCGTCCCCGCGATCACGGTGGACACCCATGTGGGTCGGCTGGCGCGGCGCCTGGGGTGGACCGAGCGGGCCGACCCGTTGCGGGTCGAGCGCGATATTGCGGCGCTGTGGGAGCCCGAGCGCTGGACCGATGGCTGTCACCGGCTCATCGAGCACGGCCGGGCCGTGTGCCGCGCCCGCTCGCCGCGCTGCGGGGACTGCGCGCTGGCCGCTGAGGGACTCTGCCCCCGCGTTGGGGTGTAGCGACGCCCCGCTTGCCGAGACCGGTCGAAAATAGGAGCGAGACCGGTCCACGGACCGGTCTCGCTCCTATTTTCGACCGGTCTCGCTTATAGGGGGTGGTGGGGCGCCGATAGGGTGGGGCCATGCCAGTCGCCATCGCCCGCCCCGGTCCGTGGACCCACCGCGACCTCACCGCCGGTGGGACCCGCTTCCACGCCGCTCTGGCCGGGCCGGAGGACTCCGACTTCCTCGTCCTCCTCCTGCACCCTTTCCCGGAGTGCTGGTGGGCCTGGCGCCACGTCATCCCGCGCCTCGCCGAGGCCGGGCACCGCGTCGCCGCCCTGGACCTGCGCGGATTCGGCGGCTCGGACCGGCCTCCCTCCGGCTATGACCTGCACACCCTCGCCGACGACGCCGTGCGCGTCGTCGCGGCCCTCGGCCACGAGCGGGCCGCCGTCGTCGGCGCCGGCCTGGGTGGGCAGGTCGCCTGGGTCATGGCCGGGATGCGCCCCGACCTCGTCGCCGGGATCGTGCCCGTCGCCGCCCCGCACCCGGTGGCGGTGCGCTCCCTGCTCGGCCGGGCCTTCTTCTCCGGCACCGCCCTGCAGCACCTGTCCCTGCGCGTCCCCGGGCTGGCGGAGCGCACTCTCACGACGCACCGGGGCATGGAGCGGGTCCTGCGCTCCTGGGTCGGCCAGGGCAGGGTGGGCCGCGTCCTGGCCTCCTCCGACTACTACGCCGACCTGCTCGCCCGGCCCGGGGCCGCGCGCGGCCCCATCGAGACCCTCAAGCGCAGCCGGCTGCGCCGCGCCGAGATGACCGCCCTGGCCGCCCCGATCGCGGTGCCCGTGCTGTCCATCCTGGGGGAGAGCGACCCGGTCCAGCCCGCCCAGGCCCATGCCCGGGACACCCACCACGTCTCGGGGCTCATGCGCACAGCGGTGCTGCACGGCGTCGGCCACTTCCCGGCCGAGGAGGCCCCTGACGAACTCGTCGAGGCGATCCTGCCCTTCCTGGCGGAGGTCGCCCCGGCCGCCTGAGGGCGCGCCCTCCCTACGCGATGGCCAGGCTCGCCGCCACGTACACGGCCGTCCCGCCGATGAGTGACAGCCCGATCGAGCGGCGCCACAGGTGCAGCCCGGCCGTGGACGCGATGCCGGCGACGGCGGGAAGCCAGGACGCCGGGGCCAGGCTCACGCCGTCGAGCGTGTAGGCCGTCAGGACGATCATGACGCCCAGCGGCATGGCGTTGGCCAGGAAGGCCAGCAGCGGCGAGCGCCTTCCGCGCAGCAGCGCGAAGGGCGCGAGGCGGCAGGCCAGGGTGATCGCGGCCACCACGACGACGGCGATCGCGATCCCGGTATTCGACAGCGGCATCACTCGCCCCCGTCCCGGCACGTCGCGCCCGGGCCGGCCGCGCACTGGTCGGCCGTCTGTGGGCGGGCCGTCTGCGGGCGGGCCCGGTCCGCGCCGCCGTGATCGAGGCCCCGGCCACCGACGCCCTCGGTGCCAGGCGCGCGACGTTGCCGCACGGCGTACAACCCGACGAGCCCGAGGGCCAGCGTCCCCAGCGCGCTCAGCAGCGCCGCCGAACCGCCCAAGGCCAGGCCCACCGCCCCCGCCATGAGCCCGACGCCCAGGGCCGCGACATCGGGATGGGCGCGCCAGTTCTCAATGGCCAGCACGACAAACAGCGCGGTGAGCACGAAGCCCAGCAGGCTGATCCTCTCGCCGACCGCGTCCGCCAGCCATCGCCCGGTCAGCGCCCCCGCCGTCGCGCCGGCGACCCAGGCGGAGTGGCTGATCACCTCCACGGTGAGCACGTACCGGCCCGTCATCGCGTGGCGGTCCTTGGAGGACAGCAGCGCGTAGACCTCATCAGTGATCGCGTGGACGGCGTACAGGCGCGCCAGGGCCCGGCCTCGCACGCGTTCTAAGGGGAAACTCAGCCCGTAGAAGACATGCCGCCCGGAGACGAACAGCGTCGAGGCGGCGATCGCGCCCAGCGGCACGCCCGCCCCGGCCAGCGGCACGAGCAGCAACTGCATCGTGCCCGAGTAGATGGCGACGCTCCACACCGGTGCCCACCACCAGGCCAGGCCCTGGGCCGCCAGGAGTATCCCCGCGGCCGATCCCAGTGTCAGATAGCCGACGACGATCGGCGTCGCATCGCGGGCGGCGTCCCTGATGCTCGCCATGGCGGCGGGCGCGGGGGCCGTCATGAGGCCTTGCGCACGCGGTCGATGACCTCCTGCTCGCGGCGCCCGGCGCGGCGCGCGGAGTGGGAGACGATCCCGACCATGAGCACCACGATGCCGACTAGGAGGAAGGTGCCGCGGGACAGGTCGAGCCACAGGAACTCCAGGAGGTCCTTGCCCAGGGAGGTGCGGTCGGCCGCCGCGCCGAGGGCCTGCTCAAGGACCCGATGAGTGGCGGCGGGGGAGATGAGGCCGGGGATGCCCGCCAGCGCCGTGAGAGCGCCCACGAGGATCGTGCCTAGGGAGGAGCGGCGCGCCATCCACAGCCCGATGCCCAGGCAGAGGGCGCTCAGGGCGATGACGATGACCCCGTTGACGCTCATCGCACCCTCGGGGTTGCGGGCGGCGGTGGTCCCGAAGGAGTGGCGCGCCGAGTGCCCGAAGAACCAGGACAGGGGCAGCAGAACGACGGCGATAAGGATCCCCGCCCAGTGCGCTCCGAAGCGAGAGGCGGGCTTGCCGACGACGGTCGAGCCATCCAGCAGCACGTCGTCGTCGACGTCTGGCTCCTCATCGACGAAAGCCGGCTTGCGGGCCTCCGCGCGACGACGGCGCCGGACGGGGGCCGCGGCGGGTGAGGCGGCGGAGGCGGTGTCGTCCTCGCCGTCGGAGGCGCCCGGGGCGATGACGGAGGACCAGTCCGGGGCGGCCTCCTCGGGCGAGGCCACCGGCGCGGCCGTCGAGGAGGGCAGCGGCGGCGCGGGGGGAAGGGGGCTGGAGGAGGGGTCCGGCGTCCAACTGGACTTGCTCGTCCAGTGCGAGCCGGAGGGCTCCGGCTCGTCCGGGGCGCTGGCCGCCTCGACGCGCAGGGCGGGGGTTCCAGCGCCGGGCGTGGGGGCGGAGCCGCCGGTGAGCGCGCTGGTGGCGCTAGTGGGACTGGTGGCGCTAGAGGCGCTGCTCGCGCTGGCGGCGCTCACGGGGGCGCCAGCGATCCCGGCGTCATCGGCGCTCGCGGAGGCCCCAGCATCGTCCACGGCCTGAGAGCCGTCCCTTGCGGCGTCCTCGACCGGGACCGTCTGCGGGAACAGCGAGCGGCGCCGCACCGCAGTCGACTCCCGCTCATCATCCGGGTCGCGGGGGCGGCTGCGGCGCCGGATGGGGGCGCCGGGAAGCGGGGGAGGGACCGTGACGGCCTGCGCGGTGGCCTCGGGCTCCGTCATGACGGGCTCGTCCGGCGGGGCCCCGGCGGCGGCCGGCTCAGCGCCGTCGTCGGCCATCCCGCCCGCGGCCTCCTCGTCCCCGGCCTCCTCGCTCCGCTGGGCGCGGGCGGCCTGGGAGGCCTCATACTCGGCCTCGATCTCCTCGTCGGAGCGGAAGGGGTCGGAGGCCGGGCGCCCCATCGGGTAGGTCGCGGGGCCCACGGCCAGGGCCTCCTCGTCCAGCGCGGCGAAGCCTTGCCCGGCGTCGTCGGCGTCGTCGGCAGCGGCGCCCTGATCGTCCTGGATGTGCCCGTCGCGAGGGGCTCCCTCAGCGTCCCGCGTCTCCTGGCCGCGCCGCGCGGCGAGGGCCGCGCCGGTGCCAGGGGGGATCGCCCCGGGCAGCCCGTCGGGAAGGGAGGGGCCGCCAGTGGTGATGATCTCGCCGTTGTCGCCGACGATGGGCGCCGGGGCGGGCAACTCCAGGGAAGGAGCGGACTCGCCGGCCGAGTCGAGGGGCTCGATGGTCTGCTCCGGAGTGCTGGCGCTGCCGAACTCATCGGGCTGGTCGGGACGATGGGTGGTCACGGGGCCTCCTTCTTCGGGGCCACCGTAGTGGCGGGCGGGCGCCGAGCCCGGGAGGCGTGCCGGTGGCCCGCGGATCGCGCGCTCGCGGGCGTGGGCCCGGCTGCGGAGCCCGCCTAGGCCTCCAGGGCGACGGCGCGCTGGTCGGCCCAGGACTCCTTCTCATCGGCGATGCCCTGGCGGCGCGCCACATGGGCCCCCCAGCCGATCGCGCTCACGACCGCGCCCAGCATGAGCACGGCGCTGGCCGTGGGGTCGGTGGTCAGATGGGGCACCAGCGCGCTCTTGCCGGAGGCGGACGCGGACAGGAAGGCCGGGAGTGCCCCGATGAACACGATCGGGCCCGCCACCCTGGCGCCCAGGGAGGAACGCGTGACGCCGGCGCCCGCCCCGATCGAAGCGAGGAGGATGCCGGCCAGAGCCCACGGGGAGACGGGCGCGTCACCGCTGGCGACGATCGCGGGGTGGGCCCGGTCCGCCAGGGCGATCGAGGCGAGTGAGCAGACGGTCACCCACGCCAGGGAGAAGAGGTGGTCATTGCGGCGCGACGGCGGGGCGGTGGGAGTGCTGCCCTGCTCCTGGTCCAAGCGCCCCAGGCGCGCGGACAGGCGCGCCCACGCGCGCCCGGTGCGGCGCGCGTGGCGCAGGCCGAGGGAGCCGCCGATCAGCAGGCCCGCCAGGATGAGCACGGCGCCGGTGGGGATGAGTTGGCGGGCCCAGGCATGCGGCGCGGAGGCGGCGCGCCCGCTGGAGGCGAGGATGGCCGCCTGCGCGGCGAGCGCCACGAGGCCGCCGATAAGGCCACCCAGGGAGGAGCGCCGGCCGAAGGCGGCCTGTACCGCCGTGCTCACGATGACGAGCGCTATGAGGAGCCCCACCCCAACGAACAGGCGGCCCTGCGAGGAGGCCTGGCCGGCGAGCCCGGTCAACGCCAGGGTGAGGGGCGCCACTGCGGCGCCCAGTGCTGCGGCGGCGATGTGGTCGAGGCGGCGCCCGCGCGGCGCGGGGGAGCCCATGGGGCTGGTCTGGGAGGCGGGGGCGGGGTCAGCGGCGGGAGGGGGCGTGGGAGCGCCGGTGGCGGCTCCACTGCCCGGTGGCGACACCGCGCTGGGATGAGCGCCCTGGGGATGGGATTCCGAGGAGGTCACGGGCTCAGAGTAGTTCCAGGAGGCCCGTAGAGTGGCAGCGTGATCACCATGGGAGCGAGCATCGGCCGGTCGTCGGGCGCCTCGGGCGGGCGCCCGGGCGGCTCCGCGGTCCCCGCTGGGACCGGTGGGGCGCGGCTCACCGGCGGCGCTGGCGGCGCTGGCGCGCCTTCCCGAAGCGCGGCGGGCGCCGGGGTGGGAGGCGCCGAGCGCGCCCTCGTCAGCGCCCTGGCGGCCATCGCCGAGGACGCTCGCGTCGCCCGGGCGCAGGAGGCCGTGCGCGAGGCCAGCGCGGAACTGCGCTGGCACGAGGCGCTTCGACGGCGCTGGCGCGAGGCTCGGGCGGAGGCCGCCATCCGGGGGGCCATCGCCTCGGGCGCGATCGAGGGAGCGCTGGTGAGCGCATCCACGCTGCGCGAGCAGGTGGCCGCGGGCCGCCTGGAGCGGCCGCTGAGCGGGGACCCCTCGCTCGACGCCGTCGCCGGGATCTGGCGCGCGGGCGTGCGATTGACCGGGTTCATGCCGGACCTGCGTGGGCAGGGCCGGCCCGCTGAGCCCTCCCCACGATCCCTCCTGGCCGGCCTGCACCGCGATCTCGCGGGCCCGCTGGCGGCCTCGGGGGCCATCGGGCTCGACGAGGTGGCCGTGCCGCGCACTGCGCTCCCGCCCGGCAGGGGCGGAGCGGCGGGCGAGAATGGCGCTGACGGCGTCGCGGGCGCGCGGAGCAGCGGGGGGGCCGTCAGCTCTGTGGCGCTGGGGGCGGCGCCGCGCGAGGGAGGGCCCGGCATGGCCCCCCGGGGCAGGGCCCTGGCCGAGCGGCTCGACGCGCTCCTGGCGATCATCGCCGCCCCCGGCGTCCCGGCGCTGGTGCGCGCCGCTGTCGTCCATGGCGAGATGATCGCCGCGCGACCCTTCACGGCCGGTAACGCGGCACTCGGCCGCCTCCTCGTGCGCCATCTCATCACCCGCGACGGACTGGAGCCCACGGGCGTGGCCGTCCCCGACGCCTACGCGCGCCGCGCCCCCGGGGCCTACAGCGACGCGGCGGCCTCCTACGCGCGAGGCGACGCCGAGGGCGTCATCGCCTGGACGATCTGGCAGGCCGAGGCGATCCTCGTGGGCATCACGGAGGGCGTCGAGCTGTGCCGCGCCATCCAGGCGGGGCGGACGGGGTGAGCGGGCGACGGCGCAGCGCCTGACGCCGCCCGGCCGCGCCGGGGCGCGGCCGGGGGCACCCAGAAGCGCCCGGCCACCGTCGCGGCGAGTTGCGGTGGGGTTGCGGCAGGGCGCGGCGGAAAGCGCGCTGGAGGGCGTGGCCGGGGGCGCGGCGGCCGGGAACCACATGCGCTCGGACGCGCCTCCTCCGGCCCCCTATGTGGAGGCCATCACCGCGGGTGATCCCCGGTGGGCGACCCTGGAGCGGTACCGCGCCCCGCCGATCCGTCCGCGAAGGAGCCCACCATGAGACACGCCGCCCCCCGCTCCACCCATCCAGGCCTCCCTGCGCTGCGCGGCCGTCCGGGAGCGCCCGCCCCCGGCGCGCGCGGCGCCGGTGGTGCCGGAGGGCCGGGAGGCGTCGAGGGCGGGCGGCCCCGCGAGGAGGATCCCGTTGACTGGCCCCTGGGTGAGCATGAGGAATGGGGATCCTCGGCCCCGGGGGGATCCGCGGGGGACGCCCTGGCCGACGGCGTCGTCGTCGCCGTCCTGCTCCGCCCCGGCCACCAGGGTGGGCCCCCTGAGGAACCACTGCCCGGATGGGCCGCCGACATCGTGCTGGCCTGCACGGGCCTGGAGCCTCAGGCGCTGGTCTGCTCATATCCCGAGGCGCCCCGGGCGGCTTCCGACCTCGTCCAACGCGCGCGAGCCCTGCGCCGCCGCACAGGCGCCACCCACGCCCTCATCCTCGTGCCCGACGACCTCCCCGCCCTGGCGGAGAGCCTGTCGCAGCGCCCGGACATCTCCGCCGCCACGCTCCACGAGGCGCTCGACGCCCCGCAGTCCGGTGCGCTCGCCTCCCTCATCATCGCGACCGGGCACCCGGGGCGCGCCCGCGTCATCGCTCTGACAGGGGCCAGGGGAGGACTGGGGACCACGACGATCCTGCTGCTCCTGGCTCGCGCCATGGCCGCGGCGGGGCGCGGTGTGGCCATCGTCGACCTCGACCCCGCGGGCGGCATCGACCTCATGATGGGGGAGGGCGTCCGGCCCGGGCTGCGCTGGCGGGACCTGCCCGAGAAGGAGGGCTCTTACCACCCCGAGCGCCTCGCCGAGGCCCTGCCGCGATGGTCGGGGATCCGCTTCCTGACCGGTGACCCCCGCGGCGGCCCGGTGAGCGCTCCGCAGGCCGCTGCCGCGCTCGCGGCGATCGAGGCCTGCCACGACGTCGTCCTGGTGGACCTCCCCCGGGGCGCCGAGCCGCCGCCAGAGGCCGAGGTCGTCATCGTCATGGGATGCGATGTTCGCTCAGCCGAGGCCGCCGAGTCCATCGTCGCCCGCCTGGGCGGGGGCGAGCCGGGCCCGGAGGATGGCGCCCGCCCGGTGGCCGGGAGCCTGGGGCGGGAGCGCGCTGAGGGGCCGCGATGCCTCGGCCTGGTCCTGCGCCAGATCGGGGAGGACCTCGCCCCCGAGGAGATCACCGGGCTCACCGGCGCGAAGGTGCTCGGGCGGGCGCCGTCGGACCACTCGGTCGCCTCCCGCATCGCCCGGGGCGACGACCCCGCCCGCAGCCGCGGGCCCCTGCGTCGGGCCATCCGCCCACTGGCCGCCCACCTCCTGGAGGGCGACGACGCCGTCCTCTCGCGAGCCCCCTGGGAGGCTGAACTGGAAGAGGGGCGGCCATGAGCCCGGAGCCCGCCCTACGCGGCGCCCAGCGCCCCGGCCACGGCACCGCCCCGGACCTCGCCCGCGTTCGTGGCGCCCTCGCCCGGGGTGCGGGTCTGGGGCGGGCACTCAGCGAGGGGGCCGCCTCCACCACCGGCGCCACGGGGATCGCCTCCCTCACCCGCCTCGTCCACGCCGACGTCGACGGCGCCGGGGCGGCCCTCACGCCCCTGCTCGAGGCTGAGGGCGTCACCGATGTGCTCGTCGGCGGCGGGATGACCTGGATCGACCGCGGCAGCGGCCTCGAGCCCGTCCCGCAGGCGCGCCTGGACGAGCCCGAGGCCCGGGCACTGGCGGTGCGCATGGCCGCCTCGGCCGGGCGCCGGCTCGACGACGCCGCCCCGATCGTCGACGCCACCCTGCCCGACGGCACCCGTCTCAACGCCGTCCTCCCACCGCTCAGCGCCGACGGCACCCTCATCTGCCTGCGCACGAAGCGCCGCCGCGCCTTCACCCTGCCCGAGCTCGTCGAGGCCGGCACGATCGCCCCCGGACTCGATCGGATCCTCGCCGCCCTCGTGGAGCGGCGCGCCTCCTGCCTCATCACCGGCGCCACCGGGACCGGCAAGACCACTCTCCTCGCCGCGCTCCTCGGGCTCGTGCCCGCCGACGAGCGGATCGTGTGCATCGAGGAGGCCAGCGAGCTCGCCCCGGACCACCCCCATGTCATCCATCTCCAGGAGCGCGGGGACAACGTCCAGGGCGTCGGCGCCGTCCCCATGACCGCCCTCGTGCGAACCGCCCTGCGCATGAGGCCCGACCGCATCGTCCTGGGGGAGTGCCGCGGCCCCGAGGTCCGTGATGTCCTCACGGCCCTCAACACCGGCCATGAGGGCGGGTGGGCCACCCTCCACGCCAACTCCCCGGCCGACGTCCCCGCCCGCCTCACCGCGCTGGGGGCGCTCGCGGGCCTCGACGAGATCGCGGTGGCCGCGCAGGCCGGTAGCGCCCTCGACGCCGTCATCCACCTGCGGCGCGAGGCCGACCCATCCGGGGCGCGTCGTCGCGTCTCCTCCCTGGGGCTGCTCTCCCGTGAGCGGGATGGCCGCCTGGCCTGCCACGAGGCCCTGCGCATCCAGCCCGATGGCGCCATGGAGGCGGCGGCGGCCCACGAGGGGCTCTTGGCGCTGACCGGGGGAGCGGGCGCCCTGGCGGGTGGCGCTCGTGGAGCGGGGGAGGGATCATGAGCGGCGCGGCCGGCGGCTCGACACCCCTCCTCACAGCACTCCTCGCTGCCACGGCGGTGGCCGTCCTCCTCCTGCCCGCCCGCCGCGAGATGCGCCCGCCGCCCGGGGTCTCGGGCGAGGGGGTCTCGGGCGCGGGAGGCTCAGCCGGTCGGGGAAGCGCGCGCGGCACCGCCGCAGGGGGCCGGGCGACTGCGCGAGCCGGCCGGGGCCGCGCGGGGGGAGCGGACATCGGGCTCACCCTCACCGAGGTCGCAGCCCTGCTGAGGGCCGGGGCCACCCCCGATCGGGCCTGGTCACGGGCCCTGAGCCGCTCGGGAGTCCCGGAGGACGCGGGCCTCATCCCCGCCGACGACGGCGTCCCGCCCGCCCTAGCCTCCCTCACATGTGGTCCCGCGCCCTCCTGGTTGCCCAGGCGCGACGCGGGCCGCTGGTCGTGGCGGCCGCCTCTCAGAGGAGCGGTCGCGGCGGACCAGGCCATGCGCGCCGCCGTGCCCGGAGCCGTCGCCGCCTGCCGCCTCACCCGAGCCCTGGGCTCGCCATTGGCCGGAGTGCTGGAGTCCGTCGCCGAGGGCGTCTCAGAGGCGGGCCGGGCCCGGGCCTCGCGGCAGTCCGCGCTCTCCGGGCCCCGCACCACCGCGCGCCTCCTGGCCGGTCTGCCGCTGGTGGCGCTTGCCCTGGGGGCGCTCGTCGGGGCCCATCCCGAGGACCTTCTCCTGGGAGGGTCCTGGGGGAGCGCGCTCGGTCTGGCCGGGATCGGCCTCATGGTCGTCGGACACCGCCTCACCCGACGGCTTGAGCGCGCCGCCATCCACGGGCCTCCCGCGCCGGGTCGATGGGGCCGGGGCGGGAGGTGGGGCCCGGCGCGGCGCGAACCGGTTGACGAGGCTCTCGTCCTCGACCTCGCCGCGGCCGCCCTTGAGGCGGGCGCCTCCCTGCCCGGGTCCCTGGGGGCCCTCGGCCAGGCGCTCGGCGAGGATCAACTCGGCGTCGTCTCCCGCGCCCTCCTCATCGGCGCGAGCTGGGGGGAGGCCTGGGACGCGCCGCAGGACGCCGCTTGGAGGGCCTCGCGTGGTCGCCTCGAGCACTGCCTGCGGCCCGGCTGGGAGGACGGAGCATCGCCGTCGTCGCTGTTGAGCCGCACGGCCACCTCGATCCGGGCGGGGCGGCGCGCCTCCGATGAGGAGGCCGCCGAGCGCCTCGCCGTCCGCCTCGTCATCCCCCTGGGCCTGTGCCATCTGCCCGCTTTCGTGCTGCTGGGCATCGTCCCCGTGGTCGCGGGTGCCGGATTGGACATCCTGGCCGGATGAGGGAGGGCAGACTGGGCGCATGAGTCCCCTCCGCCTGCCGCCGCCCACTCGCGCCGTGCTCGTTGATATCGACGGCGTCCTCGTCGACCACCGCCGCGCCTCCGACCGCGCCTCCTACCTGTGGGCCTCCGGCCTGGAGGGCTGGGAGCTCGGCCCGCGGGAGACCGCCGAGCTGTGGGAGGCCATCGACCGGCGCCACTTCGCCCGCTACCAGGCCGGCGAGCTCGACTTTTCCGGCCAGTTGCGCGAGCGGGTGCGCGAGTTCGTGCCCGGCGGGAGCGCTCTCAGCGATGCCGAGGCAGATTCCCATATGGCCGCCTACCGCGCCATCTATCGCCGTTTGTGGCGCGCCTACGACGACGTCCCCTCCTTCCTGGCCCGACTGGAGGCCCTGCGCGCCGCTCGCGAGCAGGCCGCGGCCGCCGGCGGGCCCGCCACCCCGCTGGCGGTCGCCTACCTCACCAATGGCGACGCCCCCAGCCAGGAGGAGAAGCTCGCCGCCGTCGGCGCCCGCGTGGCCGGCTGGGAGATGCTGGCCTCGGCCCAGATGGGTGCCACGAAGCCCGATCCCGCGATCTTCTTCGCCGCTTGCGCGCGCCTCGGCGTGGCACCGGCCGAGGCCCTCATGATCGGCGACGACGTCGGAGCCGACGTCGACGGCGCCCTGGCCGTGGGGATGCCGGTAGTCCACCTGCGGCGGGGCGATCAGGGGCCGTCGCGCGCGGTCCCCACCGTCACGAGCCTCGACGAGATCGAGTTCTGAGCCCCGGCTCGGCGCCCGCTTAGCGCCCGCCGTCGTCCTGGCGCCGCTCCCGGCCGCCTCGCCCCGGAAGGTGATTGCTGGCACGATGGGGCCATGGCATTGTCGAAGAAGCAGCTGAGCCAGGACGAGGTCATCGTCCGGCACATGCATACCCACCTCAAGGTCCTCCTGTGGCGGATCATCGCGCAGGTCGTCCTCATCGCCGTCGGCATTGCGGCCTCGATCCTCCTGCCGGGCGACTGGTCTCCGTGGAGCCACCTCGCCGTGTGGGTCGTCGTCCTGGTGGTCTCGGTGCCCGTGTTCCTCCTGCCCTGGTTGGTCTGGGCGACGACGACCTACACGATCACCTCCAAGCGCGTGATCACGCGCTCGGGCATCCTCAACAAGCGCGGCCATGACCTCCCGCTGTCGCGCATCAGCGACGTCCAGCAGAACCGGGCGCTGACCGACCGGATCTTCGGGGCGGGCACCCTGCGACTGGAGACGAGCGCGGGCGACCCCCTCATCCTTGAGGACGTCCCCAGCGTGGCAATGGTGCAGGTCGAGATCTCCAACCTGCTGTTCAACGACATTCAGGGCGCGATCGACGCCGATCCTGACCACTGAGGCCGCTGAGGCCCCTGGCCCGGCCGCGCCGCAGTGGCCTCGGCCCGAGCGTATGACGGATCCCCGTACCGGGCGGTACGGGGATCCGTCATACGTGGTGAGCCGCGCGTGGCGGAGCGTCAGCCGATGGTCTCGACGACGGCGACGGCCTGGGCCACGCCGGTGAGGGTGGAGGCGATACGCACGGCCTCCCAGACCTGCTCGGTGCTCAGGCCCTCGCCGCGAACGGTGGCCTCGTGCGAGGTGATGCAGCGCTCGCAGCCGTTGATCGTGGACACGGCGAGGCTCCACAGCTCGAAGTCGACCTTCTCAACGCCGCCGGCAGTGCCGATGATGTTCATCCGCAGGCCCATGCGCTCGTTCTCATAGGCGTCGCCCAGGAAGTGGCGGGTGCGGTAGGCGACGTTGTTCATCGCCATGATGGAGGCTGAGCCCAGGGCGGCATTGATGGCCTCCTCGCTCAGGTGGGCGCGGGCGTCCTCGAGGACCTGCACGAGGACGGACTCGTTGCGGGTCGCGGCGGCGGCGGCCACGAAGGTGCCCCACTGCTGCTGCTCGGTGAGCGTGGAGGAGCGGGACAGGGTGGACAGGTTGAGGGAGAGGTCCTTGGCCCACTCGGGCAGGGCGGAGCGGAGGTTGTCGATGCTCATATCTGTGTTCTTTTCTTGTCAGGGCTCGTTTGTGCGGGGGGGGGGGCTCAGTGGGCCATCTCGCCCAGGGCGTCGATGGTGGCGGCGCCGGCCTGCCAGTTGCAGGCGCACAGCTCGTCGGACTGGAGGGCGTCGAGCTGGCGGAGGGTCTCGTCGGTGTTGCGGCCCACGGAGTCGGAGGTGATGGACACCGACTGGATGACGTTGTTGGGGTCGATGATGAAGGTGGCGCGGTCGGCGACGCCGTCGGCGTTGAGGACGCCCGTGGCGGCGGCCAGCTCGCGCTTCAGGTCCGAGGCCATGGGGAAGGGCAGGTCCTGCAGCTTCTCGTGGCTGCGGCGCCAGGCGTAGTGGGTGTACTCGTTGTCCACCGAGACGCCCACGATCTGGCAGTCGCGGTCCTCGAAGTCCTGGTAGAGGTCGCCGAAGGCGGAGATCTCGGTGGGGCACACGAAGGTGAAGTCCTTGGGCCAGAAGAAGACGACGCGCCAGGTGCCGGCGGGAACGGTGGAGGAGACGGTGGTGAAGTAGTCCTCGGGCTTGCTGGCCTCGACGTCCTTGAGGTTGCCGGGGACGACGGCGGTGAGCTCGTAGGTGGGGAACTGGTCGCCGATGGTGAGAACGGCCATGGAAGAACCTCCTGGATGTGATGAAGCGCTGCTAGACCAGAGGGACGCCCTCTGTTCAGTCCTAGGGTACGGCCCCAGACCGATAAGTGCAACACCTATATATCACATCATTGGTCAACCCCACCTATTTCCGAGACCGGTCGATATCACGAGCGAGACCGGTTCTCGAACCGGTCTCGCTCGTGATATCGACCGGTCTCGGCGAGGAGGGGGAGGGGCGCGGGGTGGCGCGCGCCACCGTGAATCGCGAGACCTGAGCGCCACCGCGGCGCGGCGGGGATTTAGCATCGTTGGATGCGATCCCCCCGACCGGCCCAGAGTGCCCTGGCGCATCCGCGCGCCAGGGGCCTCGCCCTCGCGGTCGCGTGCTTCGCCGGTCTCCTCGCGCTGTGGTGGGCCTTCGTGGACACCTTGCCGGGACAGTTCCTCGAGGCCGCCGCTCTGGCGGGCTCGGAGATCGGCTCGCACCGGGTGGACGGGCATGCGCGCATGGTCCTCTCGGCCATCTCAATGCCGGCGGCGGTGCTGCTCGTCGTCGTCATCCTGCTGGTCGGCCTCCTGCGGCGCAGTCACCGGCGCGCCCTGTGGGCCCTCGTCGCCGTCATCGGGGCGAGCGCCAGCGCGCAGGTCCTCAAGCACTGGATCCTCTTCCGCCCGGACTACGGCATCACCGCGCGCTGGGACAACGCCAACACGCTCCCCTCGGGGCACACCGCGATGGCGGCGTCGGCCGCGGTGGCGCTCATCCTCCTCGTGGACGCCCGCTGGCGGGTGTCCGCAGCCTGGCTCGGCGCGGCGATAACGGTGGCGATGGGCTATTCGACGCTGGTGTGCCAGTGGCACCGACCGGCTGACGTCATGGCCGCCGTGCTGCTGGCGGTGGGCTGGGGCGCGCTCGCGGTGGCCGGTGGCGCGTGGAATGACGCGGGGCCCTCCTCCCACGCGCCCCCCGACGGCGCCGATCGCGGGGCCGGCCCGGCACCGGCCCTGGCCGCTCTCTGGCTTCTCGGGGCGTTCGGCGCGGCCCTCGCCCTCGCCCTGGGCCTGTGGGTGCTGACCCGCATGGACTCACCCCTGGGCCGTTGGGAGTACTTCGCCTCCTACGCCACCGGATCGGTCGCCCTCGTGGCGGCGAGTTGCCTGTCCATGGCGGGGCTCGTGGCGCTCGCGCCCGACGGCGAGGCTCGGGCTCCGTTGGCCCTGGAGGCTCCTTAGGCCTTGGGGCTTGGGCCTACGGCCTTGGGGCTTGGGCCGCCTCGTCATCCCCTCCATCCACTCCGAACTCACCGGCCACACCGGCCTGGGCGCCGCCGTCGCTTTCGCACCCACAGGTGCGCTCCGCACCCACAGGTGCGCTCTGCACCCACAGGTGCGGGCAGGACGCACCAGTGGGTGCTAACAGCACCGCTCAGTGTGGAACGCACCGCTGAAGGCTCCGCGAGCGCGCACGCCGCCCGGCCCGCCCTACTCGACGTCGGCGGCGGGCAACTCCACGGTGAACACCGTCCCGTGGTCGGCCTCCTCCGTGCTCGTCTCCACCGTGAGGGCGCCCCCGTGCGAAGCGACGATCGCCAGCGCGATCGACATGCCCAGACCCGTTGAGCCCGTCGAGCGCTCCCGGGAAGCGTCCCCGCGGGCGAAGCGAACGAAGATGCGATCCCGCATGGACTCCTCGATCCCCGGGCCGTTGTCCGCCACTCGGATCACCAGGCGCTTGCCGTCCCGCTCCAGGGTGGTGGTCACGCGCGTCCCCGCGGGCGTGTGCACCCGGGCATTGGCTAGCAGATTGACGATCACTTGGCGCAGGCGCGCCTCCTCGCCCTCCACGATCGCGGGAGTGGGCTCGAAGTCCTCGGCCTCGTCCTCACTCATGCCCTCCGGGGGGTTCAGGATCGCCAGGTCAAGGGACCACTCGTGGTCAGGGCCGGCCGCCCGGGCGTCGGCGACGGCGTCGACGAGGATCCCCACCAGATCCACCTCCTCGCGGGCCACCGGGCGCCCGGAGTCGAGCCTGGCCAGCAGGAGGAGGTCCTCGACGAGCGCCGTCATCCGCAGGGACTCCGAGTGGACCCGGTCTAGCGCGTAGGAGGCCTCCTCCGACAGCCCGAGCGGGCCCGCCGCTTGGCTCGCGTCTCCGGGCGTGCCGGTTCCACCGGGGTGCTCCCGCTCCCCGCTCCCGCGCCGTATGAGCTCGGTGTAGCCGCGAATCGAGGCCAGGGGGGTGCGCAGCTCGTGGGAGGCGTCGGCGACGAACTGGCGCACCTGGGTCTCCGAGCGCTGGCGCGCCGCCAGGGCGGAATCGACATGCCCTAGGAGCGTGTTGAGGGCCCCGCCGACTTGGCTGACCTCTTGCGAGGTCGCCAGGTCGGCGTCGTCGACCCGCTCGTCGATGCTCACCTCGCCGCGGTCCAGAGGCAGGGAGGCGACGCGCTGGGCAGTGCACGCCACCCGCTCCAGGGGCGCCAGCGAGGAGCGCACGAGGGCGCGGCCGCTGAACGCCGCGATCGCCGCCCCCGCCAGGGCGATGAGCCCGAGGAAGAGGATCTGGCCGCGCACCAGGTCGTTGTCCTCCTCCATGGACAGGCCCGTGATCACCTTGTCCCCGGTGCGGCTGTCGTGCTCCACGAGCACCCTGTAGACGCCGAGTGAGTCGATGCGCACGCTCACCGGCTTGCCGGTGTCCTTCAGGTCCAGCAGGGAGGAGACCTCGGCGGCGCTCAGCGCGCGATAGGTGCCGTCGTCGCGGATGTAGCCGGCCGTGATCGCACGGGACGTGGCCGGGGTGCTTCCGCCCGCCTGCTCACCCGCGATGACGGCGGTCAGCGTCCCCGCCCGCTGCCCCACCGCGTCCAGGCCCTTGGGCACCGAGTGGTCGTGATGATCGGGGGGCGTGGAGCGCGTCCCGTTATCCGCCTCATCCTCGTTGGGCACCACCTCCAGGGTCTGCTCGGGGACGTCCCCGTGGCGCCGGAACTCGACGCGGTTCGCGGCCGCCCGCACCTGGCTGTCGAGGCGCTCGATGAGGCCGTTGCGCAGGGATAGCGTGGAGATGGCGCCGATGACGGCGGCCATGATGAGGACGATGCCCAGGACGCCCGCGACCAGGCGCGTGCGCAGGGAGCGGGGCCTGCTCACCCCTGGGTCCCGGCGCCCGCCCCGCCCGGGCCCGCCGCGCGCTCGGAGCGCTCCTGGGCCTCAGTGGGCTTGAGGACGTAGCCCACGCCGCGCATCGTGTGGATCATCGGCTCGCGGCCCTTGTCGATCTTGCGGCGCAGGTAGGAGATGTAGAGCTCGACGATATTCGCCTGGCCCCCGAAGTCGTAGTTCCACACCCGGTCCAGGATCTGGGGCTTGGACAGCACGCGGCGGGGATTGCGCATGAGGAAGCGCAGCAACTCGAACTCGGTGGCGGTCAGGCGGATCTCGGTGTCGCCGCGCCAGACCTCGTGGGAGTCCTCATCCATGCGCAGGTCGCCGACCGCCAGGATGTTGGCCGGCTCGGCGGTCGAGGCCCCGGAGCGGCGCAGCAGGGCGCGCAGCCGGGCCACCACCTCCTCCAGGGAGAAGGGCTTGGTGACGTAGTCGTCGCCCCCGGCGGTCAGGCCGGCCACGCGGTCCTCGACCGCGTCCTTGGCGGTCAGGAACAGCACGGGGACGCCCGGGGTGTGGTCGTGGATGCGGCGCATGACCTCCAGCCCGTCGAAGTCGGGCAGCATGATGTCCAGGACGACGACGTCCGGCTGGATCTCCTTGGCGGCGCGCACCGCGGCCACGCCCGTGGAGGCGGTCGTCACCTCCCAGCCCTCGTAGCGCAGGGCGGAGGCCAGGAGATCGGCGAGCATCTGCTCATCGTCGACGACGAGGACGCGGACCGGTGAGCCATCGGATCGGGTCAAGGTCTCGGCGGGAGTACTCATATCGCCTATCCAACACTCCTTCCCTGTGTCTGCGCTGTGAAACTGTGACCATTTCCAGGATGACTCAGGCTGTCCTCACTTGAAGTGAATCGGGCTTCGATGGAATCGAAGCCCTACACCCTGACGGAAGTGACTCCACTGGAAACGACCATCGGGAACCGCCGCTACTTCGACGCCGAGGACGTGTTCTTCTCCTCGACAGATGACAAAGGCGTCATTCGCGCCGCGAATGAGACATTCCTTCAGAGGTCTACGGACGGGTGCGCGCCGCCGAGCGAGAGCGAATGGACTCGGGTGCCAACCGCCGCGAGGGGGCCGAGGGCCCCGCGGCCGAGATCCTGGGCGGGGCCCGCCGCGTCGAGGCTTCCAGCGACAGCCTCGTGGGCCGTATCGGGGACTTCCGGGAGGTCGTCTCCTCCCTGGGGGCCTGGCTCGACGGCGCGGAGTCCATCCGAGACCGCACCCAGCGCGCCGCCGCCCTCGTACGGGCTCTGGCCAGTGAGGATCCGGAGTCGTCCGCGCCCGGGCTGGCTGAGCGGATCATCGAGCGCTGCGAGCGGGCCGCCATCGCCGTGACCGGTCTGAAGGATTCCGTGGCCTCCTTCACCGATGCCATGGAGTCGATGTCCTTCAGTGCCGCGCTCATCCGCCTGCACACCCTCGTGCTGGGCGCCTACGCCGCCTCCGTCGTCGACGGGGCCGAGGCCGGCGAATCCCTCGCCATGCACGAGCTCGTGCACGGCCTTGAGGCCGACCTGAGCACCGACGACGAGGCCCTGGGTGGCGCCATTGAGCGGATGCGGGCCGCTCTCGCCGCGCTCAACTAGGCGCTGCGCCGTCGAGCGGTGATCCTCGTGACGGCGCCCGCACCGCTTCGATAACGATTCGGTAGCAGTGTTGAGGGGTTTTGCCGGATACTGTGTCTGAAAAGCGACCTTCGTTGGTAGGTTTCTGCTGGTCGGCGGCTTCCCGTGCGCGTCGGCTTCCTCCCTGGGATAGCAGCAAAGGACATCTACGTTGGAATCGCAGATCGGCTACGAGAGATTCTTTGACCCTGAGGACATCTTCTTCTCGACCACCGGCCCCAAGGGCGTCATCCGCCGCACGAATCGGACCTTCGACTCCCTGTCGCGCTACTCGCGGGACCGCCTCCAGCGCGCGCCGCACAACATCGTCCGCCACCTGGATATGCCCGCGGGCCTGTTCAAGCTCATGTGGGATGACCTGGGCGCCGGGCGGCCCGTGAGCGCCTATGTCCTCAACCGCGCCGCCGACGGCGTCGACTACCGCGTCTTCGCCACCATCGTCCCGATCCGTGACGGCTTCCTCTCCGTGCGCACCAAGCCCCTGCGCGAGGGCGCCCAGCGCGCCATCGAGGAGGCCTACCGCCGCGTGCGGGCCCGTGAGCGCGAGTTCGCCGGCCGGGGTGCCTCCCGCTCCCAGATCGGTGAGATGGGTGCCGCCGAGCTCGCCGCCGAGCTGGCCGGCCTGGGCTACCCCGCGCTTATCGACGCCACCCGCGCCTTCCTGCCCGCGGAGGTCAGCGCCCTGGTCTCCCAGGGTGTGCGCGTCCCGGACTCCACCGGCGTGAGCGGGCCCGTCGCCGACATCCTGCGCGCCGCCGCGGACCTCGAGCGCTCCACCAACCGCCTCGTCTTCCAGCTCGAGGAGTACCTCAGGCTCTTGGGTTCCCTGGAGGCAACGAGGGACTCGATGCTCCGGGTCGCCGAGCGCGTCGAGCTCACCGGCCGGGTCCTGGGAGCCCAGGCCCGCACCTCCTGGCAGCGCACGCGCAGCGACGAGATCGCCGAGCGCGTCGTCGAGTTGGCCGGCCAAGCCGCCCCCGCCCTGCGGGCGCTGCCGAGGCGGATGAGCGCGGCCCGGGACGGCGTCCTCGACCTGCGCTTCTCAGTGGCCCTCATGCGGCTCATGACCCTCATGGTCGGGCGCTTCTCCCGCTCGATCCTCGACGGCAGTGAGGAGGACCCGATCGGCTCCATCTCCGACCTGTGCGAGGCCCTGCACTCCGTCGTCGGCGCCATGGACGCCGTCTGCGCCCGCGCCCGCCAGGCCGCGGAGACCCTCGACGCCGATCTGCGCGCCGTCACCCCCCAGATCGATCGGATCACCCGCCGCACCCGCCAGTGGGTGGATGACAAGGCGGCGACGCGCGCCGTGACCCCGGCCGACACCATCGACCAGGACATGCTGGAGGTCCGCTCCTTCGCCCAGCAGGGCGCGCCCGAGGTGCGGCCGATGGCGGCGCTGGCCGCCGAGTGCCGCACGATCGACCTCCCCTTCGACTCCGCCGCCGCCCATCAGCTCATCGGCTCCATCATCACCGCGCTCGGCCAGCTGTCCTGACCCCGGGCGGTCCGCCGGCCGGGCGGGGAGCGCCGGGCGCCGATGGGTTAGAGTCGGCTCGGGCGCCCGCAAGGGGCGTCGAGGTTGTGCCGTCCGCTGCTGCGCGCGCGGCGGTTTCCCAACGTCGCAGGAAGGTTCCCCCGTGCCCCGCAAGCTCGTCATCGTCGAGTCCCCCAACAAGGTCCGCTCGATCGCCGGATACCTGGGCCCCGATTTCGATGTTGAGGCCTCCGTGGGCCATATCCGCGACCTCGCCCAGCCCTCCGAGCTGCCGGCGGCGGAGAAGAAGGGCCCCTACGGGCGCTTCGCCGTCGACGTCGAGGACGGGTTCAAGCCGTACTATGTCGTCAACCCCGACAAGAAGAAGACCGTCACCCAGCTCAAGAAGGCCCTCAAGGAGGCCGACGAGCTCTATCTGGCCACCGACGACGACCGCGAGGGCGAGGCCATCGCCTGGCACCTCCTGGAGGTCCTCAAGCCCAAGGTGCCGGTCAAGCGCATGACCTTCACCGAGATCACCAAGGAGGCGGTCACCCGCGCCCTGGACTCCACGCGGGACATCGACTCCCACCGCGTGGACGCCCAGGAGACCCGCCGCATCCTCGACCGGCTCGTCGGCTACGAGGTCAGCCCCGTCCTGTGGCGCAAGGTCCGCGCGGGCCTGTCCGCCGGGCGCGTGCAGTCCGTGGCCACCCGCCTCGTGGTGGAGCGCGAGCGCGAGCGCATGGCCTTCGTGCCCGCCGGCTACTGGGGCGTTGAGGCCCGCCTGAGCACGGGCCTGGGCGGGCTCGATGAGGCCGCTCGCGCCGAGGGCTCCTTCACCGCCCGCCTGGCCGCTCTCGACGGGCGCCGCGTGGCCACCGGGCGCGACTTCACCGACGGCGGCGAGCTGACGGCGTCGGCCCGCAAGGCGAGCACCGTCCACCTCCACGAGGGCGCGGCCAAGGCCATCGCCGAGGCCGTCATGCGCGCCGTCCCACGCGTGGCCGAGGTGGAGGAGAAGCCCTACAAGCGGCGTCCCGCCGCTCCCTTCACCACCTCCACCCTCCAGCAGGAGGCCTCCCGCAAGCTCCGCATGAACCCGCGTGAGACCATGCGCGTGGCGCAGGGCCTGTACGAGAACGGCTTCATCACCTACATGCGCACCGACTCCACGGTGCTCTCCGGCCAGGCCGTGGCCGCCGCCCGCGCGCAGGTCGCCGAGCTCTACGGGCCCGAGTACGTGCCCGCCAAGCCGCGCGTCTACGCCGCGAAGACCAAGGGCGCCCAGGAGGCCCACGAGGCCATCCGGCCCGCCGGCGACCACTTCCGCACCCCCGCGCAGGTCAGCGGCGAGCTCAGCGGCGCGCAGTTCCGCCTCTACGAGCTCATCTGGAAGCGGACCGTCGCCTCGCAGATGGCCGACGCCGTCGGCTCCACCGCAACCGTCCGCGTGGAGGTGCCCCTGGCGCCCGCCGATGGCGGCTCGCGCGACTCCGGGCACACCTTCTCCACCGCGTCCCTCACCGCCTCGGGCACCGTCATCACCTTCCGCGGATTCCTGGCCGCCTACGAGGAGGGGCGCGACGCCGAGCGCTACTCCGAGGCCGTCGCGGGCAGTGCCGGTGAGGCCGTGAGCGGCGGCGAGGTTGGCGGCGCGGGCGCCGGGGGCGCTGCGGGTGCTGGGGCCGGTGGTGGGGGCGCGCAGTCGCGCGAGGCGCGCCTGCCCGCCATGATCGCCGGGCAGGAACTCGCGGCCCTCGGCGCCGAGGCCGCCGGGCACGAGACCACGCCGCCCCCGCGCTACACCGAGGCCTCCTTGGTCAAGGCCCTGGAGGAGCGCGAGATCGGCCGCCCCTCCACTTACGCCGCCACCATGTCCACCATCTCCGATCGCGGCTATGTCGATCACCGGGGACAGGCCCTCGTGCCCACCTGGCTGGCCTTCGCCGTCACGCGCCTGCTGGAGGAGAACTTCGCCGAGCTGGTGGACTACGACTTCACCGCCTCCATGGAGGCCGACCTCGACCGCATCGCCGCCGGGGAGGCCGACCGGGTCGCTTGGCTGGCCCGCTTCTACTTCGGGGCGGACGGGGCGGGCTCGTCGGGGGCCGCGCGGGATGCTGGGAGCGCCGGGGGAACGGGCCAGGATGGCGAGCGCGGCCTGCGCGCCATGCTCGACACCCTCGGCGAGATCGATGCCCGGGCCATCAATTCCGTGCCGATCGGCGAGGGCATGACCCTGCGCGTGGGCCGCTACGGCCCTTACCTGGAGTCCGACGACGGCAAGCGCGCCAACGTGCCCGCCGACCTCGCCCCGGATGAGCTGACCGTTGAGCGCGCCCGTGAGCTCTTCGCCCGCGCCGCCGACGACGGCCGCGAGCTCGGCGTCGACCCGTCCACCGGCCACACGATCATCGCCAAGGACGGGCGCTACGGGCCCTACGTCACTGAGGTGCTGCCCGCCCCGGAGGGCGGGGCCGACGCGGAGGAGGCGTCGTCGTCGGGGGCGAAGAAGAAGCGGACCACGAAGAAGGCTGCCGGGCCCAAGCCGCGCACGGCGAGCCTGCTGAAGTCCATGGACCTGTCCACCGTCACCCTGGAGCAGGCGCTCGACCTGCTGAGCCTGCCGCGCGTGGTGGGCCAGGATGCCGAGGGCGTGGACATCACTGCGCAGAACGGGCGCTTCGGGCCGTACCTGAAGAAGGGGACGGACTCGCGCTCCCTGGCCACCGAGGAGCAGATCTTCACGGTCACCCTGGAGGAGGCGCTCGCGCTCTTCGCCCAGCCCAAGACCCGCCGCGGCCAGGCCGCCGCGCGCGGGCCCCTGCGCGAGCTCGGCACGGACCCGGCCACCGGCAAGCCCGTGGTCATCAAGGATGGGCGCTTCGGCCCTTACTTCACCGACGGCGAGACGAACGTGACGCTGCGCCGGGGTGATGACCCGGCCACCGTCACCCCCGAGCGCGCCTACGAGCTCCTCGCCGAGAAGCGCGCCAAGGGCCCCGCCAAGAAGCGCGCCACCCGCAAGACCGCCACGAAGAAGACGACGACAGCCAAGAAGAAGTCCCCCTCCGCCGAGACCGGTCGAAAATAGGAGCGAGACCGGTCGAAAATAGGAGCGAGACCGGTCCTCGCGAGGGTGCGCACGAGTGCGGCTGGGCGAGCAACGGCATGGAGGCGCTCACCGGAAAGCCGTCAACGAGCCGTTCCACGGGCAGTTACAGCGCGGCCGGCCTCAAGGTGGGAAATCGAGCGGGGGCACGCCGTCGCGCTCAGTTCGCAGGGGGGAGCCTTGGTCGCCCTGGGATGAGAATCCTCTGCACGACGACCACCCCAAGGACTCGAAGGGCAACGAGTTGCCGGCACGGCTGGAGGGCAGTGCTGTTCTCGGTGGAGACCGGTGGCGCTAAGGTGCAGGTCTGGTCGGCTGATGAATCCGGTGAGGTTGTGAGTGAGTTTCTTGAGGATGGATGGTACGAGCGGTGTGGTTGGCTCGTGCACCGTCGCCGTGCTGGAGACCCACCCTGGTCGGTCCGGGCGTGCGCCGGGCAGCCAGACCAGCTGGGCGCTGCTGCACATCAGCTGGCCTCCTCATCCCATCACCAGCCCCAACGAGACGGCCACGACCGGTGCGAGCGCGAGGCCATCCGCCACCCCCGGCGCCACCACGGACAAGGGCTGACCGGACCGCCTCCACCGGCCGCCTCACCCCGGACCTGACGATGCCGCTGACTTCCCGGGCGGGCATCACCGTCTCCCCGGCACGCTGCAATGAGCCGGGCGTCCTCGCCGGCGGCTCCACGGTCGTCAGCGGCGACGACGGCGTGGTGACGAACAACGGTCAGTCCTCGGTGATCAACGACCGTCACGGTGCAGGCCTCTACACCGACGGCAAGTTGAGCATCACCAACAACGGCGACGGCACAGCGCTGGTCGTCTCGCCGACCCGGAACCGCACCGTGAAGGCTGAGCCGCTGCCCAAGGCGCCGCGCGTGGGACGCTTCCCCAGCATCGATGCCGCCAAGCCGATCGAGTCCTGCGGAACGGTCGTCACCCTCACTGATGGTGTCCTGTTGCCGCCCTCCGGGACGCTGCGCCGGGGGTGATGACCCGGCCACCATCACGCCCGAGCGCGCCACGCGCTCCTCGCCGAGACCGGTCTCGCTCTTAATTTCGACCGGTCTCGCTCCTATTTTCGACCGGTCTCGCTCCTATTTTCGACCGGTCTCGGCGAGGGCGCGGACGAGGGCGGCCGCGGTCTCGCGCACGTCGCGGCGCTCGGACAGCGCGGTGACGACGGCGCCGTCCACGACCGCGATGATGATCTCGGCCGAGTAGCGCAGCGAGAAGCTCTCCGCGATGCGGCTGATGGCGGCGTTGAGCCGCTGGCGCCCCTCGCGGTAGGCCGACCCGACTGGCGCCGAGGCCCCGGCGGAGATCAACTGGAGGTAGTGGCCCAGGTACGGGCCCTTCTCGGGCAGGGTGGCGCGCAGCAGGAACTCGATCCGCTCATCGAGGCCGGGCCGCTCCTCCAGGGCCTCTACGGCGTCGGCCACCCGCTCCGCGCGCGCGGCCCACAGGCTGATGTTGAGCAGGCCGGCCTGGTGGAGGAGATCGTCGAGGCCGTCGAAGTAGTACGTGGTGGCCGACAGTGAGCACCCGGCGCGCTGGGCCACGGCCCGATGAGTGACTTCCTTCGGGCCGGATTCGCGGATGATGGCGGCCGCGGCGTCGATAATCGCCTGCCTGCGGGCCTCCCCCTTGGCAGTCGACGCCTTCTCCCGCCGGTCACTGGTTGTTTCCACGGCGCTGCACATGCTGACACGATAAGGCCAAAACGGCGCCGTGGGGATGTGAATCCAGATGACGGCGTGTGAGTCGGCCCCAGGAGCCGCGAGATCTCGCGCCCGCTGGCCGTCCGCCGTCGGCGGGGGGGCGAGGCCACTCAGCGCGATGGCAAGGATGCCGCGGACTTCGCGCCCTCCTCGGTGAAGGCGGTGAGGTCGGCGTCGGAGTGCTCCGGCGCCACGATCATCGCGCCCAGCGCGGCCAGCGCTACGACGCTGAGGTAGACCGCGGGCGCCAGTGGGGAGCCGGTGACGGAGATGAGCCAGGTAGCGAGGAAGGGCGCCGTGCCGCCGAAGAGGGCGTTCGCCGTGTTGAAGGACAGGGCGAAGCCGGAGTAGCGCACCTCGGTGGGGAAGGACTCGGCGAGGAAGGTGGCCAGGGTCCCGTCATTGGCGGTCAGGATGACAGCGAAGATCAACTCGCAGGCGAGGATGACCCAGATGTCGCCGCCCTTCATGATCCAGAACAGTGGCACGGACAGCGCGATGAAGGCCACGCAGGCGCCGATGAGCATCTTGCGGCGCCCAATGGTGTCCGAGAAGTGCCCCATGACGAAGATCGAGGAGATGTAGCCGCAGAGCATGATTGAGGTCAGCAGGTTGGAGGTGCTCTTCCCGATGCCGATCTCCTCCTGCAGGTAGGTGGGCATGTAGCTCAGCAGCAGGTAGAAGCCGACGGCGTTGAGGCAGGAGACCCCGAAGGCGATCGCCACCGTCCGGCCGTGCCTGCTCAGGACATCGAGCACGGGCGTGCGCTGCGACGGGCCGGCGGCGGCCTCGAGCTGCGCGCTCATCTCCTGGAAGGCGGGGGAGTCCTCCAGGTGCACCCGGATGTAGCGACCGACGACGCCCAGGGGGCCGGCCAGCAGGAACGGGACGCGCCAGCCCCAGGACTCCATGGAGGCGTCGTCGAGGAGCCAGTGGAGCAGGGCCACCAGGGTGGAGCCCGCGAGCAGCCCGGTCGCCGTGGAGGCGGGCACGAGGCAGGTGTACAGGCCGCGCCTGCCCGTGGGGGCGTACTCGGCCAGGAAGGTGCCCGCGCCCGCGTACTCGCCGGAGGCGGAGAATCCCTGGATGAGCCGCAGGAGCAGCAGGAGGATGGCGGCGCCCAGCCCGATCATCGAGTACCCGGGCAGGAAGGCGATGAGGAAGGTGGAGCCGGACATGATGAGGATCGACCACGACAGCGCCCAGCGCCGCCCGAACCTGTCCCCCCAGGCTCCCCAGACGACGGCGCCGATGGGCCGAAGGAGGAAGGACATCGCGAAGACGGCGAAGGTGGACATGAGCTGGACGGAGGTGTCGCTCTCGGGGAAGAAGACCTTGCCGATGACGACGGCGAGGTATCCGTAAGAGGCGTAGTCGAACCACTCGATGAAGTTTCCGATGAAGGACGCCGCCGCCGCTCGGCGTACTGTCGCCCCCTGGGCGCTGCTGGGGATCGCGGTTGAGGGGGGAGGGGCAGTACTACCGTCGGCGGTCATGGGCATCTCTCCGGGTTCGTGGACTGTCAGGGGCTGTTCAGTGGCGACGGCCGCCCCTCGCGCCATGGCGATACGGGGGCGGCCGTCGATGAGGTCAGGCGGTAGCGACAGAGCGTTTACCGGCTCGAGCGAGAGCATCGACGATGATCGGGGCGAAGCCTCCTCCCACGATCAGGGCTCCACCGATCATACCGATCGGGGTCAACTGCTCGTGGAAGATCAGCAGGCCGCAGACGATCGCCACCGGGCACTCCCAGTAGGAGATCGTGGACATCTCCACGGCGGGCAGGTTCCTTCCCGCCACGACGAGGAACCCGAGGGCGACCAGCCCGCTGAAGACGAACAGCAGCGCGGCCGAGCCCCAGTTGGAGCCGGTGAAGGCGCTCACCCCGTGCCAGGGGCGCAGGATGAGCGCCATGCTCAGCGCCGCGACGGAGGCCCACACGAAGTTCCACACGCCGCGGACGATGGAGTCCACGTCCTTGCGGTACCCGTTGAAGAACAGGGCCATGCCGTAGAAGGCGCCGGACAGCAGGCCCAGGAGGTCCCCCATGGCCTTCTTCGGGTACTCGGCCGAGGTCACCGACAGGTCCAGCCCGAAGGAGAGCGCCCCGTCCTTGTAGTCGATGATCCCGATCGTCATGAGCATTCCGACGAACACGATGAGCAGGAAGAGCCCGTTGAGGCGGCTGATCTTCTCCTTGCGGAAGATCCTGGCCAGGATCGTGCAGAACAGGGGCCCGGTGTAGATGAGGAAGACCGCGTTGGCGATCGTGGTCAGCAGCGTGGAGGAGATGTAGCAGCCCAGCGACAGGCCGATGGAGATCCCGCCCATGATGATGGCCGGGCTGAGCCGGGTGGCGCGGAATAGCGCGGCCTTGTGGGTCGCGAGGAGCAGGATGGTGAAGCCCACCACGCCCGTGAGCATGCGGCCCGAGGCGAGGAAGGAGCCGATGACGGCCTTGTCATCGGGTATGAGGCCATTGGTGGCGCCCCGGCTGAAGGTCCCCACCAGGCCCATGCCTGTGGCGGAGATGAGCATGGCGATGGCGCCGAGCTTCTTGTCCATGACGTAGGTGGACCCGGCGGCCTTGAGATCAGGGGTGGTCGAGGTGTCGTTCATTGGGGTGCGTCCTATGCGTCCTTGCACGTGGTGGATCCGGTTCAGGCGCCGTTGCCTGGAAGGCCCCGGTGGGCACAGGGACCGGGCGCGAATGCCTGGTCAGGTGGATGGTCCCTGGGGGCCGGCAGGCACCGGCCCCCAGGGACCCGGTGTCTCAGACGAGGGTCGGGTCCTCGACCTGGTTCGGGAAGTAGTCCTCGCAGCCGCCCTCGCGGTAGACGTCCGCCGTCGCGCAGTGCAGGGCACCGCCGAACGGGTAGGCGTCGCGGAACGGGACGGGGATGACGTTCATGCCGAGCTTGTCCATCTGCTCCATCTGGTGGACCTCGCTGGCCTCGCAGATGACGGTCTTGTGGTCCAGGACCAGGCAGTTCATGGACAGCCACACCGAGGAGTAGCACAGCGGCGGCGGGGTCTCGTGCGCCGGCATGGCGGCGTCGACGATCTGCCAGTCGTTGGCCTCGAAGATCTTCCTCTGCTCCTCGGGCAGGTGGCGGTGGGGGTTGTTGATGATGAGTCCCGGCCGCAGCGGCACGAAGGTGGCGTCGATGTGGATCGGGTAGGGGTCACCCGGGAAGTTGACGGCGTGGACGCGCAGGTCCGGGTAGTAGCGCTTGAACCACTCCATCGCGGTGCGGTTGGTGGTCAGGCCGTGCTGGATGAACAGGTCCTTGCCCAGCCGCAGGACGTCGGCCGCGTCCCACATGGGCTCGGCCTCGGTGGTGACGAAGTCCTTCGCGGCGGTGCGCTCGAGGCGCTCCTCCAGCGAGATCTTCTCGTCGTAGTAGTTGTGCTTGTAGGAGGCGTTGGTCAGGCGCGGGCGGGGGGCCTGCGTCCACTTGAACTCCGGGTCCTCGTCGAAGTACTTCTTCATGAGGGGCCAGTAGGCCAGGTACTCGAAGTAGCGGCAGCGGAAGGAGTTGGCCGAGGCCATGATCTCGTTGCCGATGGTCAGCAGGATGTCGCGGGGCGGCATGCAGGTCATCATCGAGTCGGTGCGGAAGTCCGGGGTGATGACGGGCTGGTTCCACTGGAGCGGGGTCGGGCGGTCGACGATGACGCCGTGGTCCTCACAGACCTTGGCGAGGTAGTCGAGCTGGGCGTTCGCCTTCTCGACGGTCTCCGTGGGGCGGGGGCCCCACATACCGCGCATCTCGGAGTCGATCGGCACCTTCTCGCTGGTGGCGGGCTCCTCGGGCGGGATGACTGAGAAGTCGGCGCGTCCGACGATGACGCGCTTGAGGGGGTCGAAGTCGTTCCACGAGTTCACGATCTTCGTCATGGGGAAATCACTCCTTTGTGAGTGCGGCGGTGCGCCGCGGGTTTCGATGCATCGAATGAATGGTTGACGGATCCGCTCAGCGGAAGAGAGGTCCTCCTTCCTGGGGCTCGTGGGCGTTCCGGGCGCTGACGGCCGATCGGCGCCCGGTCAGTTGGTCGTGCGGTCGGGCACCGGCGGCCGGATGTCGTCCGGCCCGCCGTAGTTCCCTCCCGGGGTCACGATCGTCCCGGAGACCCCCTCGATGATCCCGATGGCGTCCTCGAGGCGGCCGATGGCGGCCATGTCCCCCGTGAGCTCCACGAAGCGGCACACGGCCTCCACCTTGGGGCCCATGGATCCTGCGGGCAGGTCCATGGCGCGCAGCGAGGCCGGGGTGGCGCGGTCCACCCGCTTGGCCTGCGGTGTCCCGAATCCCTCCTGGACGCCGTCGACGTCGGTGAGGATGAGCAGGGCGTCGGCATCGAGGTGCTCGGCGAGCACCGCGGCGGTCAGGTCCTTGTCGATGACCGCCTCGACCCCCTGGAGCTTGCCGTGCTCGTTGCGGATGACCGGCACGCCCCCGCCGCCGGCGCAGATGACGACGGCGCCCGCGTGGAGGAGGGCCCGGGCCATCCGGGTCTCGATGACGCGCTGGGGCCTGGGCGAACCGACGACGCGGCGGAAGTGCTCGCCGTCCTTCTTGACCGTCCAGCCCCTCTCGGCGGCCAGCCTGTTGGCGGTGGCCTCGTCGTAGACCTCGCCGACGAACTTCGTCGGGTTGGCGAAGGCCGGGTCCCCGGCCAGGACGAGGGTCTGGCTCAACAGGGAGGCGACCTGCCTGCCGGGCAGGGCGTTCTGCATGGCCTGGAGGAGCCAGTAGCCGATCATCCCCTGGGTCTCCGCGCCCAGGGTGTCGAAGGGGTAGCACTCGCTCAGGCGGTCATCGTTGGCGGACTCCAGGGCGAGCACGCCGACCTGCGGGCCGTTGCCGTGGGTGATGATGAGCTCGTGCTTCTCGGCCAGCAGGGCCAACTGCTTGGCGGCCGCCTGCACATTGGTGATCTGGGTGCGGGCGTCGGGTTTGTCCCCCCGGCGCATCAGGGCGTTGCCGCCCAGGGCAGCGACAATGCGCATGGGTCAGTCCTCCCAGTCGCCCAAGGTGGCGACCATGACGGCCTTGATGGTGTGCATGCGGTTCTCGGCCTGCTGGAAGGAGACGTTGCGCTCGGTCTCGAAGACGTCGTCGGTGACCTCCAGGCCGTCCATGCCGGTGGCCTCGAAGAGCTGCTGGCCGACCTTCGTGTTGCGGTCGTGGAAGGCCGGCAGGCAGTGGAGGAACTTGACGTCGTCGTTGCCGGTGCGCTTCACGAGCTCGCCGTTGACCTGGTAGTCCTTGAGCAGGGCGATGCGCTCGTTCCAGACCTCCTTGGGCTCGCCCATGGAGACCCACACGTCGGTGTAGAGGTAGTCGACGCCCTTGACGCCCTCGTCGACGTCGTCGGTGATCGTGATGCGGGCCCCGGAGACGGCGGCGAGCCCCTCGGCGATGGCCACGACCTCGGCCTCGGGCTGGAGCTCCTTGGGCGCCACCAGGCGGATGTCCATGCCGACCAGCGCGCCGGAGACCAGCAGGGAGTTGGCGACGTTGTTGCGGGCGTCGCCCAGGTACGCCAGGGAGATCTCGGTGATCGGCTTGTCCACCAGCTCGATCATGGTCAGCTGGTCGGCGAGCATCTGGGTGGGGTGCCAGGCGTCGGTCAGACCGTTCCACACGGGCACGCCGGACAGCTCGGCCAGGGTCTCGACCTTGGCCTGGTCGTCACCGCGGTACTCGATGCCGTCGTACATGCGCCCGAGCACGCGGGCGGTGTCCGCCACGGACTCCTTGTGACCCAACTGCGAGCCGGAAGGGTCGAGGTAGGTGGTGTGGGCCCCCTGATCGGCGGCGCCGACCTCGAAGGAGCAGCGGGTGCGCGTGGAGGTCTTCTCGAAGATGAGGGCGATGTTCTTGCCCTTGAGGCGCTGGACCTCCTTGCCGGCCTTCTTGTCCGCCTTGAGCTGGGCGGCGAGGTCCAGCAGGCTCATCCACTCGGCGGTGGTGAAGTCCGTCTCCTTGAGGAAGTGGCGGTTGTGCAGGGGGTGGGTCATGTCGATCCGTCCTTCATTGGAATTGAGGTGAATGTGGGCGACGGGAGGAAGAGTAGTCACGAGCCGAGGGGCTCGCGGACAACGGGGCAACTCATGCAGTGCGGGCCGCCGCGGCCGCGGCCAAGCTCGCTACCGGGGATGGTCAGCACCTCGATGCCCTTGGAGGTGAGGTACTCGTTGGTGTTGACGTTGCGCTCGTAGGTGATGATCACACCGGGCGCGATGGCCAGTGAGTTGGCGCCGTCGTCCCACTGCTCACGGGCGGCCGCGCGGCTGTCCTGGGGGGTCGTGAGCACGTTGAGCTCATCGATGCCCAGGGCGGCGGCGATGGCCTCGTGCATGGCCTCGGCGGGATTCTCGATGACGTCCACCGCGCCCTCGCGCTCACCGGGGCGCAGGGTGAAAGTGGGGAGCATCCCCGCGTCGGCGTACTTGGTGAAGGTGCCGTGGTCGACCATCGTCATGATGGTGTCCAGGTGCATCTGGGCGCGCGTCTTCCTCATCTTGACGGCGATGATCTCGCGCACGCCCCCGGCGAAGAGCTGGGTGGCCAAGCGCTCCACGCCCTGGGGGCAGGTGCGCTCGGAGACGCCGATGAGCACGGCGCCGTTGCCGATGATCTGGATGTCCCCGCCCTCGGTGGACAGCGCGGGGCTGACCGTGCCGTCGGACCAGATGGGGAAGCCCCCGGCGGCGAAAAGCGGGTGCCAGGTGTAGATGGCCCGATAGTTGAGCGACTCGCGGCGCCGAGCCCGGCGCGACATGGAGTTGATCGACACACCGTTGTAGATCCAGGAGGAGGTGTCCCGGGTGAACAGGTGGTTGGGCAGGGGGCCGATCAGCAGGTCCTCGGGGTCCATCGAGGCCAGCACCATCGAGGAGACCCCCGGGATGCGTTCGAGGAGCTCCTCCTTGGTGATCCCAGCGATGAGGGTCTCGGCGAGCGCGGGCGCCTCCACGCTCTCGGCCCATTGGCGGATGGCGGGGGAGGCTGCCAGCCCCGTGGAGTCCTCGGATAGGACGGCGTCCAGCAGGAAGGCGCGCGCCTCGGGGATCTCCAGGGTCTCGGCGAGCAGGTCCTGCAGGTAGAGCACCTGGGCGCCACGGCTGCGCAGCACTCGCGCGAACTCGTCATGCTCCTGCTGGGCCCTCTCCAGCCAGAGGACGTCGTCGAAGAGGAGCTCGTCCTTGTTCTCGGGGGTCAGCCTCAGCATCTCCTTGCCGGGCCGGTGGATGATGACGGTCTTGAGGTGACCGATCTCTGAGTCGATGGATGGCGTGAGCATCGCGTCCTATTCCTCTGGAATCTGGCGCGGCGCCCGGCATGGGCGCCCGCGGGATGGCTCAGGGCTGCGTCGCCCTGCGCTGATGCGGTGATGGATTCAGGGTGTGGTCTCAGGGGTGGCAATGGTGCGGGGCCCGGGGCCCCGGATGCTCCCGGAGGGCGGCGTCACCCTCCCGGATTGGTACGTTCGTACCATTGGTACAAGCGTACCAATGGTGACGCGCGTCTACAAGTAGAAGTGACATGCATCACTATCCTCCGGTGTCCGTTGAGCGCTCCACCCGCTCCCGCCCCGGCGAGCCCCACGCCCGCGAGATCCGGCGCGTGCTGGGCGCGCTGATCCCGTGGTCGCCGAGGCGGGGACCGGGAGCGTCACCGCCAGGAAGCGGCCCCGCTACCCTGGAGCCGTGACCGACGCCCCCTCGCCCGCGACCCAGCCTCGCCCCGGCCTGCTCATCTCCTTCGAGGGGGGCGACGGCGTCGGCAAGACCACGCAGATCAAGCGCCTGGCCACCGCGCTCGCGGCCGCCCGGATCAACTACCGCCTCACCCGCGAGCCCGGCGGCACCGATCTGGGGGCCCAGATCCGCCGCCTCCTCCTGCACGGGGGAGCGGTGGACCCGCGCGCCGAGGCCCTGCTCTACGCCGCCGACCGCGCCCAGCACGTCGCCGAGGTCATCCGCCCCGCCCTGGGCCGCTCCGAGGTGGTCCTCACCGACCGCTACCTCGACTCCTCCATCGCCTACCAGGGCGCCGCCCGCTCCCTGGGGGCCGCCGAGGTCCGGTCCCTGTCCGAATGGGCCACCGGCTCCCTGCTCCCGGATCTGACGATCCTCCTGGACGCCGACCCGTCCGTGGCCGACCGCCGCACCGGGGCTAGGGGCGCCAAGGACCGCCTGGAGAGCGAGGGCGCGGCCTTCCGCGCCGCCCTGCGCGAGCAGTTCCTCGCCCTGGCCGACGCCGAGCCCGAGCGCTTCGCCGTCCTCGACGCCCGGCGGACCATCGAGGAGGTCGCCGAGGATGTCACCCAGCGCGTCGCCGCGCTCCTGAAGGCCCGCCCCGGCGCGGTGGGCGTGGAAGCGGCTCCGCGGGGAGCTGCCCCGGACGCGCATGCCGCTTTCCTCCAGGCCGCGGCGCGCCTGAGCGGCCCCGAGGGGAAGGGCGCATGAGCGTCTGGGACGACGTCGTCGGGCAGGAGGCGGTTATCTCCACCCTGTCCGGGGCGGCCGAGGCCGCCAGGGGCCTCGCCGAGCAGCGGGAGGCCCGGGCCAGCGGCGGGGCCGAGGACCCCCCGAGCGCCACCGGCCCCGGTTCCGCCATGACCCACGCCTGGCTCATCACCGGCCCTCCGGGCTCGGGCCGCTCCAACGCCGCGCTCGCCTTCGCCGCCGCCCTCCAGTGCGCTGGCGACGTGCCCGGCTGCGGCCAGTGCAAGCCCTGCCGGGACGTCATGAGCGGCGCCCACCCCGACGTCGTGCGCCTGGCCACCGAGAAGCTCATCATCACCCTCGACGAGGTCAAGGAGCTCATCGGCGAGGCGCAGCGCCGCCCCTGGACTGGCCGGTGGCGGGTCATCCTCGTCGAGGACGCCGATCGCATGGCCGAGCGCACCACGAACGTCCTGCTCAAGTCCATCGAGGAGCCACCGCCCCAGACCGTGTGGCTCCTGTGCACCCCCAGCGCCGACGACGTCCTGCCCACCATCCGCTCGCGCTGCCGGCTGATCACGCTGCGCATCCCGCCCGCGGGCGCCGTCGCCGACCTCCTCGTGCGCCGTGACGGCGCCGACCCCGCTCTCGCCGCCCGCGCGGCCCGCGCCAGCCAGTCGCATATCGGCCTGGCCCGCCACTTGGCCACCGACCCCGACGCCTGGGAGCGCCGTCGCCGCCTCCTGCGCGCCCCCGTGTCGCTGCGCAGCGTGGGTGATGCCGTGCTCGCCGCCGCCGACCTCGTCGAGAGCGCCGAGTCCGAGGCCCAGGCCCGCACCGCTGAGCGCGACGCCGCCGAGCGCGCCGACCTCATGCGAGCCCTCGGCCTGGAGGGGGAGGGGCGCGTGCCACCCGCCCTGCGCGCGCAGATCCGCGCCTTGGAGGAGGACCAGAAGCGGCGGGCCAAGAGGGCCCGGACCGATGTGCTCGACCGGGCCATGATCGACCTGCTCTCCTTCTACCGCGACGTCCTGGCCGCGCAGATGGGCAGTGACGTCGAACGCGTCAACATCGACCTGGCCGAGCAGATCGAGCGGGCGGCCGCCTCCACCGGGCCGGAGCAGTCACTGGCGCGCATCGCCGCCATCGAGGAGTGCCGCGGGAGGCTGCGCTCCAACGCCGCGCCGCTGCTCGCCGTCGAGGCCCTCATGATCCAGTTGCGCCCCCAGGCGCGCTGAGGGCGTCGCGCTGACCGACCCACGCGCGGCGGGAGGTGAGGAACTCCTTGATCTGCGCGCGCGGATCAGCGGCGGGTGGCGCGACGTCGTCGGATCGGCTCATGCGGCCAGGCTACGCGTGGGCGGCGTTTAGGCTGGCGCCGTGAGCATCCTCGACGCCTCCTCCCGTCCCCGCCGGATCAAGATCCTGGCCGCCCTGTCCGCCGTGACCGCCACCGCGGCGCTGTCGGCCTGCGGCAACCCGTCAGTCCCCGGCGCCACCCAGGCCACCGGCGCTGCCACCGCCTCCGTCCCGGCTGGTCTGGAGTCGTTCTACAGCCAGGCCGTGGAGTGGTACCCGTGCAAGAAGGACGCCGGTATGACTGAGCGCAGTGGCGACATGGGGCCGGGGACGATGAGTTGCGCGCGCGTGAAGGTGCCCCTGGATTACGGCAACCCCGGGGGCGAGACGATCCAGATCGCGATGAAGAAGCGCTCGGCCTCGGCCGATACGGCCACGGGCGCGCTGTTCATCAACCCCGGCGGCCCCGGCGGCTCCGGTGTCGACATCCTTCCCCAGATCACGTCGACTCAATTCTCCAAAGACCTCGTCACCGCTTACGACGTGATCGGTTTCGACCCCCGCGGGGTGGGTGAGTCCACGGCGATCGACTGCCTGACCGATGCTGAGTTGGACGCCGAGCGCTCCGGGACGGAGTCCCCCAGCCTTCCCGATGACGCCACGGGGGAGCAGAAGCGTGCCGCCGTGGCCGAGGAGACCACCGAGCGCGAGGCCAAGTGCCGGGCCAAGACCCGGCCCGCGGCGCTGCTCGACCATGTGGACACGGTCTCGGCCGCCAAGGACCTCGACATCCTGCGCGCCGTCACGGGCAACTCCGCCCTCACCTACTTCGGCTACTCCTATGGGACCTTCCTGGGGGCGACCTACGCCGACCTCTTCCCGGGCAATGTGGGCCGCTTCGTGCTCGACGGCGCCGTCGACCCCTCGATAAGCGGCGGCCAGGTGGCGCTGGGCCAGGCGAAGGGCTTCGAGAACGCGCTGCGGGCCTATGTGGAGAGCTGCCAGTCGGGGTCGGACTGCCCGTTGACCGGCTCGGTGGATGACGGGGTCAAGCAGATCCAGGACTTCCTGACCTCCTTGGAGTCCGGACCGATCAGGACCTCGGATGCGAACCGTCCCCTGACCCGCTCGTTGGCCACCTCCGGGATCATGGTTCCCCTCTACCAGTCCGAGGCCTGGCCCCAGCTGAGCATCGCCCTGTCACGGGCGATGGGCAAGACGACGAATGATGGGAAGCCCGACGGCGCCATCCTCCTGTACTTCGCTGACCTCGCCGCGCAGCGCGGCAATGACGGCACCTACTCCGGCAACGGCAGTGAGGCCATCGGCGCCATCAACTGCGCGGACTTCCCCGTCATGGGCGACGCCGCCTCTTGGGACCAGGAGGCCGCGGAGATCAAGAAGGCCTCCCCGACCTTCGGTGACGGCTTGCAGTACACCGACGTCGCTTGCCAGGCCTGGGGCCACCCGTCGGGCAATGAGCGCAAGGCGATCCACGCCTCGGGGGCCAACCCGATCCTGGTGATCGGGACGACGGGGGATCCGGCCACGCCGTACGAGTGGTCCCAGTCCCTGGCCGATCAACTCGACTCGGGCCAGTTGCTGACCTGGAAGGGCCACGGGCACACGGCCTACGGCCGCGCGGGCAAGTGCGTGACCACGGCCGTGGATGAGTACCTGCTCAAGGGCACGATGCCCGCCGAGGGCCTCACCTGCGAGGGCTGAGCTCGCCCGCGATCGGGCGCCCCATCGCCTCGGCGAGGGCCGTGCCGGTCAGGCCCTGGGCTAGGAGGAACTGAGCCTTGGCGTAGGCCGCCTCCAGGGTCATGTCGGCGGTGCCGACGGCGCCCGCCCGCGCGATGGCGTCCCCGGTGGCGTAGTGCCCGAGGAGCACCTCGGCCTGGTGGCACTGGGAGGCGACGACGACCGCGGTCCCGGCCCGGATCGCCCGCGCGATAGCCTCGGTCAGCCCGGGCTCGTCGCTGGGCACGTTGCCCACCCCGAAGGCCCGCAGGATGACCGCCTGGGGCAGGGGGTCGAGCAGTGCCGCCAGGCGCGCCCCGGTGATGCCGGGCGCCATGTCGAGGACGACGACGTCGTGCCGGGCGTAGGGCTTGGGCTCCGCCCAGGCGTCGGGGGCGGCCCCGGAGCCCTCGTGGCTCACGGACCACTCCCAGTTGGCGCCGTCGGAACCCGCGCGGGCCAGCGGCGGGGCCATGGGCGAGGCGAAGCCCGCGAAGTCCCAGGAGGAGGACTTCGTGGCGCGGCCGCCTGCCAGCAGCAGGCCGCCGAAGAACAGGGTGACGCCGACCACCCGCCCACTGACGGCCGCCCGCAGCGCCCCCAGGACGTTCGCCTCGGCGTCGCTGCCCTCGGCCCCGAGCGGCAGCTGGGAACCGGTGATGACCACGGGCGCCCCCAGGCCCGCCAGGGCGTAGGACAGGGCGGCCGAGGTGTAGGCCATGGTGTCCGTGCCGTGGAGGATGACGATCGGCTCGCCGGGGTGGCGGGCCGCGTGCTCGCGCGCCTCCTCGACGATCGACTGCCAGGACTCCGGCGTGGCGTTCGAGGAGTCGATGAGCGGCTCCAGGGCCGTCAACGACGTCGACTCCAGCGCCTCTAGGCCGGGGGCCGGCGGGCGCTTCGGGGGCAGGAGGCCGGCGAGCCAGCCGGCGAGATCGGCCCCCGGGACGAGGCCCTGGGGCGAGTCCACCATGCCGATGGTCCCGCCGGTGTAGATGATGTGGACGCTCCCCATGGGGCCCTCCTGCTCCCTATCCTGCCCGCTCCGCCGCGGGCGGCCGCTGCGGCTACTGCTTGTCGTCGGGGCCCGTGGTCGCCTCGTCGAGGACGTGGTCGAGCAGATCGCCGCGGATCCGGCCCCGCACCCGGTACCAGCCTGCCACCATCATGACGATGACGAGGCCGAATAGGGCGAGGGTCCACCGGCCCTCGGGCTCCTGGACATTGGCGATGACGATGAGGACGAAGAAGGCGATCGCGATGTAGTTGGTGTACGGGGCGCCGGGCATCCGGTAGGCCGGGCGCTCCTCCAGCCCCTGATTGACCCGCTTGAGGAAGGCCAGGTGCGTCACGAGGATCGCCACCCAGGTGCCGGCGATGCCGATGCCCGCCAGGTTCATGACGATGTTGAAGGCGTCCTCCGCGAGGAAGGCGTTGAGGGCGACGCCCACGAGGCCCAGCGCGGAGGTGATGGCGATGGCGCCCGCGGGCACTTGGTGCTTGTTGAGGCCGGCCGCGAGGCTGGGCGCCTCGCCCGCCACCGCCATGGAGCGCAGCGTGCGGCCGGTGGCGTAGAGCCCCGCGTTGAGGCTGGACAGCGCCGCGGTCAGGACGACCACCTGGATGATGTCCCCGGCGTGGGGGACGCCGATCCCAGAGAAGAACGTGACGAAGGGCGACTCATTCTTGGAGTAGGAGGTGTAGGGCAGGACGAAGGCCATGAGGAGCACGGAGCCGACGTAGAAGACGAAGATCCTCAGGATCATGGAGTTGATCGCCTTGGGCAGCACGGTGATCGCGTCCTCCGCCTCGCCGGCGGCCACGCCCACCATCTCCGTGCCCCCGAACGCGAAGACGACGCCGAGGGTGAGGGTGAGGACGACCCCGATTCCCGCGGGGGCGAAACCGCCGTGCTGCGTGATGTTGCTCAGGCCCGCCGTGTGGCCGCCCACCTCCGCGCCGCTGACGATCGCCCAGATGGCCACGAGCATGAAGGAGATGATCGCCGCTACCTTGATGAGGGCGAACCAGAACTCGGCCTCGCCGAACATCTTGACATTGAGCATGTTGAGCACGAAGACCAGGGCCAGCGCGATGAGCGCGAGAACCCACTGGGGGACGGCCCTGAAGGCGCCCCAGTAGTGCAAGTAGAGGGCGACGGCGGTGATGTCCGCCATGACCGTCACCGCCCAGTCCAGGAAGAAGAACCAGCCGGTGATGTAGGCGCCCTTCTCCCCGAGAAACTCGCGCGCGTAGGACACGAAGGCGCCCGAGGAGGGGCGGCGGATCGCGAGCTCGCCGAGGGCCCGCACCATGAGGAAGGCGAAGGCGCCGCAGATCGCGTAGGCGACGATGAGGATCGCCCCGCCCTGGGCCAGGCGCCCGCCGGCCCCCAGGAACAGGCCGGTGCCGATCGAGCCGCCGATGGCGATCATCTGGAGGTGGCGGCTCTTCAACTCCTTGTTGTAGCCGGCGTCCCCCTTGTCATGCGCCACGGAGTGCGCCGCGCCGGCCGGGGGATCTGTCTGCTGCGACATGCTGCTGGTCCTTTCCAGGGAGAGGAGGGGCCTGGGAGCGCCGCGAACGCGGCGGAGCCCGATCGGGTGGGGCGCGCGTGGCCGTGCCGGCGCGCCAATGTGCGTCAGCGTACGCTGACATGCGACATGGCGCGCGCCAATGCCCGTCATACGCGGCATCCCGCCGTCGCCCGGGCCATCGCGCCACTGACCGTGACTGGCGCGGCCGCTCGCGCGCGAGGCGGTCCAGGCCGGCCCAGGCCGATCCAAGGCGGTCCGAGGCTGTGCTCAGCGCCACGGGGTGGCGATGGCTCCCGCGTTGCGCCCGGCGCGCCGCGCGCTGTAGAGTCCTCACGCCGCCGTTAGCGGCGCGCCACCTTAGCTCAGTCGGCAGAGCGATTCACTCGTAATGAATAGGTCGTGGGTTCGATTCCCACAGGTGGCTCGAACAGGGCCCCGGGACCAGTGATCCCGGGGCCCTCTCTCATTGGCGGGCCCGCGCTCAGGGGCTCGCGGCGCGTAAGTTCCACCCGCGCGCCGCTCTTGCGGGCCCTCCTCCTGCCCTCCGACCGCGCGCGCAATTTGGCCCGCCTGGAACTCGCACCGCCGAGGGGCGTCATTGGCGGCTCGCGGCGCATAAGGGACGCGCTCATCGGCCGCCCGCTCGTCGAATCCCGTTCCGCGCGCCACCTCCGAGAACGGAAGAGTGCCGCTCCCAGGGTTCTCACAGAGGAAATGCATGGAGTTCAGGGCCGTGAATCCAGGAGCGATATTGCGCCCCCCGTATTCCTCCATTATCCTTCGGGTGTTCGCAAGAGGATTCATCTCAGCAATCCTCCTACGTCACGAAGAGAAGAGTGAGCCATGGCCCAGAAGACCCAGATCATCCTCGTCGACGATATCGACCAGTCCGCCGCGTCGCAGACAGTCACCTTCGGTCTTGATGGGGTTACCTACGAGATCGACCTCAATGACGAGCACGCCGCCGCGCTGCGCGAGTCCATTGAGGAGTGGTCCTCCAAGGCCCGTCGCGTCTCCGGTCGCCGCAATGTCCGTCGTCGGGGCGCCAGCGCCTCGGCCGAGACCCAGAAGATCCGCGAGTGGGCCCGCGGCCAGGGCATGGAGGTCTCGGACCGCGGGCGCATCCCCGCCCCGATCCGCGAGGCCTACAACCAGGCCCACTGAGGTCGCTCGCGGGCCCCTCGCGCCTGGCCGAAGGCGCGAGACCCCGTGCCGCGCCGCCCGGGAGGGCCCTCGCTCCCGGGCGCCGCTGCCCGCAGGCCCCCGGTCCCCGCTCCGGATGATCCCGGGTGGGACCGGGGGCCTCGCGCGCGGCGCACGCGCCTGGCAGGATAGGCCCATGGCTTACACCCTTGTGCTGCTCCGCCACGGCGAGAGCGAATGGAATGCGAAGAACCTGTTCACCGGTTGGGTCGACGTCCCCCTGTCCGAGAAGGGCCGCGCCGAGGCGGTCCACGGCGGCGAGCTCCTCAAGGAGGCCGGCGTCCTCCCCGAGAAGCTGTTCACCTCGATGCTGCGCCGCGCGATCATGACGGCGAACCTCGCCCTGGACGCGGCCGACCTTCACTGGATCCCCGTCGAGCGCGACTGGCGCCTCAACGAGCGCCACTACGGCGCCCTCCAGGGTAAGAACAAGAAGGAGATCCGCGACGAGTACGGCGAGGAGCAGTTCATGCTCTGGCGCCGCTCCTACGACGTCCCGCCGCCGGCCATCGAGCCCGGCACCGAGTTCTCCCAGGACGCCGACCCGCGCTACGCCGGCGAGCCGATTCCCGCCACCGAGTGCCTCAAGGATGTCCTGGCCCGGCTCCTGCCCTACTGGGAGTCCACGATCGTCCCCGAGATCAAGACCGGCAGGACCGTCATGATCGCCGCTCACGGCAACTCCCTGCGCGCGATTGTCAAGCACCTCGACGGCATCTCCGACGACGACATCGCCGCCGTCAACATCCCCACGGGCATCCCGCTGGTCTACGAGCTCGACGAGGAGACCCTCCAGCCGCTCAAGAAGGGCGGCCGCTACCTCGACCCGGAGGCCGAGGCGAAGATCGCGGCCGTGGCCAACCAGGGCAAGTGAGCCCCGCGCCCGCACGCGGGCGCGCTTGTCGATGATGGCGCCGGGCCCCCGCGGGCCCGGCGCCATCGCGCGCTGTGAGCAACCTCCCCCGGTATCTCGCCGCTCGGCACTGGTAAACTGAGGCTCCTGTTTGCTTGACTGGAGACCTCACCCATGACCCTTGAAGTCGGAGAGACCGTCGTCTATCCCCACCACGGCGCGGCCCGGATCATCGATATTCGCCAGCGCAAGGTGAAGGGGGAGGAGAAGACCTACCTCCAGCTCGAGGTCGCCCAGGGCGACCTGACGATCCTCGTCCCCGCCGAGTCCGTCGAGCTCATCGGGGTGCGCGACGTCGTCGACGAGAAGGGCCTGGAGAAGGTCTTCGAGGTCCTGCGCGCCCCCTTCACCGAGGAGCCCACCAACTGGTCGCGCCGCTTCAAGGCCAACCAGGAGAAGATCGCCTCGGGCGACGTCATCAAGGTCGCGGAGGTCGTGCGGGACCTGTCGCGCCGGGACACCGATCGGGGCCTGTCGGCCGGTGAGAAGCGCATGCTCTCCAAGGCCCGCCAGATCCTCGTCTCCGAGCTCGCCCTGGCGCAGAAGACCCCCGAGGAGGAGGCCGAGAGCCGCCTCGACGAGGTCCTCGCCGCTGGCGCCGCCGCCTGACGGCGCCCGGGCCGCCCCGCCCCCGAGCGAGCCCCGCCATGACCGCCGCAGCCCCCGAGGCCCTCTCCCCGGTGATCGCCGTGGTCACCGCCGCAGGCTCGGGCAGCCGCCTCGGCGCCGAGGTGCCCAAGGGCCTCGTCCCCCTCGCCGGGCAGTCGCTCGTGCGGCGCGCGGTGCAGGGCCTGCTGGCCTCCGGCGTCCTCGAACGCGTCGTCGTCACGGCGCCGCAGGGGTGGATCGAGGACTTCCGCCGCGAGGTGGCCGATCTCGGCGACGTCGAGGTGGTCGCGGGCTCCTCCGCCTCCCGGCAGGCGAGTGTCGCCCTCGGTCTTGAGGCCGCCCTGCGCGCCCAGCCCGACGCCGCCCTCATACTCGTCCACGACGCCGCCCGCGCGCTCACGCCCCCCGATGTCATCCAGCGCGTCGTCGCCGCCCTGCGCGAGGGGCACGAGGCCGTCATCCCCGTCATGCCGGTGACTGACACCATCAAGGAGGTCCGGACCGGTGAGGCGGTCGAGCCGATCGTTGCCACCCCGGACCGCTCCCGGCTGCGCGCCGTCCAGACGCCCCAGGGCTTCGCGCGTGAGACCCTGCTGGCCGCTCACCGCGCCGGCGCCCAGCGCGCGGCCAGTGAGGGCTTGGCCGCCTCCGACGACGCCGGACTGGTCGAGTCTATGGGCGCCGGCGTTGTCGCCGTCGCCGGGGACGCGCGCGCCCTCAAGGTGACCACGAGCCTTGACCTGCTCCTCGCCGAGGCCCTGCTCGCCGCCGAGGAGCGCGCGCCCGCCCAGCGCGGGTAGGCGGGAGCGCGCCCGCCCAGCGCGGGAGGCCGCGGGCAGGTGCGGGAATGCCCAACTGGACGGTGCTCCATCTGTGCCTAAGAGGAGAGCAGAGCGAAGGGCTCACGCCGTAGGCTCGGCGCATGCTCTCCCCTGATTCACTCCTGGGGTCGATCACCGCCCCTGGGCAGCAGACCAAGTCCCGCCCCCTGACCTGGCCCGTCCTGGCCTGGGGGCTGTGGGACTGGGGATCAGCCGCCTTCAACGCCGTCATCACGACCTTCGTCTTCGCGACCTACCTGGTCTCCTCGTCCTTCGGAGATCCCACCTCCAACCAGTCGCGGCTGTCCGCGGGCATGGCGGTCGCCGGCCTGCTCATTGCCCTGCTCGCCCCCGTCACGGGGCAGAGGGCCGATCGTGCCGGGCGGGCCGTCGCCTCCCTGGGGGTCTACACCGCGCTGGTCGTGGCCGTCTCCGCCGCGCTGTTCTTCGTCAAGCCTGAACCCGGCTACCTGTGGCTGGGGATCGTGCTCATGGGGGTGGGCAACCTCTTCTTCGAGCTCGCCTCCGTCAACTACAACGGGCTGCTGTCCCATGTGACCTCCAAGGAGCGGATCGGCGCGGTCTCCGGGATCGGCTGGGGCATGGGATACCTGGGTGGGATCGTCCTGCTGCTCGTGGTCTACGCGGGCCTTATCAGCCCCGAGGTCGGCTGGTTTGGCGTGACCAGCGCCGACGGCCTCAATGTCCGCGTGGCCATGCTCGTGGCCGCCGCCTGGTTCGGGATCTCGGCGATCCCGGTCCTGCTCACCCAGTCCAGCGCCGCCAGGCGGCGCCGTCGGCGCCAAGGCCCCGCGACGGGCGGCCCCGAGGCGGATGGCGCCAGCCGGATCCCCGGGAGGGGCGCGGAGCCCGTGGAGCCCGGGGACATCCCCGGCGTGGGAGGCCTCGCGGGCGCCGCTGGCGCTGGGCGCCACGAGTCGATCCTCGCGTCCTACCGGCACCTGTGGCGCACCCTGCGCTCGCTGTACCGCTCCCACCCGAATGTCCTGCGGTTCCTCCTGGCCTCGGCGATCTTCCGGGACGGGCTCGCTGGGGTCTTCGCCTACGGCGGCATCGTCGCGCGCACCACCTTCGACTTCTCCGACGCCGAAGTCATCCAGTTCGCCGTCGCCGCCAACGTGGTGGCCGGCATCACCACGATCGCCTGCGGGCGCCTCGACGACATCGTCGGGCCACGGCGGGTCATCATGGGCTCACTCGTCATCCTCGTCGTGGCCGGCAACGCCGTCTTCTTCCTCCACGACGGCGGGAAGGCCGTGTTCTGGGCGCTCGGCCTGGCGCTGTCCGCCTGCGTGGGACCCGCCCAGTCGGCCTCCCGCACCTTCCTCGCCCGCCTCATCCCGGAGGGGCGCGAGGGCGAGATCTTCGGGTTGTACGCGACGACGGGGCGCGCCGCCTCCTTCCTCGCCCCCGCCCTGTACGGGGCGGCGATCTGGGTGGGCGCGCGCTTCGCGGGGCAGGGCTCCGGCTACTGGGGGATCCTCGGCATCATGACGGTGCTCATCGCCGGGCTCGTCCTGATGGCCGGGGTCAAGGACCCCGACGGCCACCTCCAGCATCTCGCCTGACCGGGGCCGCCCGGGCCCCGGGCCGCTGCCCGGCGGGTCAGTAGCCGACGGCGCCCGCGGTGCCAGTGCCGGGGGCCTGCTGGACGGGGGTGAAGCGCACCGCCGTGCCGGAGGCCGTCACCATGAGCATGCCGTTGTCCGAGCCGAGCGTCTCGTAGTCGATATCGACACCGACGACGCCCTCGGCGCCGAGCTCGATGGCGCGCTGCACCATCTCCGCCAGGGCGGTCTCGCGGGCCTGGATGAGCTCGCGCTCATAGGACTCCGCGCGCCCGCCCACCATGTTGCGGAAGCCCGCGGCGATGTCCTTGAACATGTTGACCCCGGCGATGGTCTCCCCGCACACGACGCGCAGGTACTGGCTGACGGGGCATCCCTCGACGGTGGGGGTGGTGGTGACGATCATCGTGCTTCCTCGGCGGGTTCGATCATGGTCTCGATGGCGGCGGCGCCCGCTGACGCGGCCCCGTGTCATCCTCGCCCAGTGGGGCCCCCACCGGCAACATCGCCCTTGGGGGAGGAGGCCCCATGCAGCATCAGCAGCGCCCGCTCGTACTCGGCGCTGATGCGCCCGGGCGCCACGGGGGCGCCGTCGAGCTCCCAGTTCAGCAGGTGCGCGGGATCGAAGCGCCTGGAGCAGCGCGCGCAGGACATCGGCCGACGAGGGCGGCGCATCCGGTTGACCGTGTGGCCCACCGGGCAGATGCCCACCCACCTGCCGGGCAGGCTCGGCGCGTCCGGGGCGACCAGCCGCCTGCCGCTCGCGCCCAGGCGCCGGGCCTCCGCCACCCACACGGCGTCGTGACCATGTGCCGGCCCCACCCGCGCGTGGGCGATCTCATGCAGGATCGTCTCGCGCGCTTCGGAGGGCGAGTAGAGGGCCATCAGCGCGCGCGACAGGGTGATGCGGCGCCGGGCGTGATCGGTCTGGCCCGCGCGGCGCCGGGCGCGGTCAAGGGCCAGCCCCCAATCGCCCAGCCCGTGCGCGTCCATGAGCTCGCGGGCGAGGGCCAGGGCGTCGTGAGGATCCACGGGCCAAGGGTACGGCCGGCCCCCGCGGCCTTCGGGAGGCGGAGCCCTGACGCCTCGCGGACGTGAAGCCCCGCCCCGAGTATGGCAGCATGAGGGCAGTGCCCCCCTCATCCCCCGGTTCCCGCCGTGACCAGCCCAGCGGCGCGGGCCAGCGCCCGAGCGCCTCGGCCCGCGCCCGTTCGCGCGCGCGGCGCCGTCGCCTGCTCAGCCCGCTGACCGTCCTCATTCTCTCCTTCCTCATCACGGTGCTCGTCGCCGTCTTCGCCCTGTCCCTTGAGGGCCGGCTCGTGGTCCTCGGGACCGGAACGACCCCCACCCCCGAGGCCGCGGGGCCCGCGCCCGTCGTCCCGGACATGACGGGCTACACCCCCTCCCGCATCATCGACGACGAGGTCTTCTACGACTCCCAGGCCATGAGTGAGGAGGAGATCGCCGCCTTCATCGCCAGGGTCAACAAGGGCTGCGTCCCGGGCCACGACGGCACGCCTTGCCTCGCCGACGCCGTCTTCCAGACCCAGACCCGCGAGGTCTCCAATGTCTGCCCCGGCGGCTACATCGCCGCCGAGGGGCAGAGCGCCGCCCGCATCATCTCCGGCGTCGCCTCGGCCTGCGGCATCAACCCCCGGGTCCTCCTCGTGCTCATCCAGAAGGAGCAGGGCCTCCTCACCGCCTCCGGCAGCCGTCTCACGGCCCGCGACTACGAGGCCGCCACCGGCTACGCCTGCCCCGATGGCGGCCAGTGCGACCCGGCTTTCGCCGGTTTCTTCGCCCAGCTCTACGGCGCCGCCGCGCAGTTCCAGCGCTACCGTCTCGACCCCGGCGGCTACTCCTTCGTCGCCGGGACGCCGACGACCATCGCTTACTCCCCGGACGCCTCCTGCGGGTCCGGGGAGGTGACGGCCGCCAACCAGGCCACCGCGGGGCTCTATGACTACACCCCCTATCTGGCCAACGACGCCGCCGCCTCCGGCGGGGATGACTGTACGACCTGGGGGAATTGGAACTTCTACGGCTACTACCGCACGTTCTTCGGCTCCCCTCTTATCGCCGGCTGACCGGCCCGGGCTGGAGGCGGCGGCCCTCCGCGCCCGGGCCGGCGGTGCTCGCGGGATCGCCCCCTGCCATGGCCCGCCACGTGGCATCATGCGCCCATGAGGCTGATGACGCTCCCCACCTCCCTCGCCACCGCGTGGGTCGTCATCGAGTACGTCATCAAGATCATCGCCCTGGGGACCATCCCCGAGAACCGCCGCCCGTCGTCGTCGACGGCCTGGCTCATCCTCATCTTCCTCCTGCCCGTCGTCGGGCTCCCCCTCTACCTGCTCCTGGGCAGCCCGCGCGTGACCGGCAAGCGCTACCGCCAGCAGGTCGAGGTCAATGAGATGGCCCTGCGCTACACCGCGCACCTGCCCGACGCCCCGCCCGGGGCCAGCGAGTCTAGGCACCTCGACTCGATCCTGCGCATGAACCGGCGCCTGACCGGACTGCCCTGCCTCACCGGGGAGGTCGTCGCCCTGCACGACGACTCCCAGGCCACCTATGCCGCCATGGCCCGCGCCATTGACGGGGCCACCACCTCGGTGAGCGTCGAGTGTTACATCCAGTCCTGGGACGATGTCACCGACGTCTTCTACAGCGCCCTGGAGCGCGCCGCCGCCCGCGGCGTCAAGGTGCGCCTCCTGCTCGACCACCTGGGCAGCCGCAAGTACCCCGGTTGGAGGACCCTGGGCAGGCGGCTGAGCGCGGCGGGCATCGAGTGGTGGCTCATGATGCCCCTCCTGCCCTTCCGACTGCGCTGGCGCCGCCCCGACCTGCGCAATCACCGCAAGCTCCTCATCATCGACAATGAGCGGGCCTTTATCGGCTCCCACAACATCATCGACCCCACCTATCTGCTGCGCCGCAACCGCTGGGCGGGGCGCGTCTGGAAGGACCTCACCGTGGAGGTCACAGGAGCGATCGTCGCCGAGGCTCAGGCCGTCTTCGCCATGGACTGGCTCTTCGAGGCCGACGAGCTCCTCGACGTCTTCGCCCTGAGCCCCGCCCGCAAGCGCAAGCCCGGCGTCTCCCGGCCCGCACACAAGCGCCCCACCTCCACCATCGCCGAGGCCCTGCCCGAGGCCATCCCCGAGGTGGGCCAGGGGCCCGCGCCCACCGTGGGCTCCGCCGCGCCCCGTCCCGGGCGGCCCGACGCCGTCGTCAACGCCATGCAGCTCGTGCCGTCCGGGCCCGGCTACCCCCTGGAGCCGAACCTGAGGATGTTCCTGTCCCTCATCCAGGGGGCCACCCGGCGGGTGTCCATCACCAGCCCCTACTTCATCCCCGACGAGGCGCTGCTGGCTGCGATTACCTCGGCCGCCTACCGGGGCGTGCAGGTGGAGTTGTTCGTCGGCAAGGAGTCCGACCAGTTCATCGTCAACCACGCCCAGCGCTCCTACTACCCGGCGCTGCTGGCCGCCGGGGTGCGGATCTTCCGCTACCCCCCGCCCACCGTCCTGCACTCCAAGTACATGACGGTGGACGGCGAGGTGGCGGTCATCGGTTCGTCCAACATGGACTTCCGCAGCTTCACCCTCAACTACGAGGTCATGCTGCTGGCCTTCGGCGGGGATCTCGACGACCTCTTGCGCGCCAATGATGATGCCTACCGGGCCGTCTCCGAGGAGCTGACCGCAGAGCAGTGGGCCGCCGAGCCCCGCTACCTGCGCTACATCGACAATGTCTGCCGGCTCATGTCCTCGGTGCTGTGAGACGTTGAGCGGCGGGGCCCCGCGCTCCCCGCCCGCGCATCGCGGAATCGTGGTCTGCGACACGTCCGCCGGCTGTCCGGGACCCGCCGCAGGTGGGTGGGCCCTGAGCGGGTCGCACCGGCGCGGCCCCCAGGATTTTCCCAGGTTGGGGCCCATGCGCGCTCCGCGAGGCTATGGCAGCATCGGGACCATGGCGAGACGCTGGCAGGTCATCACCGTGGAGCTCCTGGGCGGTCGCGGCATTGACCTCGACCCGCCCCCTGGGCGCGACCTCATCGCGCCGCCGTCGACCACCTTCGCCGAGCTCGCCCACGCCATCGACCTCGCCTTCGCCCGCTGGGATCGGGCTCACCACCACGAGTTCACCCTCGCGGATGGCACTCGCATCATCGACGACGTCGCCCAGCGCGACCTCGCGGCCCGCGCCGCCACCGGCGGTCCCATCCTCGACCGCGTCCTGCCTGGCACCACCCAGGTCAAGCCGCTCCTGGAGCGCGGGGACACGATGCGCTACGTCTTCGACCTGTCCGACCGGTGGGTCTACCGCTGCGCCATCACCGACAAGATCAGCGTCGAGCGGCTCATCGGCCCCAGGATCACTGGCCCGCAGCCGATCCGCGGCTGGGGCGACCTGCCGGATCAGTACGGCCGGACCCGCCCCGACGCCGAGCGCCACCGGGGCGCGGGGAGCCGTCGCGTCGATGATGAGGGCGGTGGGGCCGGCGGGGCGCGGCCCGCACCCGAGGCCCTCGAATCGGGACCGAGCCGCCGCGCCCGCAGGGCCGCCGAGCGCGCCGGGGCCCCGGATCGCTGGGACCACCCGGGATGTGAGGGGCGTCGGGATCCGCGGGATGCGCGCGGCGAGCGGGGCCGCCCCCGGCACCTGGAGTTCCTGGAGGAGTTCGGCGCTCCCGTGGCCGAGCCCGTCGACGTCGGCGCGGTGCGCAGGGCCCGGGCCAGGCGCGATATCCCCTCGCTCGTGTCCGCCATCACCGGCGCTGACTGCCGCCACGCCCTCCAGCAGGTCGGAGCCTGTCTGGCGGGCGCCTGGCGCTCCAGTGACGGGCCCGGCCACGCGCTGCGCGAGCCCATGACCGCCGCGATGCTCTCCGCCATCACCCAGCTCGGGCTGCGCGGATGGCCCGGCGACGACGTCCTCGCCGAGCTGATCATGGCCCGGCTGCGTCAAGAGCGTCCCGCCGGCTCGCCCCTGCCGCTGCGCCTGGGAGCCCTGGTGACCTCCATCGCCGCCGCGGGGCAGCGCGACGGCGTCTGGCTGGACCTGGACACCGGCGTCGTCTGGCCAGCCTCGATCCTCGCCGCCCGGGCCGGTCGGGACTGGGCGGGGCCGATCACCCCGCCCGTCGAGGGTGATGCGGCGCTCGGGATCGCGCCCGGGCACCGCTGGCTCCACCTCGATGAGAGCGATCCGGGAACCGCGTGGTCCGATCGGCGCGCTTTTATCGCACATCTGGCCGGGGGGGCGGACCGAGGAGGAGATCATCAACGCCCGGGCCCTGAGGCGCGGCGCCGAGCGCGGGCCGGAGGCCTTCTACGCCGCCGTCGTCGATCGGGGGCTCGATTCCCTCTGGCTCACCTTCCGCGACGACCGTCGTTGGGGCCGGGCCCGGGCGGCGCTGGACGCCGAGGGCCTGCGGCCGGCCTAACGCCAGCCCGCCCCCTCCAGCGAGACCGGTCGAAAATAGGAGCGAGACCGGTCCCGGAACCGGTCTCGCTCCTATTTTCGACCGGTCTCGCTGATAGGGAGGGGTGATGGGCGGTGGGGTTAGATGGTGGCGAGGAGCTTGGAGATGCGCTGGGGGCTGACCTTCTGGGAGGTCCCCAGCGTCTGGGCGAACAGGCTCACCCGCAACTCCTCCACCATCCACCGCGCCTCGGCCAGCGCCGCCTCGCGCGCCGCGTCCGGCGGGAGCGCCGCAGCCCGCTCACGCGCCCGCTCGACACCCGCCAGGGCCTCGCGCGCCTGGTAGGCCAGGGCCGCGTCCTGCGCCGCCGCCGACGGCGAGGAGGCCGCCCGCTCCACCCTCATCGCCAGCGCCTTCAGGTACCTGGGCAGGTGGCGCAACCGGCCGGTGGGCGTGGCGGTGATGAACCCATCGGCGATGAGCGCGGCGGCCTGCTCGCGCACCTCCTGCAGCGTGGTCAGCAGCGCGAGCGAGGCATGGGCGTCCACCGCGTCCTGAACCTCCCGCTGGGCCTCCAGCGCGCGCACCACGATGAGAGCGATCCGGTGGACCTCATCCTCCAGGCCCTCGCGCATCGCCCCCGCGAACTCATCGAAAGCGGCCTTCTCGCGCACCTCGGCGAGTCCTCGGCCAGTGCCGGAGGCCCACCGCTCGGCGACGGCGCGCGCCGCCGCCAACTGGAGGTCGGCCACCAGCGCCTCGGTGGACCGGTAAGGGCTCGCCGCGAGCGTCAGCGACTCCCTGCCACTCCAGCGGCTCGTGATCCGGCCCGTCGGCAGCGCCACGCGCGCCTGTGCCAGCGCGATCACACCGGTGGGGTGCTCCCGGCCCTGGGCGACGGCGTCGGACAGGATCGTCAGATCCGCGGTGGGGGCCGTGGGCTTGCCGGGGGTCACGCCCCCGCCGCCCCCGCCGGCCCCGCCGGGGCGCAGCCGGGCCGCGCCACCACTGGCCACCAGGGCCGGGTAGCCCCGCACGACGAGCCCGGCCGTGCCGGTGGACTCCACCGTGGTGGGTATCGTGGAGGAATCCGGGCCGATGAGTCCGGCCAGGCCGCTCGGCCACTCCTCCAGGCCCGCCCGCTCGGCCAGCCCCGCGCTCATGCCGGCGGACCCGGCGCCGCCCGCCTTCGGGCCAACCGGGCCCGCCGCACCCGTGGGATCGGCGCCGGCCCTGTGACCGCGTTGGCCGAGCCGCCCGGGGGCCTGCCGGCCCCGCCCCGCCTTCCCCGCTCCGGGGCCTCGTGATCCGCCGCCCCCGCCGGAGCGGGCCCGCGCCTCCTCCATCGCCTGGGCGAGCGCCCCGCGCACCGCCGAGCGCACGGCCTCCTCGGTGCGCCCCGACAACCGCCTCCGCAGCGCCACGAGATCCTTGCCGCGCCCCAGGACCTTCCCTCGCGAGTCAAGCGCCACGAAGGCGATCGACAGGTGATCGGGCAGGCGCTCAGCGGCCTCGGCCCAGTCGTCGTCGCTGATCTCCACCCCGCGCAGGCGCCCCACCACCTGGGCGAAGGCCTCCTCGAAGGGAGTGTCCGGGCAGGAGGCCCCCGGCGGCGTCGGGTATTCCTCCCGCAGGACCGCCCACGCCTGCGCGCCCACATCCGGGGCGGGGACGAGCTGGCGGCGCACCCGCTTGGGGAGCGCTCGGATCGTGGCCACCACGAGCTCGGGGCGCATCCCCGGCACGAGCCAGTCGAAGCCGGTCGGCTCCAGGCGCCCCAGCACCTCGATCGGCACCCGCACGGTGACGCCGTCATCATGGCGCCCCGGCTCGAAGACGTAGTCCAGGCCCAGGGTCAGGTCCCCCTGCGTCCAGGTGTCCGGGTAGCCCGTGGCGTCGTCATCGCCGGGGAGCAGCAACTCTCGCGTGAAGTCCAGCAGGTCCGGGTGGCGGCCCCGCTCCCGCTTCCACCAGGCGTCGAAGTCGGCGGCGCCATGGACCTCCTCGGGCAGGCGGTCGTCGTAGAAGTCGAACAGCGCCTCGTCACCGGCCAGCAGGCCGTGCACGCGGCGCCGCCGCTCCACATCCTCCAGCTCCTCGCGCAGCTCCCGGTTGCGCTCCACGAAGCCGTGCCGGGCGTGCCAGCCGCCCTCGACGAGCCCGGAGCGGATGAACATCTCCCGGGCCACCTGCCGCGCCGACTCCGTGCCCACCGACGCCAGCGTGGAGGGGCGGTCCGCCACGAGCGTCATCCCGTAGAGCATCACCCTCTCGTGGACCATCGCGGCCCCGTGGCGAGTGGACCAGTAGGGCTCGCCGTAGACGCGGCGCAGCAGGCCCGCCCGCTCGGCCGCCTCCTCGATCCACCGCTCATCGATCCTCGCCACGGTGCGCGCGAAGAGCCGGGAGGTCTCCACCAGCTCCGCCGTCATCACCCAGTCGTAGGTCTTGCGGCGCAGCCCCGAGCCGGGCCAGATCGTGAAGCGCGTGCCCCTCGCCCCGGCGTACTCGCGGCGCCGCTCATCCCAGTTGCCCACATTGGACAGCAGTCCCACCAGCAGGGAGCGGTGGATGGCGTCGGCGTCGGGGGTGTCGGCGCTGCGGCCGAGCGCCACGACGGCGGCCGCCACATCCCCGTGGGCGATCTGGGCGGCGTGCGAGCCGGGCTCCAGGGCCTCCCCGGCGGCGCGGATGGCGCGCGCAGTCGGCAACTCGACGGGGGAGGCGCTGAGCCCCAACTGCCGCGACATCTGCCGCAGTTGGGCGTGGACGTCCTGCCACTCGCGGATCCGCAGGTAGTGCAGGAACTCGGCGCGGCACATGCGCCGGAACGCCGAGCCGGACAACTCCCGGGACTGCGTGCGCAGGTAGCGCCACAGGTTGAGGTAGGTCAGGAAATCGCTCGTGGGGTCGGCAAAGCGGCGGTGCAGGGCGTCGGAGGCCTCCTGCTTGTCCGCCGGGCGCTCGCGGACATCCTGGATGGACAGGGCGGCGACGATGACGAGCACCTCCCCGGCGCAGCCGAGCTCGCCGGCCTCCAGGAGCATCCGCCCCAGGCGCGGGTCGATCGGCAGGCGCGCCAGGCGGCGCCCGACGGCGGTCAGCCGCGGCCCGGCGGCGCTGGTGGCGCCGTCGGGGTGGATCGCGCCGATCTCGGCGAGCAGGGCGATGCCGTCGCGCACGGCCCGGCGGTCCGGGGCGTCGATGAAGGGGAAGTCCCCCACCGCGCCCAGCCCCAGGGCCGCCATCTGCAGGATGACGCTGGCCAGCGAGGTGCGCAGGATCTCCGGCTCGGTGTACTGGGGGCGGGAGTTGAAATCGGCTTCGGAGTAGAGGCGGATGGCGACGCCGTCGGCCAGGCGCCCGCAGCGCCCCGAGCGCTGGTTGGCGCTGGCCTGGCTGATCGGCTCGATGGGCAGGCGCTGGACCTTCGTGCGGTTGGAGTAGCGCGAGATGCGGGCCAGGCCCGGGTCGATGACGTAGCGGATGCCGGGCACCGTCAGCGAGGTCTCGGCGACATTCGTGGCCAGGACGATCCGGCGCGTTGAATGCGGCTCGAAGACGCGGTGCTGCTCGGCGGCGCTCAGGCGCGAGTACAGGGGCACCACTTCGACCCCTCCGGGCAGCCGTGAGCGCCCGTCGACGGCGAGGCGCGGTCCGAGGTGATCGGCCAGGGCCGATTCGGTGTCCCGGATGTCCCGCTCGCCCGCGAGGAAGACGAGGATGTCCCCGGGGCCGGTGGCTAGGAGCTCGTCGACGGCGTCGAGGATGCCGGTGACCTGGTCGCGGTCCTCCCGGGGGGTGGGCCCCGGCCGCTTGGCGCGCCCGGCCCGGGGGGCGCGGTCGGCGCCATCGGGCTCGTCCGCGCCGTCGTCGGGCTCGTCCGCGCTCAGGGGCCGGTAGCGGATCTCGACGGGGTAGGTGCGGCCCGTGACCTCGATGACCGGGGCGGGCACGCGCGCGGCGGGGGCGGCGCCATCGGGGCGCGGGGGCTCGGCGCCGAAGTGCTCGGCGAAGCGCGCAGAGTCGATGGTGGCCGAGGTGATGATGACCTTGAGGTCCGGGCGGCTCGGCAGGAGCCGGGCGAGGTAGCCCAGGATGAAGTCGATGTTGAGGCTGCGCTCATGGGCCTCGTCCACGATGATCGTGTCGTAGCGGCGCAACATGGGGTCGGACTGGATCTCCGCCAGGAGGATGCCGTCGGTCATGAGTTTGATGAGGGTGCGCGCCCCGACCTCCTCGGTGAAGCGCACCTGGTAGCCGACGATCCCCTCGGAAGAGACGCGGGTGCCCAGTTCGTCCGCGATGCGCTCGGCCACGGAGCGGGCGGCGATGCGACGGGGCTGGGTGTGGCCGATCATCCCGGTGATGCCGCGGCCGAGCTCCAGGCAGATCTTGGGGATCTGCGTGGTCTTGCCGCTCCCGGTCTCCCCGGCCACGATGACCACCTGGTTGCGCCGGATCGCCTCGGCGATCTCAGCGCGGCGGGCGGTGACGGGCAGTTCATCGGGGTAGACGATCTCCGGGACGGAGGCCGCGCGCTCGGAGAGCTGATCCGCGGTGAAACCCGGCCGGGGGTGCCTGCCCTGGCGACTCCCGCTGGGCCGGCGGACATGCCCGTCCCACTGCTGGGCGGGGTGGCGCCCCCGACGGCCCCCGTCCTCCCGCCGTCCTCCCGAGTCGCGGCGATCGCGGCGCCCCTGCTGGCGCCCGTGGCCCTCACCGGCGTCGCCGGCAGCACTGGTGGTATCCATAGGCCGCCCATTGTCCCCCATGCGGCGGGCAGGGGCGGACGGTCGGGAAGATCCCCTCGCCACCCGCCTCGTCGGGCAGGGTGGTGGCGCGCGCCCGGCGCCTCCCAGCCGGGGCGCCGGAGGGGCCCGTGGCGTGGGCGCCCGGGGGGGGGAGGCGCTGTGAGGGGCTAGCGCAGGCGCAGGGCCATCCAGTCCACCGCGGCGCGAGCGAGCTCGGCATCGGCCTCCTCGCCCGAGGAGTGGATCTGAAGCATGCGCGAGCCGTCGGGCAAGAGGGGGAAGCCCTTGGCGGCCTCGTCGGCGGCGTCGGAGGACTCCTCGACCCGCGCGCCGTGCACCATGAGGATCGGCCAGGGCAGGCCCTCCATGACGTCGTCGGGGCGCTGCATCGACACGTCCGCCAGGGTCTCCTTGGTCAGGACATCCCAGGCGCGGTCATTGGGGTTGTCATCCGGCAGGCGGGTCATGCCGTGCTTGTCGAGCTCGTCGAGCTGGCTGGGGGAGAAGACCTCCTCCCACAGGATCGACTGCGGGCCGACGATCGCGCCAACGGCCACCGCCGTGCGCACCTGCTCCGGCCTGGCGACGAGCGCCGCCGTGGCCCCCAGGCCATGCCCGTGGATCCCCTGGCGCGCGTAGCCCAGTTGGGCGAGCCACCCGCACAGCGCCTGGAGATCGGCGACCTCACCGGCCAGGGTGATGACGTCGTCGTCGGAGGCGCCCAGGCCCGAGAAATCGAACTGGAGCGTCGCCAGGCCAGCCTCCCTGTACGCGGCGGCCATCCGGTCGAGGCTGTGCCCGGGCCCGTGGCGGTCGGCGAGGAAGTCATGGGCGAGGATGACGATGGCCTCGGGGCGCCCGGGGATCGCGCCACCGGTGCCCACCACCCGCTGCCCATCGTCGGGATCGAGGTCGGGGACCCCGGCGGGCAGCACGAGTTCAACCGCGAGGCCGATGCCCCTGGCGGTATCGATGCGCGCCTCGATGCGCTGATCAGACATGGGCACCAAGGTAAGGCAGTGCCGTCGCCCCGACCATCCCCCCACAGGGGGAGATCCGCCGATTGCGCTCGAAGCGTGACTGCCGACGCGGCACGGCCCTCACAGATTCCCGCAACATGACGCCGCGTCTCAGAAAACGGACCCGGGGGCCGGTCCCCGCTGGGCTCTGGCAGGATGCGAATACCCATCCAGAGCGATTGAGAGACCTGGCTCAACGACGTCGCAGCAACCCCTGAGGGTGCTTCCGCCAGGACCGATGGAGAAGACATGTCGACCACCCCAGACGATTCGGCCCCCGCCCCGCACGGGGCGCCCACGCTCTCCCTCGAGCTCTTCCCGCCCCGCGCCGGCGCCGCTTCCTCTCAGACCTGGAGCGCCCTGGACCGGCTGCTGGCCACCGCCCCGGACTTCGTCTCCGTCACCTACCGGCCGACCTTCGTGCTGGGAGCCCGTCCCGCCGATCCCGCCGTGCGGGTCATCCGCGAGCACAACCCCGCCGAGGACGTCGTCACCCACGTGCTGGCGCGCTCCCGCACCCCGCTCATGGCGCACCTGACCTGTATCGGCTACCGCAAGCGCGACGTCGTGGAGATCGTCCGCCTCTTCCTGGCCCTGGGCGTGCGCCGCTTCCTGGCCCTGGGCGTGCGCCGCTTCCTGGCCCTGCGCGGCGATCCTCCCCGCGGGCACGACGCCGACGAACTGCCCGGCGAGCTCGCCCACGCCGAGGACCTCGTGCGCGTCATCCGGGAGGTCGAGGCCGAGTACTTCGACGACGGCGAGCGCCACCTCACGATCGCCGTCGCCGCCTACCCGGCGGTGCTCGACCACGGGCGCGGCGTTGAGGTCCTCGCCGCCAAGCAGGCCGCCGGCGCGGACCTGGCCATCACCCAGGTCTTCTATGATCCCGAGGACTACCTCTCGCTCGCCCGCGCCGCCACCTACTGCGGCGTCTCCATGCCCCTGCTTCCCGGCATCCTGCCGATGACCGACCTCGCCCGGCTCTCCCGCCTGGCCGCCCTGACCGGCGTGCCCATCCCCGCGGGGCTCGCCGCCAGCCTCAAGCCCGCCCGGGGGGCCCAGGCCGTCACGCGAGGGATCGACGCCACCCTCAGGCTGGCCACCGAGGTCCTCGACGGTGGCGCCCCCGGCATCCACCTCTACACCTTCAACCGCACCCGCCCCGCCCTCGACGTCGTCAGCCAGCTGCGGCTGGGCGGCATCCTCGGCGGCGAGCGCGCCTCGGCCGCCATGCAGCGCGACGTGCTCCGCGCCTACCTCAACGCCACGCCCGGCGGTGATCGTCGAATGCCCGAGCCGGCTCACGCCGGTCCTGCGCGCCCCTGAACCTCGATGACGAAAGCGACGACCATGACTACCCCGACTACCCCGACTAGCCCGACCACGCCAGCCGCCACAACCGCGCCCGCCCCCTCCACCCCCCTGCCCGCCGCCACCATCCTCGGCTACCCGCGCATCGGCCCCGACCGCGAGCTCAAGCGCGCCGTCGAGTCCTACTGGAAGGGCGCCACCAGCGCCGATGAGCTGCGCGCCGCCGCCGCGGGGCTGCGCCGCGCCACCCGTGAGCGCCTGCGCGGCCTGGGGCTGTCAGGGCCGGCCGCCGTCCCCGCCGACTTCGCCTACTACGACCAGGTCCTCCAGGTCACGAGCGCCCTGGGCGCCGTGCCCGCCCGCTTCGCCCACCTGCGCGGCGGCGCCGGGCAAGGGCACCCCGGCCTGGGCCTTGAGGGTCATTTCACGGTGGCGCGCGGCCAGGGAGACCTCGTGGCGCAGGAGATGACGAAGTGGATGGACTCGAACTACCACTACCTCGTCCCCGAGATCGACGAGTCCACCGTCTTCGACTACGCCCCCGGATTCGGCGCCATTGACCCCACGGACGGGCCCGCCGCTCAGGTCCTGGAGGCCCTCGCCGCGGGCGAGCCGGATCCGCGGCCGGTCATCGTCGGCCCGGTCACCTACCTGCTCGCCTCCAAGCCCGCCGACGGCGCGGCCCCCGGATTCCGGCCGATCGACCGCCTGGACGACCTCCTGGGCGCCTACGGCCACCTCCTGGCCGACCTGTGGGCCACCGGGGCGCAGTGGGTCCAGATCGACGAGCCCGCCCTCGTCGCCGACACCTGGGGCGTGCCCCGCGAGGAGGTCCTGGCCGCCGTCCACCGGGCTTACGCCTGGATCGCCGCCATCGTCGAGCGTCCGCGGGTCCTCGTCACCGGCGCCTACGGCTCGCTCGGCGACGCCCTGCCCGTGCTGGGGGCCACCGGGATCGAGGCCGTGGGCCTGGACCTCGTGGCCGGGGCGCTGCCGCGGGACGAGGACCTGGCGGCTCTGGGCGGCAAGAGCGTCGTCGCCGGGGTGGTCTCCGGCCGCAACATCTGGCGAACGGACCTTGAGGCCGCGCTGACCACCCTTGAGCGCCTGCGTGACGCCCTGCCCCAGGGCGCGCCCCTGACCGTGGCCACCTCCACATCCCTGCAGCACGTCCCGCATGACGTCGAGCGCGAGGCCCGCCTCGACCCGGCCATCCGCTCCTGGCTGGCTTTCGCCGACCAGAAGGTGGGGGAGGTCCTCACCCTCGCGCGGGGCCTGGCCGAGGGCCGGGACGCCATCGCCGACGAGCTCGCCCGTGACGCGAGCCTGCGTGCCCAGCGGGCCGCCCACCCCGGGGTGCGGCGCGCCGAGGTGCGCGACGCCGTCAGCGCCATCACCCCCGCCGACCGGGCGCGCCCGCCCTACGCCGAGCGCAAGCCGCTTCAGGACGCCCGCCTGGGCCTGCCGCTCCTGCCCACCACGACCATCGGCTCCTTCCCCCAGACCCCGGAGATCCGCGCCGCCCGCGCCGCCCACCGCGGGGGAGAGCTCGACGCCGCCGGCTACGGGGCCCAGATGAGGGCCGAAATCGAGCGCGTGGTGCGCCTCCAGGAGGAGATCGGCCTGGACGTGCTCGTCCACGGCGAGGCCGAGCGCAATGACATGGTCCAGTACTTCGCCGAGCTGCTCGACGGCTTCGCCACCACCGAGCACGGCTGGGTCCAGTCCTACGGCTCGCGCTGCACCCGGCCCTCGATCCTGTGGGGCGACGTCGCCCGGCCGGCGCCGATGACGGTCGCCTGGTCCTCCTACGCCCAGTCGCTCACCGACAGGCCTCTCAAGGGCATGCTCACCGGACCCGTGACGATCATGGCCTGGTCCTTCGTCCGCGACGACCTGCCGCGCGCTGAGGTGGCCGACCAGCTGGGGCTGGCCCTACGCGCCGAGGTGGCCGACCTGGAGGCCGCGGGCATCGGCGTCATCCAGGTCGATGAGCCGGCCATCCGCGAGACCCTGCCGCTGCGCCGCGCCGATCAGCCCGCCTACCTGGAGTGGTCCGTCGGCTCCTTCCGCCTGGCCACCGGCGGGGCGGCCAGCGCCACCCAGATCCACACCCACCTGTGCTACTCGGAGTTCGACGTGGTCATCGACGCCGTCGACCACTTGGACGCCGACGTCACCTCCATTGAGGCCTCCCGCTCCAGGATGGACATCCTCCCGGCGGTCGCCGAGCACGGCTTCGCCCGCCAGCTCGGCCCGGGCGTGTGGGACATCCACTCCCCGCGCGTGCCCAGCACCGAGGAGTGCGCCGAACTCGTCGGCCGCGCCGTCGACGCCCTGGGCGCCGGGAGCGTCTGGGTCAACCCCGACTGCGGACTCAAGACCCGCGGTTACGCGGAGACCACGACCTCGTTGCGGAACCTCGTGGACGCCGCGGCGCGCGTGCGGGGCGGCCTGGAGGGCTGAGCGCCGGGCCGGTGAGAGCCGGCCGGGCCCCTCAGCCCTCTGAGCGGCCCGGCCGGCCCGGGACCGGAAGGGCGCGCGCCACCTTGACGATCTCGCGCACCTGCTCCTCGTCGGTGTTCTGGGGCAGGTGCGGGGGCAGGCCCGGGAAGGAGCAGCGCAGGTGGATCTCCCCGGCGCCCGTGGCCTCGATGACCTCGGCGACGTTGTCGCTGCGCACCATGCCGGTGGCGATGACCGTCGGCCCCTCCTCGGCCACCATCGCGGCGATCATCCGCGCCCCGTCGAGGGCGGTGTCCGCCGCGCCACTGGTGAGCACGTAGTCGACGCCGAGTTGGCCCAGGTCGCGGTAGGCCTCCAGGGGGTCGCGGCTGGCGTCGATGGCCCGGTGGAAGGTCAGGGTGGCGCCGTCGGCGAGGTCCTTGAGGAGGCGGATGAGGCCGCGGTCGACGGTGCCGTCGTCCGTCAGGCCGCCGACGACGATCCCCAGGTCCACGGCCGGGGGCAGCGGCTGGGCCGGGTTGGAGGTGGGCACGGGCCGGGTGTACTCGCTCATCTCCCGCGCCAGGGCGGCGATCCTGCGCACGTCCGCGATCATCGCGCGCCTGCCGTCGCCGTCGTAGACGAAGCTGCCTCCCCGGGGGCGAATCATGACGCGCAGGCCGAAGGGGGCGCCGTCCTTCGAGGAGGCCCAGTGCGCGCCGATGCGCTGGCGCTTGGCCTCGACCTCCTCGGCTGCGGCCAGGATGGCGGCCTCGACAGCGCCGATCGAGGGCGTGGTGCCTCCAACGGTGACGTTGTCGCATAACTCGGCGCGATCCGCCCCCGCGCGGACCGCGCGCCGCACGCCCGCCACGTTCTCCAGGCAGATCTCGACCCCGATGTGGTCGAGGTCGCGCCAGGGGGCGGTGTGTGGCGCGGTGTGATGGCGCAGGGACGGAGCGGTCACGGATAGAACTGCTGGGTTCATGGCACGAGTGTGGCACGCGGCGCTCCATCTCGCGATCCCATGCTGCGCCGGAGCGTGTCTGGCTTCGCGCCTCGCCGGTGCGATCCCCGGCGGCGAGGACCCCGGTCCCGGGCGCGCGGGCGGTCAGACGTCGTCGAGGTCCTCGTAACTCTTCGGATCGCCGATCGGCTCGAGGTGGGCGGAGACCCGCAGGCCCGGATCCGCGCGGACCAGGTCATCGATAAGGTCCTCGGCGAAGTCGTGCCCCTGCTTGACCGTCCAGGCGTCGGGCACGAGCACGTGGAGATCCATGAAACGGCGATTTCCTGCCTCGCGGATGCGCATGGCGTGGAAGTCGATGCGGCCGGGTTCGCGGCGGGTGCCCAGCACTTCCTCCACCCGGGCGATCGCCTCGGCGGCGGGGGCGGCGTCCATGAGCCCGCCCACCGACTCGTTGATGAGCTTGAAGCCCGTCCACATGATGTTGAGGCCCGCCCCCAGGGCCACGAGGGCGTCGAGCACCGGCGAGCCGGTGAGCGCCACGATCCCCACGCCGATGAGCACGGCCGCGGAGGTGATGACATCGGTGGCCAGGTGCTTGGCGTCGGCGATGAGCGCGGCCGAGCGCTCGGCGCGCCCCGCTCGATGCAGGACCCAGGCGACCCCGCCGTTGATGACCGAGGCGATCACGGAGACCGCCAGGCCCAGCCCCAGCCTCTCGGGCATGACCGGGTGGATGATCCGCTCGGCCGCCGTGACGATGATGAGGGCCGCCGCGACGAAGATCATGACGCCCTCGACCACCGCGGAGAAGTACTCCGCCTTGGAGTGGCCGAACTGGTGGTCCTCGTCGGCCGGGCGGATCGAGACCTTGAGCACCCACAGGGCCACCACCGCCGCCACCAGGTTGACGAGCGACTCCGCCGCGTCCGAGAGGAGCCCGGCCGAGCCGGTCACCCATGCCGCCCAGGACTTCAGGGCGATGGTGGCCAGGGCTGCCCCGATGGACAGCCACGCGTACGTGGACAGGTCCTGGGGCGGGGCGTAGCGCGAGCCCGTGGCCGAGCGCCGCGGCACTGGCGGCGCTGGCGGCGAGGGCCGGGAGGGCTGCGGGGGCGGGGAGGGCTGTGACGGCACGCGCCCGATCCTCCCCCCTGGCCGGTCGTGCCCGCCAGCGGCGGTTTCGGTGAGCCTGATGCTGTGGGCGGCCCTGCTGGGCGCGAGGCCTCGCGGGCGCGCCCCGGCTCGGCCCCCGCCGCCTACCCCGGGCGGGATGGCGCTGGCCCGGTGAGTCCCCGCCCCGTGCGGGCCCTCACCGCCGCGCATCCTCTATCGTGTGGCCGTGCTGTCAGTGGTCTGCCTCCCCATCGCGCTTCATCCCGTGCAGATCACGGCGCTCGGCGCCCTGCCCGTCACCTTCCGCGCCATCGACCTGTCCGGTGTGCTGCTCAACGGGATCCTGGGGGCGCTCATCGCCCGCCGCAAGAACTTCGACCTCGTGGGCTTCGTGGTCCTGGCGATCCTCACGGCGACCGCCGGCGGCATCCTGCGCGACGTTATGATCCAGAACGGCCCGCCCTTCGCCCTGACGGACCCCTACTACCTCTACGCCGCCTGCGCCGGCGCGATGATCGCCTGGCTCGTCCCCTTCACCTCCCGCCCGGCTCGCCGCTTCCTCGTGGTGGCCGACGCCGTCGTCCTGGGGGTGTGGGCGGCCACGGGCGCCACCAAGGCCCTGGCGAACGGGCTGGGCGTGATGCCGGCGCTGCTCCTGGGCTGCCTGACGGCGGTGGGCGGCTCCATGATCCGCGACGTGTCCGTGGGTGAGACGCCGGCGGTCTTCGGCGGCAACAAGCTCTACGCGATCCCGGCGCTCCTGGCGGCGCTCACCGATGTGGTGATGGTGCGCGTCGGCTTCCACGAGAGTTGGGGCATTCTCGTGGCCACGCTCGTGGGGGCGGGCATGTGCCTGCTCGCCTACTGGCGCTCTTGGCAGTTGCCCGTGGTGGGGGACCGCGAGATGCGGCGGCGCGCCCGGGGGGAGAGGCCCCTGAAATGGGCGCTTCCGAGCGGCCCCGCGATCGGATGGCGCCGCGGGCTCATGGGCCTGCGCGTCAGGGGAGATGGCGCCCGGCGGGCGAGCGCGGGCGGCGGGTCCTCCCGGGGACGGCGCGACCGCGAGCCCCTCGCCCCCGAGGACCTCTAAGGGCCGGGGCTCTCACCGGGGCCGCGTGGGGAAGTGGGCGCCGCGCGGCGCTACTTGATGGGGCGGATTGTGGCGTCGTCGACGGCGACCGCGGCCGGTTCCGAGCCCCTCGCCGGGGCCGGGGAGGCGGGGGCGCCGAAAAGGCGCTCCTTGACGGCGTCGGCGACCTTGTCGGTGACGGCCTCGCCCTGCTGGCGCACGGCCTGCGCGACTCTCGCCTGGGCGGCGTCGACCCGGGTGCGGACGAAGGGCTGGTCGGCGACGCCCCGGGCGGTCGCCTTGATGCGCTCGTACTGGGCGCGGCCCGCCCGGGTGCCCAGGACGTACCCGGCGCCGAGGCCGAGGACGAAGGGGAGCTTGCTCATGCGTGCCTCCTAGAAGTGCGCGGCGGGCGCGTCATGCCCGGACCGCGGCGCCCAGCCTAGCGGTCCGCCGGCGCCGGGGCGAGGCGCGCCAGCCCCGCCCTCTCGCGCGGTCGGATCGGGTGGGCGCGCGCTCCTCCTGCCCTGTGCCGCTCGGCGGTGGTGATCCGTGCTCCGGGTCTGGCGCGGCGCCAGGGATGCGACATCTGGCTGAGCGGTCCGGCCGTCGGCTCGGGATCGCCTCATCCTCCGGCTGTCCCGCCACCGATCGCAGTGGGCAGGCGGGAGGCCAACTCGAAGCCATTGGTCCCCGTGACCACCGGGACATCCGCCTCCGCGAGCGTCTGGGCCGCCGGCCCGATGCCCATGGGATGAGCGGTGATGCCCCCGGCGAGCACCTGCTCGGTGGCGCTGAGCCGGCGAATCGCCACCGCGGCCACGCGATCCGCGTGCTCACGGGCCACCTCGCCGTAGATGAGGGGGTCGTGCTGGCCGTCGTCGCCCACGAGCAGCCAGCGCACCTGGGGAAGATCGATCATGAGGCGGCGCAGCTCGGTGCGCTTGTGCTCGATGCCGCTGCGAAACCACCCGGTGTTCGTCGGTCCCCAGTCGGTCATGAGTGCGGGCCCCTCGGGGAAGCCATGGCGGGCGAAGAAGGCGCGCAGCGTCGGCATGACGTTCCACGCGCCCGTGGACACGTAGAACACCGGCGCCCCCTGATGGGCCTGCTGGACGCGCCGGTACAGCCGGGCCATCCCGGGCACCGGCTCGCGCGCTGAGGAGTACTTGACCAGTTGGTTCCACGCGGCCACGAGGATGCGCGGCACGTGCGAGATCATCGCCGTGTCATCGATGTCGGAGATGATCCCCAGGGTCGGCTCCGGGCCCACCACGAGCACTCGCGCGCTGGACCGTCCCGCGCCGGCGGCGTCGATCACCGCGTCATGCCATCCCGGGCCCAGTCCGTGCCCGCGCACGACGACGTCGATGTACCCCTCGCGATCCGCCCGTGTGCGGATCCGTGCGCCGCCCACCGTGATCGTCACCGGGAGGAAGGGCACCGGTGCGTCGATGAACAGGCGCCAGCCCCGCTGCGCGTCCGCCAGAGAGATGCGGGCGTTGTCGATCACCTCCGCCGCCGAGGCCGGGCGCCTCTCCGGCAGGGAGCGGAACAACGGGCCCTCGGTGGGGGCGTCCACGGGCCGCAGCACCATCCGAGCCAGCACGCGCGCCATATCGGCGCCGTCGGGCTGGTCTGCGCTGGTTCCGTAGCCGTCATAGGCGACCACGCGTGGGCGCCAGCCGCGGCGCTTGAGCACGGGGATGACGTCGCGGTGGAACTGGTCCTCCACGGCGCGGGCGATATCGAAGAGCGGCACCTCGCTGATTTTACGGGCGCCGCCACCCCGGCGTGCCCTCGCCCTCCGGCGCGCCGGCGCCCGGGTCGCGCGCGCCGCGCGGGGCGCAGACCCACAGTGCGGCCCCGGCGGCGAGCGCCCACAGCGTGTAGGAGGAGCCCAATGGCCCCGCCCACCACGGCCAGTCCTGCTCCACGTGATTCTGCTCGGGGAACCACCAGTGCATGGCCAGGGCGAAGACGAGCCCGCCGGACGCCGTCGCCGTCATGAGGGCGGGCGAGCGCCAGCGCCAGGAGGCGACGCCGAGCCCCATGAGCAGCGGCAGGCACCACACCCAGTGGTGCGACCAGCTGATGGGGGAGATGAGCAGCCCGCAGGTCATCACCACGTCGGCCTGGAGCAGCAGGATCAGGCCGTCCGAGGCGGAGGCGCCCCGTCCCAGGGCCCTGGCCAGGAGCACGGCGCCGATCATCACCAGGAGCGCGAGCCCCGCCCACGCAGGACCCCACATCCCCTCCGGCAGGGCCCGGGCCACGAGCCCGCGCAGGCTCTGATTGCCCGAGTAGTCGGGGAGCCCCGCGCGCGAGGGGTCGAGCATGGCCTGGCCGAAGAATCGCATCGACTCCTGGGGCGAAGCCACCCACGCCGCCGCCGTCAGCCCGGCGGCCGTGACGGCCATCGTCGCCGCCGCCCGCCACTCGCGGCGCACGACGAAGACGAGGATCGCGATCGCCGGGGTGAGCTTGATGACCGCGGCCACGGCGCTGCCCACCCCGCGCCAGCGCGAACTGACGGGCACCACGAGCAGGTCGAGCGCGACGAGCATCATGAGGATCGCGTTGATCTGCCCGTACTCCATGGTCTTGTCCAGCGGCTCAGCCACCAGGCAGCCCGCCACCGCGAGCCACACCCCGCCGGTGCGGGCCGCCCTCCCGCGCGCTCCCAGGCAGCGCAGGCCCGCCCAGCCGGTGAGGGCCGCCGCCCAGGGCGTCAGCGCTGTGAGCAGGATCTGCGCGGCGCGATCGGTGATGAGCAGCAGGGGAGTGAAGGCCCATGCGGCGAAGGGCGGGTAGGTGAAGGGCCACAGCTGCCGCCCGGGGTCGGCGTACCAGTCGTAGAGGGAGCCGCCGGCATGCCACTGCGCCACGGCGTGGTAGTAGATCCATGCGTCGAGCTTGAACGAGGGCACCAGGTCGTTCCACAGTTGGTGGACGGGGATGAGCAGCAGGCCCACGCAGCCCAGGATGAGGAGGGCGGGTGAGCCGAGGGCGGTCTCCAGCGCGCGCTCGCGCGCGGCTCCTCGCGCCTGGGCCCCGTCAGAGGCTGATGTCATGCCGGGTTCTCCAAATCGGTTCTCGCCTTGGCTGATCGCAGTGTCGGCAGCCCGACGATGGTAGCGAGGACCCCCATCCAGGCGAAGCCCGCCACGAGGAGATACCCGCCATGGGAGCCGGTGCGATCGATCGCCTGGCCCGCCACGAGGGAGCCCAGGGAGACCCCCATGTTGAGCGCGGTGCCGATCCAGGCCAGGCCCTCGGTCAACTGCGAGGGGGCCACCGTCACCTGGACGATGTTGTTGCCGATCGTCACCGTGGGGGCGATCGCCATTCCGGTGAGCGCCATGACGACGGCGATCGACACCAGGCCCGGCATCAGCGGCAGGGCCGAGCACCCGACGGCCAGCCCGGTGACGCCTGCCAGGAGCTGCTTCCACAGCGGCCACCCCCAGGCGCGCGCCCCGAAGGCGAGCGCCGCACTGAGGGAGCCGACCGACCAGGCGGCGAGCACGACGCCGGCCGCGGAGGGGTGTCCGAGTTCCTTGGCCACGGCGACGGCGGCGACGTCGTTCGCCCCGAACAGCCCGCCGGTGAGCATGAACACGGTGATCACCGCGAGGACCGCCCCGTGCCGGAGCACCGGGGTCCGGGGAGCGCCCGCGCCTGACGGAGCGCCGTCGCCCTCGCGGTCCTTGCCCCGCCCGCGCCGGGGGCGGGGATGTGCCGGGGGCTCCGTGGCCCTCTGGGACAGCAGCCAGGCCCCACCGCCGGTCTGCAGCAGGGCGCAGGCGATGACGCCCGAGGCGGTGGGCAGCGCCGGCGCGGTGCTCAGGGCGGTGGCCAGCGGCGGGCCGATGACGAAGGCGACCTCATCGAGTGCCGCCTCGAGGGAGAAGGCCGTGTGGAGGTCCTGCGGGGTGGACAGCACGACGGTCCACCGCGAGCGGGCCAGTGAGCCCATCGACCCGGTGAAGGCGCCCGCCACCGCCGCCAGGGCGAGGACCGCGGGAAGTGGGGCGCGCGCCGACAGGCAGCCGATGAGTGCCGCCAGCGCGCTCGCGGAGACCGCCAGCGCCGGGCGCATGACCGCGGCCTGGCCCCGGGCGTCGACCTGGCGCGCGAGAAGCGGTGAGCCGATCGCCGAGGCGACGACGAAGGCCGCGCTGACCGCGCCGGCCGCCGAGTAGGAGCCGTAAACCGCCTCAACGGTGAGGATGAGGGAGATCCCCAGCATCGACATCGGGAACCGGGCGATGAGCGCGGCGCTGGAGAAGCGCAGGGCGCCGGGCTGGCGCAGGATTCGACGGTAGGACGGCATGCGTGGATGGTAGACGCGGGCGCGGCTCGCGAGCCCCGACGGCGCCGCGCGGGCTCAGTTCTTCGAGGTGCTCTGGACGCGCTCGCGCGAGAGCGTGAAGCCCTTGCCGGTCACCTGGCTCCAGCAGGAGATCCCGGACTCCGAGGAGGTGCAGGCGTAGTCGCCGCGCATCGCCGAGGCGCCGTAGTTGAGCGTGACGCCCCCTCCGGAGAAGGAGGTGGCGCACCTGCCGGTGGCATCGCTGCCGCTGACGGTGGCCTCGTAGGGGGAGGATACGCAATTGCCCTGAGAGAAGGAGTGCTCCTTGATGGTGCAGGTCGCGCCCGAGTCAGTCAGGGTGCAGGAGATATTGCCCGAAGGCGCCGTGAAGGCTGCGAGCTCGGTGGCGTCCGACGGCGCCGGGAAGGCCTTCTTGCTCGTCGGGCTCGCCGAGGCGCTGGCCGAGGGGCCGGTCGAGGGGGGCGGCGCCGCGCCTTCCTGGGCGGGGCTCGAAGCCGCAGCCTGATCCGTGCTCGCCCGGCTGGCCTTAGTGGCGTCGTCGTCCTCGGTGGCGACCCAGAAGGCGATCGCCCCGACGAGGGCCAGGACCACCAGGGTCAGGAACCACAGGAACAGGTTGGAGCGGTGATGGCTCTCCTTGTTCGGCGGCGCGGGCTCGCCGACTCCGAGAAGGAGCGCCTGCTGGTCGTAGCCCTGCGCGTAGGGCTGCTGGCCCACAGCGTGCGCGCCCTGCTGGCAGGCGGGCTGGAACGCCTGGGGGCCGGCCTGCTGCGCGGCCCACGCGGGGTCCGAGGGCTGCGCCGACGTGCCCTGGGCCTGGGGCGGGACCGCGATCGTGCCGGGCATGGCCCGCGCGCTGGGGCCGCCCATGGTGGCGGGATCGATGGGGCTGATGGGGCTGGCCGCGATGGGGCGGGACGCCAGCGCGGCGTCGATGGCGGGGTCCCCCAGCGATCCCAGCCAGGTCAGCAGGTCCGGGTAGGTGTTCGGATTGCGCGCGATGTACGGGCGCAGTCCCGGGTAGTTCTGAGCGAGCTCGTGCAGGTCCGCCCAGGGGGTCGTGGGGTCCTGAGCGCGTGCGATGAGCTCGTCCTGAGCCTGAGACATGAAGGTCCTTCAGCGGCGATCGAGGGCCGGGACGCGCCGGGGGAGGCGAGGGTCCCGGAGTGCCGGGGGGCACTTGCGGCTGCGAGCCTACCTGAGGGACCCCTGATGGCCATAGGGAGGCGGAAGCAACGGTATGGTCAGCCCCAGCGCGGCAACAAGGAGGGCGGGACCAACCGATGAGCGATACCACTGAGCCGGTCGCCGGCGCGTCCCGGGCCCCCATCGTCGGTGCCGCCACCGATGTCGGCCGCATGCGCACCGCCAATGAGGATGGCTATCTGGCCCTGGAGCCCGTGTACGTCGTCGTCGACGGCATGGGGGGGCACTCCTCCGGGCGCCTGGCCGCTCGCACCGCCCTGGAGCGGATCTCCGCCCTGGCCGGGAGCGTCATCAGCGACGCCGCCCAGGTCATCGAGGCGATCGAGGAGGCCGGGGAGGAGGTCGCTGCGCTGCCCTCCTCCGCCGCTCACCGGCCCGGCGCGACCGTCGCCGGAATCGCCCTGCTTCACCCCGACGGCGTCCCCGCCTGGCTGGTCTTCAACCTGGGTGACGCGCGCGTCTACCTCCTGCGCGATGGCGAGCTCCACCAGGTCACCACCGATCACTCCAAGGTCCAGGAGCTTATCGAGTCCGGTGAGCTCAGCCGGGCCGACGCCCGCGGCGACTTCCGCAAGAACATCGTCACCCGTGCCCTGGGCGGGGGGCTGGCGGGCCCCTTCACCCCGAGTGCGCGCCTCCTGCCCGCCACGGGGGGCGAGCGCTTCCTCGTGTGCTCCGATGGCCTGAGCGACGAGCTCGACGACGACGAACTCGCCCTCATCCTGGACGCCGGCCTCACCCCGCAGCGCACCGCCGAGGCCCTCGTCGCCGCCGCCTTGGAAAACGGCGGGCATGACAACGCCACGGCGGTGGTCGTCGATCTCGTGGAGCGCCCGTCGCTCGGCGGCGTCGTCACGGCTCCCGAGCAGTCAGGGGGAGGTGCGTCGGATGGCCCCGGATGATGAGGGACACGCCCCCGAGGGCGGCTCGGCGGGGACCCTGGCCGAGGCCGAGCGCGGCGAGGTGATCGTCGGGATGCTCGGCACGGCACTCCTGGTCCCCGGGGCCCCCGAGCGCGTGGCGGCGGCCGTGCTGGCGGCCCTGGGCGGCCCCGTGGTCCAGGGCGACGCCGGCGCCGTCAAGGGCGCCGCCGCCCAGGCCGCCATCTCCACCGGGCAGGAGCCCCCCGACCCCGATGAGCCCGACCGGCTCGTGGCCCAGGACGAGGCGGGCGACGGCACGGAGGACGCTGACCCGTCCCCGGGCTCCCCGGCCGCGGCTGTCGCCGCCGGCGCTCCGACCCCCGATGGGCCGGCCTCGGCCTGGGACGCGATCGACGGCGTCGACGACGAGGATCTGCCCGCCACCGGCGTCTGGGTCGAGCCCGAGGAGGAGGACGCCGGGCCCCCGACGGCCGCGATGCCCGGGCCGGCGCCGGACCCCGAGGATGACTCGGGCAGTTACGACCTGAGCGCTTCCTTCCCTGAGCCCGAGCCCGGCTCGGGCCGGCGCCGCCACCGCGGCTCCTCGGTGCCCACCGCCGGCAGCGCGTCCGTGGGGAGCCCCGCGACCGGCCCTGGGGGAGAGGCGCCGGCGGGCAACGCGATCAACACCCTGCCCTCATCGGCCGTGGCCGAGGCCCTGGCGACGGCGATGGTGCGCGACGCCCGCCCCGTCCTCGCCCTGCTGCGCCTGTCCACCGGGCAGGACGTCCTCGTGCGCGCGGGCGGCGAGGTCGTGATCGGCAGGGCGCCCCAATCGGCCAGCGCGCGGGCGGCGCTCGTCGTCGTCCCCTCGACCTCCCACATGGTCTCCCGATCCCACGTGCGGATCACCACGGCCGGCTCCTCCGTCCTCGCGCAGGACCTGGGCTCCTCCAACGGCACGATCCTCCACCGCCCCGGCTGCCCGGCGGTTCTCATCGCCTCCGCCCTGCCCACGCCTCTGAGCGTGGGGGACGTGCTCAGCATCGGTGATGGCATGACGCTCAGGCTGGTCGCCCCCTCCGCTCCGATGGGGGCGGGACCGCCCTCTCCGCCCTCGATCCACCCATTCCAGCACTACCAGCAGTAAGCAAAGGATTCTTCCCATGACCAGCGACGCAACGTGGACGGAATCGCTGCCCACCGTCGACCCCGACCGCCCCGAGGAGCTCGTGCTCGACTTCTCCGGCGAGGTGCACAGGATCGCCCCGGACGAGACCTTCGTCGTCGGCCGCGGCGGGGACCTTGACATCGACGACAATCCCTACCTGCACCGGCGCTTCGTCGTGCTCGCCCGCGAGAACGGCCTGTGGTGGATCGCCAATGAGGGCTCGCGTCTGTCGGCCACCCTCACCGACGGCGATGGGCTCGTCCAGTCCCGCCTCGCCCCCGGAGCGCGCATGCCCCTGGTCTTCCCACGGGTCATCCTCACTTTCTCCGCCGGTCCCACCACCTATGAGATCGACCTCATCACCGCCGGCGAGGATCACTTCGCCGGGATCGAGGGCGCCAGGCAGTCCACCGGCCAGACGACGATCGGCGTCACCCCGATGACCCGCTCCCAGCTCCTGCTCATCCTCGCGCTGTCCGAGCCGGTGCTGCGCCGCGCGGGCACCGGCGCCGCGGAGATCCCCTCCTCGCAGGCCGCCGCCGCGCGCCTGGGCTGGTCGATCACCAAGTTCAACCGCAAGCTCGACAATGTCTGCGAGAAGCTCGACCGCGTCGGCGTGCGGGGGCTGCGCGGGGGCCGCGCCGAGGGCGCCGCCTCCAACCGCCGGACGGCGCTCGTCGAGCACGCCGTCTCCACGCTCATGGTCACCGCCGAGGACCTGCCCATGCTCGACGACGAGCTCGCCGCCAACCGCGCCGCCGCCGCGCCCGTGACCACCGCCCCGACGAAGGTGGGCGGCGGCGCGAAGGGGGCGGGAGCCGACCGTGCCTGAGACCTCCTCGCTCGCGTCCTCCCTGAACCCCTCGCCTGCCCCCTCCGCTGCTAGCCCTTCCCCCCGCCGGGGACGCGCGCTGGCCGTCTCGGCCGCCTGCCTCGTCGCCCTGCTCACCGTGGGCAACTTCACGGCGCGGCCCGCCCTGGACTCCTACCTGTCCGGGCGGGTGGCCGCCGCCATCCGCCAGGCGCTTCCCGGACTGGACAAGAACGCCTCCATCACCACGGGTGATGACCTCATCCTCCAGCTCCTCCACGGCCGCATCGACTCGATCGGCATCGACGCCTCCCGACTCGACCTGCCCGTGAGAGCGGATACGGCCAGCACCCTGAGCGTGTGCGATGTCCACGCGGAGCTGACCGGCGTGAGCGCCTCCGACCCGCATCGCGCGAGCAGCGCGCGCGCCACGGGGCTCATCGACTGGCGGGGGGCCAACGACCTGGTGACCACCGCCGACATCAACCCCAAGGATGTGACGGTGGACGTGGTGCGCCCGGGCACGGACACGGACCCCGGCAGTGCCCGCGCCTCCGGCGTCGGCTACGGCTCCGCCTTCGAGATCGTGTTCGAGCCGCGGGTCACGGCCGACGGCGGCCTGGGCATCACCGTCACCTCGGCGAAGGCCGACGGGGTCGAGGTGCCCATTGACGGCCCCAACTCCGAGGGGGGCAGGATTCTCGCACTGCTGGGCATCCCGATCAGCGGCGTGGAGATCACCCCCGATCAGCTGCCCCACGGCCTGAGGATCAGCAAGGTCATGGTCACCGCCGACGGCCTGAAGATCTCTCTCGCCGGCAGCGACGTGACCATGAGCGAGTAAGGCGGGCAGGAGCGGTCATGACCGACGAGGACCTGGGTGAGCGCGAAGCCGTCGCCAGTGCCGGGGCCCCTGAAGGTCCTGACGGCGACGACGAGCGCCCCGGCCCCATCGGCGCCGACTGCGTTGACGGTGGTGACGGTGGTGACGGCGCCGAGGGCTCCGAGGCCGCCAACGGCGCCGACGGCGCCGATGGCGCCGAGGGCTCGCAGGGCCCTGAGGGTGACGGCGTCGAGCCCCGGCGCCGCCTCCTGACCTGGCGACGGGGGATCGCCGTCGTCGTCATCCTGGCAGCGCTCCTCGGCCTGGCCGGAGTGGGGGCGGAGCGCTACGCGCGCCATGAGATCACCTCCCGGGTCCTCGGCTCTCTCCACGGGCTCTCCCCGGATGCCAGGCTCAGCCTGGACGGGCCCGTCCTGCCCCAGGTCGTGCGCGGAGAGATCGACAGCCTCAGCATCACGGCCTCAACGCTGACCGTCATGCGCGCAGGGGCCCCCGCGACCGAGGCCGCCACGCCCGCCCCGGAGCCCACGGCCGAGCCGACCCCGGGAGACGGGGGCCTGCTGGGCGGGCTCCTCAATATCGTCACGGGCGCCCAGGGCTGCTCCGCCCCCAGGGTCGGGGATCCCGCGGCGATCCAGGGCGCGCAGCTGAGCGACGTCGCCCTGACGATCGAGGGGCTGAGCACCTCGGGGGCGCATCACGCCGACCACGTCGTCCTCAGCGGGACCCTGCCCTGGGCCGAGGTCGATCGCATGGCGGGCCTCGTCGTCGGCGGCGTGTCCTCTCCCTCCTCTTCTCCGCTCCAGGAGGGCGCGGCTAACTCCCCCGGAACGGCGATCCTGCGCGGGACCGTCTGCGGCCAGGGCGTGGGGATCCACCTGGCGCCCGTCGTCACCGAGGCGGGGGGCGTGAGCCTGACCGTGACGAGCATCTCGTGGGCGGGCAGGGACATCCCCGCGGATCAGAGCATCGCCGGTAAGACGGTGCTGGAGTGGCTGGGGATGGGGCCCTCATCGCTCGGGCTCCCGGCCGATGCGCTTCCGACCGGGTTCCGGGTGACCGCTGCCCGGGTGGGGGGAGGCGGCATCGAGGTCAGGATCGAGGCCTCGGACGCCGACCTGTCCGCCCTCACCCCACCATAGCCCCTCCCTCTATGCGAGACCGGTCGAAATCATGACCGAGACCGGTCGAAATCATGACCGAGACCGGTCCGCGGACCGGTCTCGCGAACGGGAGGGAGAGGATCGCCTGGAGGGAGCGGAAACGTGGGTGAGGGTACCCATCGCCGGAGGTATCGCCTCAGCAAGGCTCCGTTATAGCCTGCGTGCGGCAGAGCGCCCACCGCACCTCATGAGGAGATGTATGAGCACCGACCCCGCGCAGCACCGGCAGCCCGCCGCACCGACCGCGGCCGGGCCGTTCAGGGGTGCGGTGCCCGCCGTCCCGCCGATGCCCCAAGCGCCGGCCCAGGCCCCGCAGGCCCCGCCGGCGATCGCCCCCGGCGCGCGCCGCGACATCCGCCCCGCCCCGGGAGAGATCCCGCAGTCGGGAACCGTCCCCACTGTCCCCCGCGAGCGCGCGTACCCCGCGCCGACCGGCCCCCTGCCCACGCGCGAGGCCCTGCGCGCCGAGGCCGCCCGCTCCTCCCGCTCCCGCCACCCCGAGGAGGACGTGGAGCGCGCTCGCGCCCTCATCAAGCGCATCCACCAGGTCTTCGAGCAGCGCCTGGTGGGGCAGGAGCAACTGCGCCTGGCCCTCATCTCCACGCTCATCGCCGGTGGGCACATCCTCCTGGAATCGGTCCCGGGCCTGGCTAAGACCACCGCCGCCCAGACCCTCGCCTCCGCCGTCTCCGGCTCCTTCACCCGCATCCAGTGCACCCCGGACCTCATGCCCAACGACATCGTCGGCACCCAGGTCCTCCAGTACGCCACCGGGGAGATGACCACGCAGCTCGGCCCGGTGCACGCCAACATCGTCCTGCTCGACGAGATCAACCGCTCCAGCGCCAAGACGCAGTCCGCCATGCTCGAGGCCATGCAGGAGCGCCAGACCTCCATCGGCGGCGTCGTCTACCCCCTGCCGCACCCCTTCATGGTGCTCGCCACCCAGAACCCTATTGAGGAGGAGGGCACCTACGTCCTGCCCGAGGCCCAGATGGACCGCTTCCTCATGAAGGACGTGCTGAGCTACCCCAAGCCCATGGAGGAGGTCGACGTCCTGGACAAGATCTCCTCGGGTGCCTTCGAGGAGCCCCTGCACGCCCAGCCCATCAGCACCGATGACGTCGAATGGCTCCAGGGCGCCGTCGAGCGCGTCTACGTGGACCCGGTCATCAAGCAGTACATCGTCGCCATCATCAACACCTCCCGCGGCGGCGGCCCGCGCCCCGTGCCCGGCCTGGAGCGCCATGTGCGCGTCGGCGGCTCGCCGCGGGGCTCGATCGCCCTCATGCGGGTCTCCCAGGCCCTCGCGCTGCAGGCCGGCCGCACCTACGTCACCCCCGACGACGTCGGCCTGCTGCGCCACGCCGTCATGCGCCACCGCCTGGTGCTCACCTACGACGCCCTCGCCGATGACATCGCCCCCGAGGCGATCATCGACGCGGTCTTCGCGGCGGTCCCGACGCCGTGAGCCGCCCTCCCACGGCGGGCGCCATCGAACTGCCGGCCGAGCCAACGCCGCGCGGGTCGCGCCTGGCCCGCGTGCGGGGGCGCCTGTCCCTGCCCACCCTGCGCCGCGCCATCGGGCTGCTCGACGGGCGGCACAAGTCGGTGCTCCTGGGGCACGGGCAGGATTTCGACGACCTGTCCGCCTACCGCCCCGGCGACGACGTGGGAGACATCGACTGGAAGGCCTCCGCGCGCATCGGCCAGCCCGTCATCAAGCGCTACCAGCGCGAGTCCAACCTGCCCCTCGTCCTGGCCATCGACACCGGCCGGACCATGGCCGCCCAGGCCCCCAGCGGTGAGGACAAGCGCGAACTCGCCCTCGCCGTCGCCGAGGTCATGGCCTACCTGGCCCGCCTGCGCGGCGACTCCGTGGCGCTTGTGGCCGGGGACGCCTCCCGGATGGTCTCCCGCCCGCCCCGGTCGGGCGCCGAGCACGCCGAGACGATCCTGTGGCTCATCGCCCGGCAGTACTCCGCCCTCACCGAGCTCCCGCGGGGCGCCCCGGCGAGCGCCCGTATGCGGGTGGGGCAGGTCTCCCCCCGGCGGGACAGCGGCGCCGCCATCGGCGAGCTGGTCGCCGGCGCGCCCGCCTCCGACCTGCCCGGCCTGCTCGGCAAGGTCATCAGCCTCCACGGCCGCCGCAGCCTCGTGGTGCTCCTGACCGACACCTCCCACCCGGACGCCACCGCCCACGACCAGCTCCGCAGGCTGTCGGCGCAGCACGAGCTGGTCGTCATCCAGATCGCCGACGACGCCCCCATCACCGGCGACCCCGGCGCGGTCCGCGATGTGGAGATGGCGGAGGACCTGCCGGTGTTCCTGCGCTACGACACGGCCCTGGGTGCCCAGCTCGCCCGGGCCGACGCCGCCCGGCGGGCCGGCGTCACCGCGCTGCTGGACTCGCGGCGCATCGAGCACGCCGTCGTCGCCTCCGAGGAGGGCCTCGTGGACTCCATCGCCGAGGTGCTCGGCCGTCAGCGCCTCGCCACCGCCCGAAGGAGGCGATGACCGTGGAGATCAGCCCTCCGCAGCTCATGCCCGCCTGGATGGCGGTCACCGCCGTCGTCATCCTCCTGCTCGCTGTCGCCGGACTCCTCTGGTCGCTCCTGAGCCACCGGGTCCGGGACGGCTTCATCAGCGACATCCCCATGGCTCCCGGGGAGCGCCGCCGCTGGATGAGGCTCATCGAGCGCGCCGCGAAGAAGTACGACGCCGGGCAGATCGACCTGCGCGTCCTGCACCTCGAGTTGGCCTCCGCCCTGCGGGGCTTCGGATCCGAGCGCAGCGGTGAGGACCTGACCACCGCGACCGTCACGGAGATCATGGACATGTCCGCGTCCACCGAGTCCGAGGACGTCGAGACCCGCCTCAAGCGCGCCAGGACCGCGGCGCAGCCCCTGGACGCCAATCCCCTGGGGCATGTCGGGGAGCTCCTGGCGATCTGGGAGCAGCCCTCCTTCGATCGCGACTCCGACGCCGTCGCCGCCCGGGCCATCGAGCACGCCAGGCAGGTGGTCTCCAGATGGTGATGCCCTGGCTTCCCTGGTTCCTCATCGGCGCCGCCGCGTTGATCATCGGCATCACCGCGCTGCGCGCCGCCCGCGGGGGCGAGCGGGCCCCGGCCGGCCCGACGCGCCGCGTCGCCAACGCGATGCCGCTCCTGCGCTCGCCCGCGGTCCTGCGGCGCCTGCGCCGACGCCGCGCGCTCCACGCGCTCCTGGGCGCGCTCATCGTCGCGGCCATGGTCTCCTCGGCCCTGCTCGCCGGGCGCCCAGTGAGCAAGGACGTGCGCAACGATGCCCTGGCCAGCCGCGACATCGTCCTGTGCTTGGACGTCTCGGGCTCCATGCTCGGCCTGGACTCCCAGGTGCTGGAGACCTACACCCAGCTCATCGACTCCTTCAACGGGGAGCGGGTGGCCCTGATCGCCTGGAACACGACGGCGCAGACGATGGTGCCCCTCACCGACGACTATGAGACCCTCAAGACCGAGATGGGCAAGATCACCGATCTCCTGGACTCCGCGTCCACCAGCCTCTCCTCGGCGCGCAGCCGCTACTCGCGAATGTTCTCCGGCACGATAGCGGAGGAGCTCAACGCCTCCTCGCTGGCCGGCGACGGCCTGGCCTCCTGCACGCAGGCCTTCGACAACTCCGGGGCCGCCAGCGCCGACGAGCGCCCCCGCTCCATCATCCTGGCCACCGACAACGTCGTCTTCGACAACTCTCACGTCCAGCTTTTCTCCCTGCCCGAGGCCGCCGAGCTCGCCACGAGGAAGAAGATCCGCCTGTTCTCCATCTACGGCTACGACCAAGGGCTCAGCTACGGCGACCTCGCCTCCCAGGTCGAGTCGGCCCGCCAGGAGCTGGAGAGGGTCACGCGGGACAACGGCGGCAAGTTCTACCAAGTGGGGGACTCCCGCACGGCCGGGCGCATCGTCAAAGAGCTGGAGAAGACCCAGGCCCAGGAGTACAGCTCCGACAATGAGGTGCGGCTGACGGACACCCCCAGGGTGGGCGCCATCTGGCTGGTTCTGGCCGCCGGCTCTCTGCTGCTCATCGCCGCCTGGAGGCGCGCATGACATTCCATCCTCTGTTCGGATGGCCCTTCACCATCCTCATCGCCCTCATCGGCATCGGCGCCGTCGTCATGAACTGGTGGCGCCTGCGCCCGCCGCGCCCCCAGGCGGCCCCCGCTCCCTACGGCCCGCGGGGCCTGACCCCGCGGGGGGCCGGCGCTGCTCTCCCGCCCGCCCGCCGGCTGTCGCTCTCGGCGCGCCTCGTCGTCGCCCGCCGGGCCGCGCTGGTGGTCACCCTCGTGCTTATGCTCGCCGGCCCCAGCACCTACCAGTACGATCAGCGGGTCACCTCCACCACCGAGGTCTACCTCGTCGTCGACCGCACGGGCTCCATGGCCGCCGAGGACTGGGCCGGCGGCGCCGGGACCCGGCTCGACGGCGTGCGCGCGGACCTGGAGGCGATCCGCAAGGCCCTGCCCGAGGCCCGCTTCTCCATCCTCGCCCTGGACTCCGCGGCGGCCAGGGAGATGCCGTTGAGTACCGACACCAACGCCGTCGACTCCTGGATCAAGACGCTCCGCCAGGAGGTGACGAGCCGATCCACGGGCTCCTCGCTCGAGCGCATGCTCCCGCTTCTGACCGCCACCCTCACCGAGGCCGCGCAGGTGGCCCCCCAGGACGCCCGCCTCGTCTACATCCTCTCTGACGGCGAGGCCACCGACGATGGCGCCGGGGCCAAGGACGCCGCCTCGCAGGGCGTGGCCTGGAAGGATCTCGCCCCCCTCGTCGACGGCGGCGCGGTGCTGGGCTACGGCACCGCCCAGGGTGGGAGGATGCGCGAGTACGACGGCGGCACGACCCCCGCCGACCAGATGCCCTACATCAAGGAGAAGGGGCACAGCGATGACGCCGTCTCGGTCCCGGACGTCCAGGAGCTGCAGGCGGTGGCGAAGGACCTCGGCCTGCCCTACTACCAGCGCGACGGCGAGGGCGATGACCCGACGAGCGCCTTCACGAGCGTCGACGTCGAGCAGATCCTGTCCGACGGGCACCACGGCAAGCGCTCCAGCCGCTACCTCACCTGGCCCCTGGCGCTCCTGGTCTTCGCGCTCATGACCTGGGAGGCAGCGGCGCTCGTGCGATCCGACATCGAGGTGCGCCGCCTGGCGCGGTCAGGGGGCCGGTGATGGGATCGCGCGAGCCAATGCCGAGGCGCCGCCGGCTACTGATCGGGCTCAGCCTGACCTCGATCCTGCTCGTCGTGGGCCTGTGGCTCGCGGCGGTGTCCACGGGCACCACCCTGGCCAACCGCTCCCTGTACGCGGGCGACTACTCCACCGCGGTGGACCGCTACCGCATGGTGCGCACGATCAACCCATGGCTGCACAAGTGGAGGGCGCGCTACAACCTGGGCACCGCCGAGCTCCTGGCGGGGGACTACGACCGCGCGATCGCCGACCTGGAGTCCGCCCTGCCCGATGCCCCCCAGGGAGTCATCGACATCGCCTATGACACCGCGGGCAACGTCATCCGGCAGCGCACCGGCGTGTGCATGACACGCGTCAACCTCTTCGTGGCCCATATGGCCCTGGCCGGGCGGGCCCAGGAATCGGGGGACACGACGGCGGCGCAGGCCCAGGTCGACGCCGCGAAGGAGGCCGCGGGCGACTGCGAGGTCCCCCCGGCCCAGTCCCCGCAGCCCCAGCCGACGACGCCTCCCACCCAGACCCCGACACCCTCGCCCACCCAGACCCCGACCGAGCCCGGGACCCCCTCCCCGGACGCGTCCCAGAGCCCCAGCAGTGGTTCATCAACAGATCCGAGCCCCTCCGGCTCCTCCTCGCCGACCGCGGAGCCGACCGCCCCCGGGGCGAGCGAGCCCACTGCGGGCGAGAGCGGCTCAGCCAGCCCAACGCCCACGGAGGGCCAGGAGAAGGAGAAGAGGCTTCAGCGCCGCAACCAGGGTCGTGAGGAGCGCTCGGCAGCGCCCAATGACGGCGCCAAGCGCCGCTGGTGAGCCAGCGGCGCTGCGACGAGAGGCCATTGAGGCGAGTGACCGCGGGCGAGGCCGGGGCCGGCGCTGGGGGGCTTGGTCGGCTCAGCCGGCGGCGGCCCGCTCATGCGGCGCCTCCTGGGCCCTCTGGGCCGACGCGTCCTCCGTGGCGTGGGTGCGACGGATGGCGGGCACCGCGTGGTCCGGCAGCCGCGCTCCGACGGCTCGCAGCACGAAGATGTCCAGAGCGTCGAGGTAGGCGGCCCGCGCCGCGGGGTCCTGGGGGGTGGGCCGCCCGCCCATGACGCAGGCGTTGAGCAGGGGGATGAGCATCCCCGGGTCCTGCCGGGGGATGAGGCCCTCATCCATGGCGTCGGAGAGGATCGAGGCGAGCATCTGGCTGATGAGCCCACCGTGGGCGCGCAGCCGTCCCGCCGTGTTGCGCGAGACCGAGCTGGCCAGCGGCCCGGTGGTCGGGAAGTGGAAGTGGCGCTTGAGGAGGGCCTGCTGGCGCACGTACACGCGCAGGCGGTCGAGGGGGTCCTCGATGCCCGCCAGCGCGATGGACAACTCCTCGGAGTAGCGGACGACCTCGTGCTCCATGAAGGCCAGGAGCAGGTCCTCCTTATCGGCGAAATGGTTGTAGACGGCGGTGCGGCCCACGCCGGCGCGCGAGGCGACGTCGGAGAGTGTGATCTTGTCGAAGGAGCGCTGGCTCATGAGGAGGGACAGGGATTCGAACAGCGCGTTGCGCGTGCGCTCGCGGTGCTCGGCGAGGGAACTACCCATGATTTTCGGCATGAGGCCAGCCTAACTCACGACGTGACGTTGTGGGGCTCAATGTCAGCAAGTGTGGGCGCCGGTGTGGGCTGCGGCCTGGGAGGAAATCGCGTTTGTGCGAGAGATCACGGAAAGGGTGTTGGTCCCCGGGATCAGGGCCGCGCTCCCGGCGCGAGCACCGACCGGATCGCGCGAAGGATGGGCGCGTCCGCCGGCAGCCAGGGAAGGGCGTCGAGCTCCCCCAGCCGCGCCCAGCGCAGTGACTGGTGCGCCTTCCCGCATCGGGGTGGGCGATCGCCGTCGGGCTCGGCGAGCCAGACCCTCATCCGGTGCCCGTTCATCGCGGCCCAGGCCGGGGCGTCGTCGCCCGGCCACTCCCGCCGCGCCGGGGGAGGCGGAACCGCCAGGGCGGCGGGTGGCACGACCTCGGCGCCCAGGCGCACCGACGCCCCGATCTCCTCGGCGAGCTCGCGCGTCAGCGCGGTCACCGGCTCCTCCCCGCTCTCGACCTTGCCGCCCGGCAACTCGTACTGGCCCGCGTGCTGGGGAGGGTAGGAGCGGGCGGCACAGAGCATCGCCGTCGGGCGGGCCAGGGAATCCAGGATCGCGGCGGCGACGACGAGGCGGCCCGAGGAGGGCCGGGCGGGGCGGGCGGGGGTGCTCATGTGCCGACTGTAGAGCCCCGGCCGCGCCCTTCCCGGAGCGCGCAGGGCGCGCATGAGCGCATGGGGCACAATCCCACCGTGACACCCAGTGGGCTCCTCCTGGACGCCGTTGACCGCATCCTCCCGTCCACCGCGCCGGACCCGGCGGCGGTATGGCCGGGGATCCTCCTGCTCGTCCTCGTCCTAGCCGTGCCGACGGCGCGGCGCTGGGGGCGCGCGGCGGTGACCGTCATCCACGAGGCCGGGCACGCCGGCGTCGGACTCCTCGTCGGCCGCCGCTTCGAGGGCTTCACCGTGGACGCCGGGCTCGGGGGCCGGGCGATCACCAGCGGGCGCGGCCGGGGTCCGGGCAGGATCGCCACCGCGTGGGCGGGCTATCCCGCGCCCGCGCTCATCGGCTGCCTCCTCGTACATGCGGCACTGGGCGGCTGGGTTGGCCCGATCCTCACCCTCGCCCTCATCGCCGAGCTCGTGCTGCTCATCAAGTCCCGCTCGGCGCGCACTCTCGGGCTCGTCCTGCTCATCATTGCCGCCACCACCGCGCTGTGGTGGGCGGGCTCCAGCGTCGTGTGGGCGGGCCCGCTGGCCCTCGCGCCCCGCGACGCCCTGACGGCGGGGGCCGGCCTGGTGCTCCTCCTGGGCGCCTGGGACGCGCTGCGCGACGTCGCCGCCAGCCGCGACCCACATCAGGACCACGGCTCACTGGCCGGGCTCACCCACCTGCCGGGCTGGTTCTGGCTGGGCACCTGGTGGCTGGTGATCGCCGGCGCTACGGCGTGGTCCGCCTGGGGCCTGGCGCGCAGCGCCGGGTGGGCGTGAGCGGCTTGCTGGCCCGTTGGCCCGAGCGCCGGGGCGCTGGCGCCCAAGAGCGGTCCGCGGAGCGCGGGCCAGGGCGATCCGGCGGGACCGGATCGAGCCGCGCCGATGGCCAGGCCGCGCGGACCGCCGGGTGGTGGCACACTTGACCCTGCTGATCTATTTTCCCCGATTGGCCCGGTTGAAAGGAGTCCCGACCATGTCCCGCGCACCGCTTGTCATCCGCGCCCTCCTCGCCGGGCCCTTCATCCACGGGGGCTGGGCCCAGGTCGGCGGCGCGGACGCCCTCGCCCACCAGGCCGAGCCGATCGCCGAGGCCCTCAACGCCTCCGCCGGGCCGACCGCCCAGGCCCTCCTCGGCCGCGAGGTCACGGGGAGGGACCTCGTCCTGCTCAACGGCGGGGCGATGATGGTGGGAGGCGCCGCGCTGGTGACGGGCGTGGGGGTGCGCTGCGCCGCGGGCGGCCTCATCCTGTCCCTCCTCCCCACCACCGCTCAGGGCCATGCCTTCTGGAAGGAGGAGGGCGCCAAGCGCTCCCAGAAGCTCCAGGGGGCGCTCACCAACGGCGCGCTCGTCGCCGGGCTGGCGCTCCTGGCGCTGCGGGGATCTCGGCGTCGGCGCTGATCGCGGCCAGTTGGCGCTCGGCCCGGCGGGTCCGCCCCTCGGGCCGAGGCGTCCGCCCCTCGGGCCCGGCGTGATGGGTGGCGCGGTTGGGAACGGCAGGCACGAAGGAGTCCGCGGCACCGTGGGACGGTGCCGCGGACTCCTCCACGTGGAGCGGATGACGGGAATCGAACCCGCGCTATCAGCTTGGGAAGCTGAGGTTCTACCATTGAACTACATCCGCAGATGCTCACCACCAGGCGCGCGGGAGCAGCATACCCCATTGCTGCGCCCATGTGGAAACGCCGGGCGAGCGCCCTGCCGCTCATCCCCTTCATGCCAGATGTCCGCCATGCCTGAGGGGCATCGTTGCCGGGAGGGCCGAGGCGAGTCGGTTATTGTTCGGGGCGGCCCGCCTACGGTCGGCCTCGCTCCCCAACGTCTGATGGAAGGTACTCCCGATGAGCGATCCCAATGCTTTTGCTGGCGACGCCACACTCGCTGAGGGGTCGGGCCCTGGTGCCCGGCAGCCAGCACCCTATTCGGGCACAGGCGCGTACCCGGCGCAGGGCTACCAGGCTCCCGCCTCCCAGGGCCCGTACGTCGGCCAGCCGATTGCGCCCCAGGTCGCCTACGGGCACAACCAGAAGTCGAAGGTGGCCGCAGGCCTGCTCGGCATCTTCCTGGGCGCCTTCGGCATCCACAACTTCTACCTCGGGCACACCGGCAAGGCCCTTGCCCAACTACTCATCACGATCCTGTCCTTCGGTATCTTCTCCTTCATCTCAGGCATCTGGGGTCTCATCGAGGGCATCATCATCCTGTGCTCGGCGCCGGGCGCCCGGCCTTGGGGCGTGGATGCGCAGGGCGTGCCGCTGTCGAACTGAGTGATCGGAACGGCCATGGCTGGTCTCGGCGACAGCCTGCCGGCCGCGGCCGGCGGCCGCGCCTGGCACAATCGTCCCGTGCTCCTCTCCGACCGTGACATCCGTGCCCAGCTCGACGCCGGCCGCGTGGTCCTCGACCCCTGCGACCCGGAGTTGATCCAGCCCGCGTCCATCGACGTCCGGCTGGATCGCTCCTTCCGGCTCTTCGACAACCATCGCTACCCGGTCATCGACCCCGCGATCGAGCAGGATGGGCTCACCCACCTCATCGACGTCGGCCCCGACGAGCCCTTTGTCCTGCACCCTGGCGAGTTCGTCCTGGGCGCCACCTACGAGCGCGTCACCCTGCCCGACGACGTCGCCGCCCGCCTGGAGGGCAAGTCCAGCCTCGGGCGCCTCGGGCTGCTCACACACTCCACCGCCGGCTTCATCGACCCCGGCTTCACCGGCCATGTCACGCTGGAGCTCAGCAACACGGCGACCATGCCGATCAAGTTGTGGCCCGGGATGAAGATCGGCCAGCTCTGCTTCTTCCGACTGTCCAGTCCCGCCGAGGCCCCCTACGGCTCGGGCGCGCGCGGCTCGCGCTACCAGGGGCAGCGGGGGCCCACGGCCTCCCGCTCGCATCTGAGTTTCGACCGCCTGCGCATCGAGGACGCCGGCCTTCCCGTCGAGGCGTCCGAATGAGCGCCTCCTCGGGGGACCTGGCGGTCTCCCTGCCCGTCGACACCACTACCTTCACGGCTACCTCCATGCTGCCGGTCGGCCTCGTGGACTCCCGTCACCTGCTCCTCCTGGCCGACGACGTCGCCGTGGAGGAGATCGAGGCCCTCGCCCTGTCCCTGGACGAGCGCGCCGGCTGGGTCGGGGCCTCCCGCCTCCAGCTCTCCCCGGGCGCGGAGTTGCACGGACCGTGGCCCCTGGACGGCGACATGCGCCGGATTCTGGGCCTGCCCGACTGGGTCGCCCAGGTCATGCTCCTGGAATGCGCCCCCCAGCGCGCCGGCGCGCTGCCCCCCGAGCTCGCCGGCGTGGACCCGATGGCCGACGCCTTCCCCACGGCCATGCCCACCGGCGCCGAACTCGTCGCCCTCATCCACCTGCGCGCCATCGCCCGCCGCCTGGCCGGCGCCATCCGCCTGGTCGACACCTCTCCCGACGATGGGAATGCCCGCATCACCCTGGTGATCCCGGACCCGGAGTCCTCGGTCATGCTCGCCATCTACGCGCCGGTGTGGATCGCCCCCGACGCGCTGGCCGCCCTCCTCGACCCCATCGCCCCGGGCGCCGTGCCCGCCCTGGAGACCTCCGCCCCGGGTGGCGCGGTCGGCTTCGACGCCCTGTCCCACGACGACCTGGAGCGCCTCACCGAGACCATCGGTGCCGACGTCCTCGACGCGGTCTGGCGGCGCACGGAGCGCGAGCGGGCCCAGGCCGAGCGCGAGGAGGCCGAGGCCCTGGCCGCCGGCGAGGAGCTCGTCGAGTACCGCGAGGGCTACGCCGTCGTCGCCCCGATCGATGCGGCGGCCCCCGGCTGGGGCGGCATCGAGGTCCGCGTCGAGGGGACGAACGAGCTGCCGATCGCCGTGCGGGGGGAGCCCTGGGCCGTCGACGGCGTCGTCGTCACCTCAGTGGTCTGGCGGCCCGTCGACATCGCGGACGCCCACGCCCTCACCCTCAGCCGCACGCGCCGCCGCGAGCGCACCGCGGCGCGCTCGCTCATCGAGCGCGTGGCCGCCACGATCGCCCGCGAGTCGGGAGGCGTCATCGTCGACGAGGACGGCTTCCTCGTCGGCCTCGACATCCTCTGAGGGAGCCGAAGCCGTATCAGGTCGTCCACGCGAGACGGTTATTCCTGATGCCGGTTGACCTGTGCGGTTGCCATAGGCGTTGCTGATTTGACATCGATCCATATCTGGGCGTTATCGTCGTGATTGTCAGACGTCTGACACTCCCGTCCGCTAAGACCCCAGGCAACGTTGCCGAGCACTGAACGGATCCCCTATGAGAACTCATCACCTCCGTATCCCAGCGATCCTGGGAGCCGGTGTCATCGCGCTCACCGGGCTCACCATCGCCCCGACGGCGCAGGCGGCCAAGACCGCCGATGGCCGCATGGACATCGCTATCACCCAGGCCGGAGCCCCGCCGAACGGACTCTACCGCGTCGGAAGCACCCTCATGTTCGACATCCGGGTGACCAACCTGGACGCTGAGGCCCGTTCCTTCTCGGTCGACAAGACCAATCTGGGCGGAGATGTCCAGAAGTGCCGGTGGACCCGCATCGAGGCCCAGGCGAGTAAGGCGGACTGTGTGGGCTTCGCCACCCACACCGTCACGCAGGAGGATCTCGACAGGGGCTCCTTCACCCCGGAGATCTCCTACAAGATGCAGCAGCCCGCCTACAAGGGAGCGGTCCTCAACACCCCGGAGACCATCCGCGGAGCCACCGTCCCCATCAAGCCCGCCCCTCCTGGGAAGGACCTTCCCGAGGACCCGCAGGAGCCCGAGGAGGAGAAGGGCGACTTCCCCAAGGCTGAGCCCGCGCCCCTCCCGGACGCCTCGACGTCGCTGCCCGCCTCGATGAGCGACGGCACCGCGGTGGCCACGGGCACTGTCAAGAACAATGTCCGCATCCCCGCGATCACCACCGCGCCCAACGGTGACCTCCTCATGGCCTACGACCGGCGGCCGATCACTGGCTGGGACGCCTCCGGGGGCGATTCCCCCAACCCGAACAGCATCGTCCAGCGCCGTTCCACCGACGGCGGCAAGACCTGGGGCGCGCCCACCTACATCCACAAGGGTGAGACGGCGTCGAAGCAGACCCGCGTCGGGTACTCCGACCCCTCCTACGTCGTCGACTCGGCCACGGGGACGATCTTCAACTTCCACGTGAAGTCCTACGACGTCGGCTTCGTGGCCTCCCGGCCCGGCACTGACGCGCAGGCCCGCAACGTCATCCAGGCCGAGGTCTCCACCTCCACGGACAACGGCCACACCTGGACTCACCGCGTCATCACCTCGGACATCACGAACGACCCCTCCTGGTACTCCCGCTTCGCCGCCTCCGGCCAGGGGATCCAGATTCAGCACGGCGAGCACAAGGGACGCCTCGTCCAGCAGTTCACCATCCGCTCGGGCACCCCGGGCTCCTTCCAGCAGCGGGCTGTCTCCGTCTACTCCGACGACCACGGCGCCACCTGGAAGGCCGGAACCCCTGTCGGCACCGGCATGGATGAGAACAAGGTCGTCGAGCTCTCCGATGGCCGGCTCATGATGAACTCCCGCCCGTCCGCTGGCGCCAGGCTCCGCAAGGTGGCCACCTCCACCGATGGCGGCCAGACCTGGTCCGAGCCGGTCTCGGACAAGAACCTGCCGGATGCCATGAACAACGGCCAGATCATCCGCGCCTTCCCCAATGCCGCCCCCGGCACGGATCGCGCCAAGGTCCTCCTGTTCACCAACTCCCCGAACCAGACCGGGAATCGTGATCAGGGCACGCTCTCGCTGTCCTGCGACGACGGCGCCACCTGGACGCACAAGCTCTTCCGCAAGGAGTATGTCGGCTACACGACGCTGGCCGTGCAGCGCGACGGATCGCTGGGCCTGCTCAGTGAGGACGTCATCAACAAGAGGATCACCTACCGCAACTTCTCCCTGGCCTGGCTGGGCAGCGACTGCCCCGCCCTCAAGGACGCCCCGAGCCCGGAGCCGAAGCCCGAGGCGCCTCCCGCCCCGAAGGCCGGCTGGGAGCAGGATGGCGGCAACTGGCGCTACCGCGATGCTGAGGGCAACCTCGTGACCGGTTGGCTCAAGGATGGTGCCGCCTGGTACTACCTGCGGGCCGACGGGACGATGGCCACGGGGTGGGTCAAGGACGGCGGCGCCTGGTACCTCCTCCAGGACAACGGCGCCATGGTCACCGGCTGGGCCAAGGACGGTGGGAAGTGGTACCACCTGGGCGCCAGCGGGGCGATGACCACCGGCTGGCTCCGCCTGGCCGGCACCTGGTACCACCTGGGCGCCAGCGGGGCGATGACCACCGGCTGGCTCCAGGAGGACGGCTCCTGGTACTACCTGCGGGCCAATGGCGCCATGGCCACCGGTTGGATCACGGTCGGCCCGAGCCGCTACTACATGGACCCCGTCACGGGGGCCTGGCGCGGCTGACCGTTTCCGGCGGTGCCTGATCGGGGCCCGCGCGGGGCTGGGGACTCCCAGTCTCCGCGCGGGCCCCGACGCGTGGCGCCCAGTGGCGCTGATGCCCCCGAGTGGCGCTGGTGACCCCGAGTGGCGCGTCCTGCCCGCGCTAGTGGGCGCGGATGGCGTCGGTGGGGTCAGGCGCGGCGGCCCGCGTCCGGCCCCTCATCGCCAGGCGCGAGCGGGCGGCGTCGGCTCGCTGGTCATCCCAGCGCAGGCCGGTGAAGGCCGCGGCCGCGTCCAGGGCCTCCCCCCAAGCGGGGCGGTCCTGCCCGCGCTCGCGGCTTACCGCCAGGTAGTGGCGCAGCAGGCCAGCGCAGGCCAGGGCGTCGTCGAGCGCCGTGTGATGCGCCGCGAGGGGGACGCCGGCCGCTTCGCAGCAGGCGGTGAGGCGGCGCGACGGCGTCGTGAGATAGTCCCGGGCGCGGCGCATGGTGCAGACCTGGGGGATGGGCGCGTCGGCGTCGAGGATGCCAAGACTGCCCAGCGCGTGGCTGAGGAAGCCGAGGTCGAATCGGGCGTTGTGCGCCACGACGACCCTGCCGGCGAGGTCCCGGGCGATGAGGTCCGCCAGATCGGCGATCCGTGGCGCCCCGATCACATCTGAACTGGTCAGGCCGTGAATGAAGGTCGGTCCGACCTCGCGGGTCCCGTCGGGGCCCGGTCCGGGGTCCACCAGGGAGGTCCAAGCGCCCTCGATCCCGCCGCGTGCGTTGAGGTGGACGAGGCTGATCTCCAGGATCGCGTCCGCGCTGGGGGATAGGCCCGTGGTCTCCAGGTCCACGACGGCGTAGCCCGGCCCTAGCGGTCGGGCGGAGGCGGAACTGGACATCCCCCGCATGCTATCCGCCCCCGCCCCGCCCCCTTTCATCGAGACCGGTCGAAAATAGGAGCGAGACCGGTCCGCGAACCGGTCTCGCTCCTATTTTCGACCGGTCTCGCGCCTATGGGAGGGCGAGGATCTGGTCGTTGAGCGCGGTCCAGGCGCTCCGGTGCGTCTGACCGAAGGGGCGCTCGCCGAGGAAGACCGCCTGGCGCCCGGCCACCGGGTCCACCCAGATGAAGGAGCCCGACTGCCCGAAATGCCCGAAGGTCGCGGGCGAGTTCCCCATGCCGGTCCAGTGCGGCCGCTTGTCACCCCGGATCTCCACCCCCAGGCCGAAGAGGTTGGGGCTCTGCCTCCCGTATCCGGGCAGGACGCCGGCCAGGCCGGGGTAGACGGGGGCGCATGCCCGCTCGGCGAGCCCGGCCCTGAGCAGGCGGGGGGCGGCGAGCTCACGGGCGAAGACCGACAGGTCGCGGGCGTTGCCCTGCCCCGAATGCGCCGGTGAGCCGGGGATGAGCACGCTGGCCATGCCCAGGGGCTCCAGCACGGTGGTTTCCACCCAGGCCTCCAGGTCCGTGGCCGTGGCCTCGGTGAGGCGACGCCCCAGGACCTCGATGCCCCGGTTGGAGTAGATACGCCGCGTGCCGGGGGCGGCGAGCACCTCGCCGGAGTCGGGGGCGACGCCGCTGGCGTGGGCGAGCAGGTGGCGGATCGTCGCGCCGTCCAGTCCCTCGCCGGCGGGTTCGTCGAGGCCGAGCATGCCGCGCTCGACGGCGATGAGCGCCGACCAGGCGACGATCGGCTTGGTCACAGAGGCGAGGGGGAAGACGGTGTCGATCTCGCCCGCTTCGGCGATGACCCGGTCGCCTTCGGTGACGACCAGCGCCGTCGGGAAGTCGAACAGCCCCAGGGCGGGGAGCAAGTCGTTGATCATCTGCGCCTCCTCATCCGCCTCAGTGGAGGCAGAGCCGCTGGCGGTGCAGGACGTCGAGGATCGGGGCCTGCGCGGCCCGCCCCTGCCCGACCGCCCGCGCGATCTGCTCAGTGAAACTGTCCACGCGGCGCGAGGCGTCCCGAAGGTCGTAGTACTCGGTGACGCGCTCATCGTAGGCGGCCAGCTCGGCGTCGTGCTCCTCCAGCGGGGGATAGGAGTCGATGCCGACGGTGATCCGCTCCGGCAGGCGCGGCTTGTACTGCGGCTCCTGCGCCGGGTGGCCCACGAGGAGCCCGAGGAGGGGGAAGGTCCGCTCGGGCAGCCCCAGGGCGGCGATGAGCCCGGCGGGATCGCCGAGTATCGAGCCGAGGTAGCAGGTGCCCAGGCCCAGGGACTCCGCGGCCGCCACCATGGACTGTGCGGCGATCATCGTGTCCTGGCATCCCTGGAGGAAGGCGTGGGCGCGCTCCAGGGGCTCCAGCGAGGCCCCGGCGCGCTCACGGATGACGGCGTTGCGGTGCAGGTCGACGACGAGCACCAGCAGCTCACCGCGATCCCCTCCCACGTAGGGCTGCCCGGAGGCGGCGTGGACGGCCTCGCGCACGACGGCGTCGCGCACGCGGATGATGGTCGCCTGCTGGAAGTAGGAGGACGTGGCCGAGGCCCGCGCGACGCTCAGCAGGGTCCGCATGACCTCCTCGCCCACCGGCTCGTCCGTGAAGGCGCGGATCGTGCGGTGCGCCAGGAGCGCGTCAATGGTCGCGTTGCGCACGGGGGCCGTCATCGGCTCGCGCAGGGCCCCGGGCGCGGTGGATGTCGACGGCGCGGCGGAGGGGGCCGATGACTCAGTTGGAAGGGGTGTCGCGGCGCTCATGCCACGAGCCTAATCCGATGTGCTGGCGCTCGTGGGCCGCGAGGCCTCGGCCAGTACGGCGCCCGGCCCGCCCGGTCAATCCACATCCACGATGACCGGCACGTGGTCGGAGGCGCCCTTGCCCTTGCGCTCATCGCGGTCGATGAGCGCGCCCGCCACCCGCGCCTCGAAAGCGGGGGAGCCGTAGACGAAATCGATGCGCATCCCCTCGTTCCTGGGGAAGCGCAGCCTCTGGTAGTCCCAGTAGGTGTAGTTCGTGACGCGCTCGCGCGTGGCCTCCACCATCCCCAGCGCCTCGAAGGAGCCGAAGGCCTCCCGCTCGGGGGCCGAGACATGCGTGGCTCCCTCGAAGGCGGCCATGTCCCACACGTCCTCGTCGCGGGGCGCCACGTTCCAGTCGCCGACCAGTGCCAGTGGGAGGGAGGGATCGGCTGCGAGCTGGGAGGCGACCTCATCCCTCAGGGCGGCCAGCCAGGCGAGCTTGTAGGCGTAGTGCGGGTGGTCCAGCTCGCGCCCGTTGGGAACGTACAGGCTCCACAGGCGCACCGGCGCCCCATCCCCCAGTGCCTCGCCGACGGTCGCCCCCAGGGCCCGCGCCTCTACAACCGCCTCAGCGCCCTCACTCGCGGCCCAGGCCGGCTGCCCGGCGAAGGACTCGGCGACGTCGGTCAGGCCCACGCGCGAGGCGATCGCCACCCCGTTCCACTGGTTCAGGCCGTGGATGGCGAGCTCGTAGCCCGCCGCCTCGAAGGGCTCGCGCGGGAACTGATCCGGGCGGCACTTGATCTCCTGCATGGCGAGGGCATCGACGCCGTGGCGCTCCAGTACGCCCACGACCCGATCGACTCGGGTGCGGATCGAGTTGACGTTCCATGTGGCGATGCGCATGGAAGGAGGCTACCGGCCGGAGCGCGGCCCTGACCCCGGGTGGGGCGCGCGGCGCTCCCTTCCCGGGCACGGCGGGCCCTGGCGCTAGCCTGATGTCATGGGAACCGCACTCATCACCGGAGGCACATCGGGCATCGGACTGGAGCTCGCCTGGCAACTCGCCGAGGCCCATCATGACCTCGTGCTCGTGGCCAGGGACGCGGCACGGCTCGCCGCCGTCGCCGAGGAGATCCACCAGGCAGCGGGCGTCGGTGTCCAGGTGATCGAGGCCGACCTCTCCGTCCCCGAGGACCTCGAGCGCGTGGCTTCTCGCCTGCGGGACGGCGTGACCGGCGCCGTCGTCGGGGCGCAGGGCGTGCACAGCGCCGAGCAGGTGGCGGCCCGTCCCATCGACCTGCTCGTCAACAATGCCGGGTTCGCCGTTGGCCAGGCCTTCGTCGGCGGCGACCTGGGCCAGGAGAGGCGCGCCCTCGACGTCATGGTCGGCGCCGTTATGACCCTCACCCACCAGGCCCTTCCCGGCATGGTGCGGCGCGGGCACGGCGCCATCCTCAACATCGCCAGCATGACCGCACTGACAGCCATGGGGACCTACGCCGCTCACAAGGCCTGGGTGCGGACCTTCACTGAGGGGATCGCCTCCGAACTGGTGGGCACCGGGGTGACCGCCACCGTCGTCAATCCCGGTCTGACCCGTACCGAGTTCCACGACCGCGCCGGCATGGATGGCTCCCACTGGCCCGAGGTCATGTGGCTCGACGCCGCCGACGTCGCCCGCGCCGCGCTCGCGGCGGTGCGCCGGGGCCAGGTCATCTGCACGCCGTCGGCCCGTTACCAGGTGGGCAACGCGGCGTTGAGGCTGGCGCCGAGATGGTTCGTGCGCCGTGTCGCCGGGCACGCCTCGGCGGCCACCCAGTACTGAGCGTGCTCACGCCCGCTGCCACCGCCCCGGTGGGCGGCCCCGCCCCGGTGGGGCCGATGCGCGCCGGTTCGCGGTAGGCGGACTGGGCTCGATGAAGGACGATGGTCCTGCCATGATGGCGGCATGGCTCAGATCACCCTTCATGGAGACCTCATCACGACTACCGGAACCCTGCCCGCCGTGGGGGCCGAGGCTCCCGCCTTCGAGCTCGTCGGCGCCGACCTCGCCCCGGTGACGAGCGAGTCTCTGCGCGGCAAGCGCCTCGTGCTCAACATCTTCCCGTCCATTGACACCGGCGTGTGCGCCTCCAGCGTGCGCGAGTTCAACAAGCGCGCCGCCTCCTTGGGCAACACCACCGTCCTGTGCGTCTCGGCGGACCTCCCCTTCGCGCACGCCCGTTTCTGCGGCGCCGAGGGAATCGAGAACGTCGTCACCGCCTCGAGCTTCCGTTCCACCTTCGGCCACGACTACGGCGTGACCATCGCCGACTCTCCCATGGCTGGGCTGCTCTCACGCGCCGTCGTCGTCCTGGACCCCCAGGGCACGGTTCTCCACGCCGAGCAGGTCCCCGAGGTCGCGCAGGAGCCCGACTACGAGGCCGCGATCGCCGCGCTCTCCTGAGCCCAGGCCCCATCCGGGTCCCGGCCGCCCAGACGGGAGGCCGGGACCCGGATCGTCTAACCTTGGGGTGTGAGCACCAATGACCCTCAGCGCGCCCGCCTGGCCGAGCTCGTCGGCGAACTCGCCGTTGTGCGAGGCGCCGTCACTCTCGCCTCCGGCCTGACCTCTGATTTCTACGTGGACATGCGCCGCGCCACCCTTCACCATGAGGCCGCCCCCCTCATCGGCCACGTCATGCTCGATGTGCTCGAGGAGGCGGGCCTGACCACCGAGGACTACGACGCCGTCGGCGGCCTGACCATGGGGGCGGACCCGGTGGCCACCGCCATGCTTCACGCGGCCGCCTCGCGCGGCCTTGAGCTCGACGCCTTCGTCGTGCGCAAGGCCGCCAAGGACCACGGCATGAAGCGCCGCATCGAGGGCCCGGGTGTGGAGGGGCGCCGCGTTGTCGTCCTGGAGGACACCTCCACCACCGGTGGCTCCCCGCTGGAGGCCGTGGAGGCCCTGCGCGAGGCCGGTGCTGAGGTGCTTGCCGTCGCCGTCGTCGTTGACCGCGCGACCGGTGCCCGCGAGCGCATCGAGGCCGCCGGCGTGCCCTACCACGCCGCTCTGGGCCTGAGCGACCTCGGGCTGGGCTGAGCTCGCGGTCCAGTCCACGAGTGCTTGTCATCGTGCGCTCTGCTCGTGGACTGGACGCCCGGGTTCGCCAGGCTGATGTGGCGTACTCCGTCTTCGCCCCATCTTTCGATAATCGAAACTCGCGGGTACGCTTGAGAGTATGGGCTCCATCGGTACGCGCATCAAGGAGACGTTGGCTGAGCGCGGCCAGACTCAGGCGGCTCTGGCTGCCGCCGTCGGTCTGAGCGAGTCGGCGATGTCCAAGGCCCTCGCCGGGACTCGCTCCTTGTCATCGATCGAGGCGGCGCTCATCGCCGAGCATCTTGGCCTCACGATGCACTGGCTCGTCACCGGTGAGGCGGATCCCTTCGAGGTCCGCGCGGCTGCGCGCCACAGTTATGACCGGCCCACGGGCACCTATTCGTGTGATCCCTCTGCTGATCGGCGGGTGCTTGAGGACATCGCCCTGGTCTACCGGCAGGTGCATTCGGCGTGAGCGGCCTGAGCGTCCAGCGGGCTGCGGCTGAGGCTCGCTCTGCCCTGGGGGAGGGCTTCGTCTCCTGCTTCTACGACCGGGTCGAGGACGCCCTCGGAGTCGAGGTGATCGTTGTCCCGCTGTCCGAGGACGGGTGCTCGCTGACTCTCGGGGGGCACAAGGTCATCGTCGTCGCTGCGACGGAGCACTGGTACCGGAGCAACTTCACCCTCGCCCATGAGCTCGGTCACTTCCTCGTCGAGGGTGCGTCCTCATTGGGCGGTCAGGAGGCCGAGGACATGGCGAATGCCTTCGCGGCCGACCTGCTCATGCCCGTGGAGCGTGTCGGTTCCGTTGACTGGGGGCGGGCGACGGCCGCGACCGTCGCCCAGTTGTGCTGGGAGTTTGGAGTGTCCACCCAAGCCCTGGAGGTCAGACTGAGGTACCTGCGTGTGACGCCCGGCGACGAAGCGCGCTCGGCGTTGGCCAGATCGACGGCAGTGCTGCTGAGGAACTCGCTCGCATCATCGGTGGCGTCGCCTGCCGATGTGTCTGCGCGTGTGCAGTACTCCGCTCGCCGTCGGTTCCCTGAGCGGGTTGTCACGGGGCTGCGCCGTGCGGTCGCGGACGGAAAGGCTCCCCAAGCATCGCTCTGCTGGGTGCTCGGCCTGCCCGCGCAGGAAGAGCGCGACGACGACGATGAGGCGGTCGACTCTCACGGGCTCGACAGGAACCAGGCACACGAGGCACTGGCCACCTTGAGGAAGCACGACCGTCACGTCCGCCCCGACGGGTTACGACCAGATCGTCGACGACCTGTGGGAGAAGCAAAGACAACGTGGGACGCAGCGCCGTGACTGATGATGTTCAAGAGGCATACGGTCCCGGCGGGAGCGACTACTGGGCTGGCATGCCGCCTGAGGAGGACCGGCCGGCGGATGACCGGGAGGTCGGCGTCGGGCCCTGGCCCGGGGGAGAGGGCGCCTGGCCCAAGGACCCCCGTTACGACCCCGAGCTCCTGCGCGAGGGGGACCGGCGCAACGTCGTCGATCGCTACCGGTACTGGAGGGTGGAGGCCGTCCGCGCCGACCTCGCCTCCCGCGCCCACCCGCTCCAGGTGGCCATCGAGAACGTCAGCCAGGACCTCAATATCGGTTCCATCGTGCGCAGCGCCAACGCCTTCAACGTCTCCGGCATCCATATCGTGGGGCGGCGCCGCTGGAACCGTCGCGGCGCTATGGTCACTGACCGCTACCTCGACGTGCGCCACCACCCCGGACCGGAGGGCCTCCTCGCCTGGGCGATCGCCGAGGGCTATGAGCCGATCGCCATCGACAACGGCCCCGGCTCGACGCCGTTGGAGCAGGCGCGCCTCCCCGAGCGCTGCCTCATGATCTTCGGGTCGGAGGGCCAGGGCATCAGCGAGCAGCTCCTCGCGGGCTGCTCCCGCCTCCACCGGATCGGCCAGTACGGCTCCACCCGGTCGATCAACGTCGCGGCGGCCGCCGCCGTGGCGATGCATGCCTGGGTCCTCCAGCACGGCGGTCCCGCGCCCGACTGACCGCGCATCCGCCGGTGCTACCGGGCTGCCGCGCTGCCGCGCCCGAGTCGGAGTGAGCAGGGGTCCCGGGACCATCGCCCGGTACCCGATCGACCTGATCCGTGGAAGAATCAGTGCCGCACCATTGCCACATCTCACCCAGGAGGCACCCAGTGGCCATCGCTACCCCGGAGTCGTACGCGGACATGCTTGATCGCGCGAAGGCTGGCAAGTACGCCATCCCCGCCATCAACGTCACCTCCTCCCAGACTCTCTCCGCCGCCCTGAAGGGTTTTGCCGACGCTGAGTCGGACGGCATCGTTCAGATCTCCAACGGCGGCGCCGCCTACTGGTCCGGCTCCTCCCGCGCCGACAAGGTGAAGGGCTCGATCGCCTTCGCCGCCTACGCCCGCGCCGTCGGCGACCTCTACCCGGTCCAGATCGGCCTGCACACCGACCACTGCCCCAAGGCGATGCTCGAGCCCTGGATCATCCCGCTCCTGGAGATCGAGGCCGAGCAGGTCAAGCGCGGTGAGCTCCCGATGTTCAACTCCCACATGTGGGACGGCTCCGCCGAGTCCCTCGACGACAACATCGAGATCGCCGTCGACATGCTCGCCCGCGCCAAGGCCGCCAACGTCGTCCTCGAGATCGAGATCGGCGCCGTCGGTGGCGAGGAGGACGGCATCAAGGGCGAGGAGAACGCCAACCTCTACACCACGGCCGACGACGCCTGGCGCGCCATCGAGGCCCTGGGCCTGGGTGAGAACGGCCGCTACATCACCGCCCTCACCTTCGGCAACGTCCACGGCGCCTACAAGCCCGGCCACGTCAAGCTCCGCCCGGAGATCCTCGGCGAGATCCAGGACGACGTCGCGAAGCGCCTCGGCGACCGCCTGTCCACCAAGGTCGGCACCCAGGACTCCCCCTTCGACCTCGTCATGCACGGCGGCTCCGGCTCCACCGACGAGGAGATCGCCACCGCGGTGCGCAACGGCGTCATCAAGATGAACGTCGACACCGACACCCAGTACGCCTACACCCGTCCGGTGGCCGACTGGATGCTGAAGAACTACGACGGCGTCCTCAAGATCGACGGCGAGGTCGGCAACAAGAAGACCTACGACCCGCGCGCCTGGGGCAAGGCCGCTGAGAACGGCATGGCCGCCCGCGTCGTCGAGGCCTGCGAGCGCCTCGGCTCCGTCGGCTCCGCCAAGCGCTGACCAACCGCGCGGAGCGCTGGATGTGAGCGCGTCACCCGGCTGACGCTCCCATCCGGATGACAGGCGGCCCCGATGCCCATGCGGCATCGGGGCCGCGCCGCTCCGCCGCGGGCCAGGGGCCCGAGCCCCTTGCTGAGCCGCGGCGCGGCGATATCTGGCCTGAAAGACTTGCAGCAAGGGGGGCAGGATGTGCAATGATGGGGTGTCGCCCGCGACATCGGACCTACCCCGGGCTCGTCGAGCGGGCAGTCGCTCACGCGGGGCTTTCCTCGCCCACGCGGTTGTCTTGTCCAAAGGAGGACCTCATGCGACTCGTTTCCCGCCGCTCCATGCTCTGTGGCTCCGCCGCGCTCGCTGTTGCTGCAACCCTGGCAGCCTGCGGTGAGTCCGGTTCCTCTGGCAAGGGCGGTGTCTACTTCCTCAACTTCAAGCCCGAGGCCGAGGAGGCCTTCAAGGCCATCGCCGAGGCCTACAAGGCCAAGACCGGAGTTGAGGTCAAGGTCGTCACCGCCGCCGCCGGCAAGTACGAGGAGACCCTGACCTCCGAGGTCGCCAAGTCCGCCCCGCCCACCCTGTTCAACATCAACGGCCCGGTCGGCCTGGCCAACTGGAAGGATTACGCGACCGACCTGAGCGACACCGCCGCCGCCAGGGCCCTCACGGACAACTCGCTCGCCCTCAAGGGCGACGACGGCAAGATCTACGGCGTCCCGCTGGCCACTGAGGGCTACGGCATCATCTACAACAAGGCCATCCTCGACAAGTACTTCGCCATGGACGGCGCCAAGGCCGCGAGCGTCGGCGAGATCAAGGGCTTCGCCAAGCTCAAGGAGGTCGTTGAGGACATCCAGGCCAAGAAGGACGAGCTCGGCATCAGCGGCGCCTTCGCCGCCACCTCGCTCTCCCCGGGCGAGGACTGGCGCTTCCAGACCCACCTGGCGAACTACCCCGTCTTCTACGAGCTGCGCGACCTGGGTGCCACCGATTCGAAGGACCTCAAGCTCACCTACTCGGAGAACTACAAGCAGATCTTCGACCTCTACCTCAACAACTCCACCATCGCCCCCACGGAGGCCTCCGCGAAGGCCGTCACCGACTCCATGTCCGAGTTCGCGCTCGGCAAGTGCGCCTTCGTGCAGAACGGCAACTGGGCCTGGTCCCAGATCTCCGAGGTCGCGGGCAACACCGTCAAGCAGGAGGACATCCACTTCCTGCCCATCTACGTGGGCGTCGAGGGCGAGGAGAAGTACGGCATCGCCCTGGGCACTGAGAACTACCTGACGATCAACTCCGAGGCCCCCGATGCCGCCAAGGATGCCACCAAGGACTTCCTCAACTGGCTCCTCACCGACGCCGAGGCCGCCAAGATGCTCGTCGACAAGTCCGTCGTCTCAGTGGCCCCCTACTCGGCGTTCTCCAGTCTCACCCCGGCTGACCCGCTGGGCAAGGAGATCGTCTCCTACCTCAACAACAAAGAGCTCTCCCCCGTCAACTGGGTGTTCCCGACCTTCCCGAGCCAGGAGTTCAAGGACCAGCTCGGCCAGCACCTGTCCCAGTACGCCTCCGGCAAGGAGGACTGGACCGCGGTCAAGGACTACTTCGTCAAGGGCTGGGCCGAGGGCAAGGCCAAGGCCTGATCCTCCGCCCTCGCGGCAATGCTCCGCCGACGGCGCCCGGCCACCCGGCTGGACGCCGTCGGCTGAGCCACCCACCTCCCGCCTCCATTCGGCCCGGCAGAGTCGCCGGGCGCTGCAAGAGGAATCATGAACAGCGCACTCAAGAAGTACTTCCCGATATTCGCCGGACCCACGATCCTGGCCTTCCTCATCGCCTTCCTCGTCCCGTTCTTTATGGGGCTCTACCTGTCCTTCACCAAGTTCAAGACCCTGACGAACGCCAAGTGGGTGGGCCTGGATAACTACTCCAAGGTCCTTGAGTCGGACTTCGGCTCGGCGCTGTGGTTCACGGTCATCGTCTCGGTGATCTCCATCATCACCGTCAACCTCGGGGCCTTCACGCTGGCCTACCTGCTGACGCGCAAGCTCAAGGGCACCAACTTCTTCCGCTCGGTGTTCTTCATGCCCAACCTCATCGGCGGCATCGTCCTGGGATTCACCTGGCAGGTCATGCTCAACGCTATCCTCAAGCACTGGGGCCAGACCATCGTCAATGACTGGCACCTCGGCCTCCTCGGCCTCATCCTGCTGGTGAACTGGCAGCTCATGGGCTACATGATGATCATCTACATCGCGGGGCTGCAGAACGTTCCGCCCGAGCTCATCGAGGCCGCGCAGATCGACGGGGCGAATGGGTGGACGACGCTGCGCAACGTCACCATCCCGATGGTCATGCCCTCGATCACCATCTGCCTGTTCCTCACCCTGGCGAACACCTTCAAGATGTTCGACCAGAACCTGGCGCTGACCAACGGCGCCCCGCTCAAGAAGACCGAGATGGCGGCCCTGAGCATCTACAACACCATGTACCACGCCCGCAACCAGATGGGGCAGGCGCAGGCCGCCGCGGTGATCTTCTTCCTCATCGTCGCCGCGATCGCGCTCGTTCAGCTGCGCGTCACCCGCGCCAAGGAGGTCGACGCATGAGCGCCGCCAGCACCGCCGTCCGGCCCACCACCGCCCCGGCCCGCGCGAGGGCCGCCGAGCCCAGCGGGAGCATGGGGAGGTCGATCATCACCGCCCTCCTGGCGATCCTGTCGCTCGTGTGGCTGGTCCCGTTGGTCTTCATCCTGATCAACTCCTTCAAGGGCCGCTTCCACATCTCTGACAGCCCCTTCTCCCTGCCCACGGGTGAGCGCTTCTCCGGATTCACCAACTACGCCTCCGGCCTGAAGCTCAACGGCTTCGCGCAAGCCATCGGCTGGTCGCTGTTCATCACGGTGGGCTCGGTCGCGGTGATCCTCCTGCTGACCGCGATGACCGCCTACTACATCACCCGGGTGAAGACCTGGTGGACCTCCGTCATCTACTACGTCTTCGCCTTCTCGATGATCGCCCCGTTCCAGCTCGTCATGTTCCCCACCTCCAAGGTGGCCGATCTACTCGGACTGGCCAGCCCGTGGGGAATGATCGTGCTCTACCTCGGCTTCGGTGGGGCGCTGTCCGTGTTCCTCTTCGCGGGGTTCATCAAGTCAATCCCCATGGAGATCGAGGAGGCCGCCTACATGGACGGCTGCTCGCCGCTGCAGACCTACTTCCGGGTGGTCATGCCGCTGCTCAAGCCGACGGCGGTCACGGTCGCCATCCTCAACACCATGTGGGTGTGGAACGACTACCTCCTGCCCTACCTGGTCATCGGCCACGACGAGAACTACAAGACCATTCCGATCGTCATCCAGGCGCTCACCGGCTCCAACGGGAACAAGGACCTGGGCGCGCAGATGGCCATGCTCGTCCTGGCGATCATCCCGATCGTCGTCTTCTACCTGGTGAGCCAGAAGCACATCATCGAGGGCGTCGCCGCCGGCGCCGTCAAGGGCTGACGTGGCCGGACTCCTCCGGTTCGACTCGCCCTTCCACAGGGCGTGGTCAGCGGCCGCGGACCTCGTCGTCATCAACGGTCTCACCCTTCTGGGGTGCCTGCCCGTGGTGACGGCGGGGTCCGCCCTCGTCGCCTGCCACCGCGTGACCATGGAGATGGCGCGGGAGGAGGATGTCTACACGGTCCGCTCCTGGTGGCGCTCCTTCCGCGTCAATCTGCGCGGCTCGCTGGCCTGGTGGCTGCCCATGCTCTCCCTCATCGTGCTGGCCGCCGTCGAGCTCGTCGTCCTGGGCGGGCGGCCGGGCGCCGCGCCCCCGGGAAGCGCCTCCCGCCTCGCCTCGGGCGTCTCGGGCCTCGTGCTGGCGGCTACCCTCGTCCTGGCCGGCGTGGCCGCCTGGCTCCTGCCCCTGGTGGCCTTCTTCGACAACACGGCCTCCGGTCACCTGGGGAACGCCCTGCGCCTGGCGGTCGGGGCGCTCGGGCGCACGGGCCTGTGCCTGGTCATCACCGCGGCCCCGATCGCCTTGCCCCTCGCGCTGCCGAGGACGCTGCCGGCCGTGGCCTGGTTCATGGTCATCATCGGCGTTGGCTTCCAGGCCTACCTCATCGCCCTCGTTCAGCGCGGCGTGATCGACCGCCTGCGTCGGGCCGCCGGCGCGCCCGATGCCTGAGCACTGATCGGCGGGCCCGGCGCGCCCGGCTCTCGGGTAGCCTGGGCGGCGGCGCGCGCACCTGCCCGCCTCAGAGCAACAGGAGAGAGACATGCCAGGCATTGTCGTCGTTGGAGCCCAGTGGGGCGATGAGGGGAAGGGCAAGGCGACCGATCAGTTCGGCCAGGACGTCGACTACGTCGTCAAGTTCAATGGTGGCAACAACGCCGGCCACACCGTCGTCATCGACGGCGAGAAGTTCGCCTTCCACCTCCTTCCCGCGGGCGTCCTCACCCCGGGCGTCACCCCGATCATCGGCAATGGCGTCGTCGTGGACCTGGAGGTCCTCTTCGCGGAGATCGCGGACATCGAGGCGCGCGGCAAGGACGCCTCCTCCCTGCGCATCTCGGCCAACGCCCACCTCATCCCCTCCTACAACCGCATCATGGACCAGGCCACCGAGCGCTACCTCGGTGACCGCCAGCTCGGCACCACCGGGCGCGGCATCGGCCCGACCTACTCGGACAAGATGAATCGCGTGGGCCTGCGCGTGCAGGACCTGTTCGACGAGTCGATCCTGCGCCAGAAGGTGCGCGGCGCCCTCGACCAGAAGAACGGGGTCCTCACCAAGATCCTGGGGGCTGGAGCCGTGGACCCCGATGCGGTCGCCGATGAGCTGCTGTCCTACGCCGAGCGCGTGCGACCCATGGTCATCGACTGCTCGCTCGTGCTCAACAACGCCCTCGACGCGGGCAAGACCGTCCTGTTCGAGGCGGGCCAGGCCACCATGCTCGACATCGACCACGGCACCTACCCCTTCGTCACCTCCTCCAACCCCACCGCCGGCGGCGCCTGCACCGGCACAGGGGTCGGCCCCACGCGCATCGACTCCGTCATCGGCGTTGCCAAGGCCTACACCACGCGCGTGGGGGAGGGCCCCTTCCCGACCGAGCTCACCGATGCCACGGGCGAGCGCCTGCGCGCCGAGGGAGGGGAGTTCGGGGTGACCACGGGCCGCCCGCGCCGCTGCGGATGGCACGACGCCGTCGTCACCCGGTACGCGGCGCGCGTCAACGGACTGACTGATCTCGTCCTCACCAAGCTCGATGTCCTCACCGGGCACGAGGAGATCCCCATCTGCGTGGCCTACGACGTCGACGGTGAGCGGACCGATGAGATGCCGCTGACCCAGACCGGCTTCCATCACGCCACGCCCATCTACGAGGTCATGCCCGGCTGGGCCGAGGACATCACGGGCGCCCGGGAGTTCTCAGACCTGCCCCGGCCCGCGCGGGATTACGTGGAGCGCATCGAGGAGCTGGCGGGCTGCCGCGTGTCGGCAATCGGCGTGGGCGCCGGGCGCGAGGCGACGATCGTGCGCCACCGGCTCCTCGGCTGACGGCGCCCGCTCGCGCGGCTTCGGCCGCGCGAGCGCGGGCCGATCGACACGGCAGAGCCCCCGGCATCCGCGGATGCCGGGGGCTCCTATCGCGTGGCCGGGCCCAAGAGCCTGGCCGCGCTCAACCGGTCTCAGTACTGATTGCCGTAGGGCTGCTGGGGCGGCTGCTGGTGGTTCTGCTGCCCGGGCTGGCCGTACTGCTGCGGGTAGCCGGGCTGCGCCGCGCCGTAACCGGCGGCGGGGTCGTACCCGGGCTGCATGGGCTGGCCGGGAACGGCGGGAGCGCCGTAGGGCAGCGCCGAGGCCGCGGCCTTCTTCTTCTTGGAGGCGACGACCGCCGCCACGATGCCACCGATGACGAGCAGGGCCACGACCCCGCCGATGCCCAGGATGAGCGCGAGCTTCGAGTCGGAGGAACCGGAGGAGGAGCCGGAGCCCTTGTCCTTGCCGACGGCGTGCAGCTTGGTGTCGGACTCGGTCAGGATGTTCTTCCAGGTCACCTTCGTGCCATCAACCGTGGAACTGCCGGAGTGCTCGGTCACCTCGCCGGGGAAGGTGACATTGGCCGAGACGGCGATTCCGGGAGGCGTGCTCCGCGAGCTGTCCCGCATGCTGGACACGTCCCAGTCGAAGACGTACGTGTCGCCCTCGTGCTTGATGCCCTCGCCGTTGGTTGACTTCGTGTCACTGAGCTTGACGCCCTTCATCTCCATGGTGCACGAAGGACTGCCGTCCTTGTCTCCGAAGGTGTAGGTCGGCTTCACCCCCTCCGGGAGACCGGACTTGCCGAATCCCTGGCCAGCCATCGTTTCCTCCGAGCAGGATTCCTTCGTCAGGGCTCCGGAGTTCGTGCTGTCCCACACGGTCATCGTTAGGTCGAAGGTGTCGTCGTCATGGATCTTGAAGTCGACGCTGCCACCGCAGGCGGTCAGGGTGAGAGCGGCAGTGGGGAGAAGGAGGGCCGCTGTGATCTTGCGGCGCAGCGAGGAGATAGCCATAGGCCCAGCATAGGGATGAAATGCTCCTGAGCACCACGGGGAGTCCGCCCCATGGGCGCCTTCGCGTGGGAAGCGCCGCGGGACCGTCAGCCCCGCGCTCGGCGGCGCCTGAGAGCGGCCACCGCCACGGCCGCCGCCAATCCTGCCGTGCCGCCGATGACCCACCAGGAGTAGCGGTCCCAGAAACTCAGGCCGGCGTTCGCCCGCGTGTGCCCGGTGGCATGGATCCCCGCGAGGATCGTGTCCGTGTCCTCCCAGGTGACGGTCCTGCCATCGACGCTGCCGCCGCCGCCGTCGACGACGGCGCCCGGGAAGGTCACCGAGATCCTCGAGTCGAGCGGCGGGGCGGTCGGCCCGGCCCCGACGGTGGGCGCGGGGCCCTGGGGCCCCTGCGAGCCGCCCCTGCCCGAGGGGGCGGAGTCGCCCCCGGCGCCCGCCTTGCCTGTGGGGGTCGTGAGGCCGTCGGTGAGCCTCGTCAGATCGACCGCGTACAGATCGTCCTCGCGCACGACGAGCGCGTCCGAACTGGCCTGGTCGGACGCGGGGATCTCCACGCCGCTCACGGTGATCTTGCAGGCGATCTCGTCGTCATCGGCCTCGACGACCTCGGCCTGCGAACTCGCGGAGGTGCCTGCGACGGCCTTATCCGCCAGTCTCTGGCAGTCATCCTTGGAGGTGAGCACCTTGCCCGTGGAGTCCCGCATCTCGATGACGGCGCTGTACCGGCCGTCAGCGCCGATCTCCATCTCGAGGTTGGCCGTGCAGGCGCTCAGCGCCAGGGGCACGGCGAGCGCGGCCAGGCGGGCCGCGCGGCCCCGTCGGCTCCGGGAGTGCGCGACGCGGGCGATTCGGTCAGGGTCCATGCTCTTCACGGCCCGACCGTACCCCGGCTGGCAAGGGCGCCGGGGCCGGTGGCGGGCACGATGAGGACGACGAGGATGTGGCGCAGGCCATGGGCCCGTCCCACCTCTGCGCTTCTGGTGAAAGCGTCTCGATAGGACCAAGGTGCGCGTGACTCCCAGCGCGTTGTGGGGGAGGATTGGCCTCGACCGATTGAGGGTCAACCAACCCAAGGAAGGGACTCATATGACCGCCACTGCGCAGGACGTCCGCGCTGCTGCTCCCGCCAACGCGCCCGAGGATGTCATCGACTTCGCCATCCGCCTCGCCGAGCTCGGCAAGCCGGAGAAGGTCTACTTCTGCGACGGCTCCCAGGAGGAGTGGGACCGCCTGACCTCCGAGATGGTCGAGTCGGGCATGTTCACCCGCCTCAACCCGGAGAAGCGCCCCAACTCCTTCCTCGCCCGCTCGCTTCCCAGCGACGTCGCGCGCGTTGAGTCCCGGACCTACATCTGCTCCGAGAAGGAGGAGGACGCGGGTCCCACCAACAACTGGTATGACCCGGCCGAGATGAAGGCCATCCTCAACGAGAAGTTCGACGGCACCTACGCCGGCCGCACGATGTACGTCATCCCCTTCTCCATGGGCCCCCTGGGCGGCCCGATCTCCCAGCTGGGCATCGAGATCACCGACTCCCCCTACGTCGTCGTCAACATGCGCATCATGGCGCGCATCGGCGCCAAGGCGATGGACCTCATCAACGAGGGCCGCACCTGGGTTCCCGCCGTCCACTCCGTCGGCGCCCCCCTCGCCCCCGGCCAGGAGGACACCACCTGGCCGTGCAACGAGGAGAAGTACATCACCCACTTCCCCGAGACCAACGAGATCTGGTCCTACGGCTCCGGCTACGGCGGCAACGCCCTGCTGGGCAAGAAGTGCTACGCGCTGCGCATCGCCTCGACGATGGCCCGCCGCGACAACTGGATGGCCGAGCACATGCTCATCCTGCGCCTGACCGACGAGAAGTCCGGCAAGCAGTACCACGTCACCGCCGCCTTCCCGAGCGCCTGCGGCAAGACCAACCTCGCCATGCTCCAGCCCACCATCGAGGGCTACAAGGTCGAGACCGTCGGCGACGACATCGCCTGGATGCGTCAGGGTGAGGACGGCCGCCTGCGCGCCATCAACCCGGAGGCCGGCTTCTTCGGCGTCGCCCCGGGCACGTCCTACAAGACGAACCCGATGGCCATGGAGACCATGAAGGCCAACACCATCTTCACCAACGTCGCCCTGACGGACGACGGTGACGTGTGGTGGGAGGGTATCGACGCTGAGATGCCCGACCACCTCATCGACTGGCTCGGCAACGACTTCACCCCGGCCGACGCCGCCGAGGGCAAGAAGGCCGCGCACCCGAACTCGCGCTTCACCACCCCCGCCTCGCAGTGCCCGATCATCTGCCCCGACTGGGAGGCTCCTGAGGGCGTCGCCATCGACGCGATCCTCTTCGGTGGCCGCCGCGCCTCCAACGTGCCGCTCGTCGCCGAGCAGTACTCGCCCGCCCACGGCGTGTTCATCGGCGCCTCCGTGGCCTCCGAGGTCACCGCCGCCGCCACGGACGTCAAGGCCGGCTCCCTGCGCCACGACCCCTTCGCCATGCTGCCCTTCTGCGGCTACAACATGGCCGACTACTGGGGCCACTGGCTGGAGATCCAGGAGCAGTTGGGCGAGAACTTCCCGAAGGTCTACCAGGTCAACTGGTTCCGCAAGGACGAGGACGGCAAGTTCCTGTGGCCGGGCTACGGGGACAACTCCCGCGTCCTGGACTGGATCGTGCGTCGCGCCTCTGGCGAGGTCGAGGGCATCGAGGGCGTCACCGGTATCTACCCCAAGCGCGAGGACTTCAACCTTGAGGGCGCCGGCGTGAGCGAGGCCGACTGGGACAAGATGTACGACATCGACCCCGACGCCTGGGCCGCCGAGATGGACGACACCGAGCAGTACTTCTCCCAGTTCGGCGACAAGGTCCCCGCCGCCATCCGCGAGGAGCTGGCGAAGTTCCGCGAGCGCATCGCCGCCGCCAAGGCCTGAGGGCTGACACCACCTCACCCATATGAGTGAGGGCGGCTCCAACGGGGGCCCGGACCGCGCCCACGGTCCGGGCCCCCGTTCGCTACCTCCCGCGCTCACGCCCAGGCGGTCCTCCCGCCCTGCTCGTCCCCCGGAGGGCGGTTCCACCAGCGCCGCTCACCCGGCTACGCTGGCCACGTGAAGATCCTGCTCCTGGGCTCCGGCGCGCGCGAGCACGCCCTGGCCCGCGCCCTCGCATCCGACCCCGCCACCACAGAGCTCGTCGTCGCCCCCGGGAACCCCGGCACGGCCGCCATCGCCACCAACATCAGCGCTGACGCCGATGACCCCGAGGCCGTCGTCGCGCTCGCCCAGCAGATGGGCGCCGACCTCGTTGTCATCGGCCCAGAGGCGCCTCTCGTCGCCGGGGTCGCCGACGCCGTCCGCGCCGCGGGCATCCCCTGCTTCGGCCCCGGAGCCGAGGCCGCCCGCCTTGAGGGCTCCAAGGCCTTCGCTAAGGAGGTCATGGCCTCCGCCGGCGTCCCCACCGCCGAGGCCGCCGTCTGCGACACCCCCGCCGAGCTCGAGGCGGCCCTCGACCGCTTCGGCGCCCCCCACGTCGTCAAGGAGGATGGCCTGGCCGCCGGCAAAGGCGTCGTCGTCACCCCCGATCGCGCCACGGCCCTCGAACACGGTCTCGCCTGCCTGGCCAAGCAGGGAGGGCGCGTCGTCGTCGAGGATTACCTCGATGGCCCAGAGGCCTCCATCTTCTGCGTCTGCGACGGCGCCACCGTCCGCGCCCTCGCCCCCGCCCAGGACTTCAAGCGCCTAGGCGACGGGGACACCGGCCCCAACACCGGCGGGATGGGCTCCTACACGCCGCTGAACTGGGCTCCCGCCGACCTCGCCGAGCAAGTCGTCAACACCGTCGCCCAGCCCGTCATCGACGAGCTCGCGCGCCGCGGCACCGCCTTCGTCGGCCTCCTTTACTGCGGCCTCGCCCTGACCTCCAAGGGCCTGCGCGTCGTCGAGTTCAACGCGCGATTCGGCGACCCCGAGACCCAGGCCGTCCTTGCGCGCCTGACCTCCTCCCTGCCCGAGCTCCTCCTGGCCGCCGCCACCGGCCGCCTCGCCGAGGCCCCCGAACCCACCTGGAGCGCCCGGGCCGCCGTCGACGTCGTCCTCGCCGCACCCGGTTACCCCGGCACCGTCATCACCGGCGGGGCCATCACCGGCATCGAGGAGGCCGAGAGCGTCGACGGCGTCCATGTCCTTCACGCCGGCACCGGGCGGGATGATGACGGCACCCTCATTGCCACCGGCGGGCGGGTCCTGTCCATCGTGGCCCTCGGGGAGTCGGTCGCCGACGCGAGGGAGCGGGCTTACCAGGCGATCAGCCGCATCCACCTCGACGGCGCCCAGTACCGCGCTGACATCGCCGCCGGGCGCTGAGCCCCGCGCGCCCGCCCCGCGCCACCGCGCACCCTGGGGCAATGGGCGGATCATCGCTGCGCGCGGGCAGGTCAGGGTGGCAGGATGGGTGCATGAGCACCACGCCAGGACCCGCCCCCCTGACAGTCCCAGGCTGGGCCCACCGCTCCAGCGGGAAGGTCCGCGATGTCTACGCCCCCGATGCCACCAGCCCCTGGGCGGGCCAGGACGTCCTCCTCATCGTCGCCTCGGACCGCATCAGCGCCTACGACCACGTCCTGGACACCACCATCCCGGACAAGGGCCGCATCCTCACCGCCATGTCCGCCTGGTGGTTCGAGCAGCTCGCCGATGTGGTCCCCAACCACCTCGTCACCCTCGACGTGCCCGAGGAGGTCGCCGGGCGCGCCATGATCTGCCGGCGCCTCGACATGCACCCCATCGAGTGCGTCGCCCGCGGCTACCTCACCGGCTCCGGCCTCATCGAGTACCGCCTCAACAAGACCGTCTGCGGCCTGCCACTGCCCTACGGCCTGACCGAGGCCTCCCTGCTGCCCCAGCCGATCTTCACCCCCGCCGCCAAGGCCGAGGTCGGCGAGCACGACGAGAACATCTCCTACGAGCGCGTCGTCGAGATGGTGGGGGAGTCCACCGCCGCCAAGCTCCGCTACGTCACCCTCGCCCTCTACACGCGCGCCGTTGACATCGCCGCCCGGCGCGGCATCGTCATCGCCGACACCAAGTTCGAGCTCGGCGCTGGCCCCGACGGCTCCCTCATCCTGGGCGATGAGGTCCTCACCCCCGACTCCTCCCGGTTCTGGCCGGCCGAGGAGTGGGAGGAGGGCAGGCCCACCCCCTCCTTCGACAAGCAGTACGTGCGCGACTGGCTCGTCTCCCCGGCCTCCGGCTGGGACCGCGCCTCCGGTGACAGGCCCCCCGCCCTGCCCGACGATGTCGTCGAGCGCACCCGCGCGCGCTATCTCGAAGCCTACGAGCGCCTCACCGGGGCGCCGCTCGACCTCGGGGAGGCCCGGTGACGACCGCCGGCCGGGGCGCCGTGCCCGGGGGCCCCGCCCCCGGCGCGTTCGGGGGCCCTGCGCCCCGCGTGACCCGCAGCTTCCGTCCCGGGCGGGGTTTCGTCGTACTCGTCGTCGTGGCGACGGTCGTCGTTATTCTCGCCCTGGCCGCCGCGCTCGCCAGCGCCCTGGGGGCCCGGGGGACCTCCGCGATCCTCGGGGGGATCGCCCTGCTCGTCGTGGGCCTCGGGCTCATCGTCGCCCTGCGGGTCCCCGCACGCTCGCTCGTTGTCAACGCCCCGCGCCTGCGCCTGGATCGCAACCGCGCCGCGGCCGCCCGCAAGCGCGCCTTGGCCGAATCGGCCCGCTTCGGCCAGGCGGGTCCTCAGGGGCGCCCCGGCCGGCCCGCCGCCCCCGGCGCTGATCTGACCGTCATCCCCACGGGCGGCTCCACCGCCATCGCGCTGCCCGAGCCCAGTGTCCGTCGCGAGCTCACCGCCCTCGACGTCGTCTCCGGCCCCGTGTCCACCGCCCTGGTCTCGACCCCGCTGGGCCGCGCTGCTGACGAGCGCCTCTCGGGCACCACGACGGGCGAGTCACTGCTGCGCCTCGGCCAGATCCTCGTGGCCGCCTTCGGCTTCCTCCTCATCTCCCTCGGGCTGGCCTCCATCCTCGGGCAGGTGATCTGAGTGGCCCCGCCGATCGGCCGGGATCGTCGGCCCGCGTCCGAGCGGGGGCCCGTCAACTGGGGCCAGTCGCGCCCCTCGCGAGGATCCGGCAGGAGGTGGCGCACCACCTGGTCCGAGGCCGAGATCATCGATGCCGATGAGGACCTGGGCCCCAATGCCCCAGGCTTCGCTCCCCGCCCCGCCGCGGACGACGGCCCCTCGGAGCCCAATGCGCCCGGTGCCCCCGGCCCGAGCGGCCCTGCCCCATCCGGAGGACCCCGCGATCCCCGGGGAACCGACTGGGGCGTTGGGCGCGGCCGCTCCACGGAGCCCACGCCGCTGCAGCGGGCCCGCACCCCCTGGCCGGCCTCGCTCGTGCGCCAGCGCCTGGCGGGCATCGCATGCGCCCTGGTCGGCCTCGTCCTGGCCACCACCTCGGCGATGCGCCTGGCCACCGCCGCCAACGCCGGGCATCCCTGGGTGCCGCCCTGGCTCGTCGTCGTCCTGGGAGGCGCTGGACTCGTGTCCGCCGCCGGGTACCTCGCCTGGGCCGGCGGCACGCCGGTGCGCGGCGAGGCCGAGCGCTGGGAGCCCAGCCTCGTGGATGCGGCCGCCGGGCTGACCAATGGCGATGTCAACGTCGCCGACCCCCAGCGCCTGCTCACCTCGGGTGTCGAGAACGATCCCGCTGGGCTCGCCTCCACCGGGGCTGGGCCGCGCGTCGCCGTCGGCTCAGGTCCGAGGCCCCTCATGGGGACCTCCACGGTGGACCAGTCGAGCCAGGCCCCCGCGGGCGTGGCGGGCGCCGTCGGCGGCTTCATGCTCGCCGCCGCCGTGGTCTGCGCCGTCATCGCCCTCGTGCTGGGCCCCGCCTGGCTCATCGGCACCTGCGCCCTGGCCATCGGCGGCATCCTCGCCCTCAAGCTCGCCGGAGACTGGCTCGGGCGCATCTAGGCGCCGCGGCGCCCCGCGCGGATCATCCCCGGCTCCGTGGCTGTCGATCGGCGGCAAGGCCCGCCGGTGATCGACGGCGGTGGACAGCCCCGGAGGCGCGGGCGCGGACTGGTTACACTGGTCGCGCCGCACTTCCCCCAACTCCCAGGAGAGCACATTGGGACGCATCGTCGTTGAAGTCATGCCCAAGCCGGAGATCCTCGACCCGCAGGGCAAGGCCGTCATGGGGAGCCTGCCCAGGATCGGCCTCACCGGATTCACCGGAGTACGGCAGGGCCGCCGCTTCGAGCTCGCCGTCGAGGGGCCCGTCACCCAGGAGCACCTCGACGATGCCGAGCGGGCCGCCAGCACCCTGCTGTCCAACCCCATCATCGAGGACGTCGTCTCCGTCCACCCGCTTCAGGAGGACTGAGCCGTGAGTGACAGCCCCGTCGGCGCCCGCATCGGAGTCATCACCTTCCCCGGCACGCTCGACGACGTCGACGCCGCCCGCGCCATCCGCCTGGCCGGCGGCGAGGCCGTGAGCCTGTGGCACAAGGACGCCGACCTGAAGGGCGTGGACGCCGTCGTCGTCCCCGGCGGCTTCTCCTACGGCGACTACCTGCGCTGCGGCGCCATCGCCCGCTTCGCGCCCGTCATGGGCGAGGTCATCAACGCGGTAGGCGCCGGGATGCCGGTCCTGGGCATCTGCAACGGCTTCCAGATCCTCGCCGAGGCCCATCTGCTGCCCGGCGCCCTCATCCGCAACGACCACCAGAAGTTCTACTGCCGCGAGCAGCGGCTGCGCGTGGAGTCGACGACGACCGCCTGGACGTCCTCCATGGACGATGGCGAGGAGATCGTCGTCCCGCTCAAGAACGGCGAGGGCAACTTCATCGCCTCCCCCGAGGAGCTCGACCGCCTTGAGGGCGAGGGCCTCATCGTCTTCCGCTACATCGACAACCCCAACGGCTCGGCGAGGGACATCGCCGGGGTGCGGAACGAGCGCGGGAACGTCGTCGGCCTCATGCCCCACCCCGAGCATGCGGTGGAGCCGGGTTTCGGCCCTGACTCGCCTGCCGGCCCCCGGACCGGCACTGACGGCCTGCGGATCTTCCAGTCGGTCATCAGCTCCCTCGTGGCGGCCTGAGCCGCTTCTTATCGATACGGTCCGGTGGGCGCGCCGCGCGCCCACCGCGCCGGATCGCGCGCCCGGCACGACGGGGCCCGGGCGGTGGGGCGCCCGGCCGCGCTCGTGGGGCATGATCGGGAACCTGTAAGAAGCCTGGGAGTTATCCACAAGCTTGCTCGGCGGGCTGTGGACAATCCGGTGTTGATCGCTCTGAGACCGAAGGTCCCGAATCGTGTCGGCATCGTGATCGGGGAGGGGCAGTCTCGCGCCGGGGCCGGCCTCCCGGGTGGCTCCCTGGAATGGCGGGCTGCCGCGGGAAACGGGGGTTCGAGAGCTCTGATCGTGAGAAGAACCGCATGATCTCAAGGATTTGACCGATCCTGACAAGACCCTGTAGGTAGCCTGAGAAGAGGCTCGCGCCCCCGCATGTGGTACATACGGGGGCGCAATCGTGAGTGTGAGGGCGCCTTCACAGGCGGAGGCCCGTCATCTCGCGGCTCGTCCCCCACTGCGCACATGCCTGTGGAGGAAGCCTGTGGAAAACTCTGGGGGAAGGCGCGCGGCCGGCCGCTGGGGCCGAGCCTCAGGGCCGCTCAAGGGCCGCCGCGAGGGCGTCGAGGACCTGGAGGAGATGCCGGTCCGGCAGGAAGGAGCGGCGCACCGACTCGTGCGCCGTCGCCCCCATCTCGGCCGCCCGCTCGGGGAAGAGCAGCAGGTCCGCCACCGCTTGAGCCCAGGCCGCGCCGTCATGCGGATCCACGAGGACACCGTCAACGCCATCGGTCACCTGCGTGCGGATCCCCCCGACGCCGGAGGCCACCACGGGGGCCTTCTTCCACATCGCCTCAGCCACCGTCAGCCCGAAGGCCTCGACGATCGAGCGCTGGGTGACCACCGAGCTCACCCGCTGCACGGCGTTGACCACGAGCGCGTTGACCTCCCGGTCATGGGCCGGCACCGCCGCGATGTGAATGCGCGAGCGCGCCGCCGCGGGGAGGAGCTCAACGGCCTCGACGGCCTCGTCCAGCACCCGCTCGGCAGCGCTCCTCTTGTCGGGGCAGGGGCCCACCAGCAGCAGATGGGCGTCATCGGGGAGCGCCTCCAGGTTCTCCGCGAAGGCGATCGCCAGCTCCTTCATCCCCTTGAGCCGGTCCCAGCGCGAGACCTGCGTGACCGTCCGCGCTCCCAGCGGCACCGGGCCCCCGGCGCGCATGACGCCGCCCTCGGCCGCCGCGGAGCGCAGCGCGTCCGTCCGCCCGTCGCCGCGGATGAAGGGGAACGCGTCGAAGGGGGGCTCGCCGTCGAAGATCCCCGCCAGGCGTGCGATCGACCAGGCCTCATCCATGTCGAGGACCCGGTTCTTGGGGCTGTCGGGGTCGATGGAGGGTGGGATGACGGCGCAGGCCTCGGGCTCGGTGAAGGGGGGACGGTACTCCTCGCAGGAGACGATCACGTAGTCCGCGTCCTCCAGGTAGCGGTCCAGGAAGGCCCAGGCGCGCTGGGCGTCCTCAACGCCCTCGGGGCTGGCGGTGGCCAGATCCGCGCCCGCGTGGCAGCGCCACACGACGACGGCGCCCGCCGCCTTGAGGGGGCGCGCCAGGCCGGCGGTCGCTGGATCGTGGAGGATGACGATGTCGCCCTCGCGGATGTCCCCGGCGACGTTCTCCGCGTTGGACGCCAGCGTGTGCTCGTAGAGGTCGCGCTCCTTCTCTCCCAGGCGGCCTCGGTCCCCAATATCCCCATGGATCCAGGAGTGCAGGCGCCCGCTGAGGGCGGTGAACTCCGCCGGAGCGTCCAGGCACAGCCATCGGGCGTCGACATCCAGGCCGCGGGCATAGCCCGCCAGGGGGGCGACGGTCTCCACCGGGCCAGCGCCCGCCTGGTCCGTGGGGGTCACGATCCACAGGGCGCGCCCCTCCAGGAGCGCCTGGGCGGCCGCCACGCCGTCGCGGAGCCGGTGCGCGGCGACCTCGTCGAGGTGGGGCTCGAGCTCGGACAGGGGCAGTGGAGCGACGTCGATGGTTCTCATGGCACGATCTTGCCCTGTCCGCGTGTGAGAGGGCGCACCTTTTGGGGCGCGTCTTCATCTCTAATCGCCGAGCGCCTCGCCCGACCCGCTCACCTGGGGGACCCATGACCTGCCGCTCCCACCTGCCGGGTATCCTCGGGCATGGCCCCCTCCCGCTCACCCCCAGGAGCAGCCGCATGGCTCACACAGCCCACACCGCCGAGACCGCCCCCCGTCCCGTGGAGCATCCCGACACCGTCGCCGATGCCGCGGCGACGCCCGATCAGCAGATGCCGTGGGCCGAGCTCGGCCTCAAGGCCGATGAGTACGAGGACATCAAGCGGCTCTTGGGCCGCCGTCCCACTGCCGCCGAGCTCGCCATGTACTCCGTCATGTGGTCCGAGCACTGCTCCTACAAGTCCTCCAAGATCCACCTCAAGCAGTTCGGCGCCAAGGTCACCCCCGAGATGCGCGAGCACCTGCTCGTCGGCATGGGGGAGAACGCCGGCGTCGTCGACATCGGCGACGGCTGGGCCGTGACCTACAAGGTCGAGTCCCACAACCACCCCAGCTTCGTTGAGCCCTACCAGGGCGCCGCCACCGGCGTGGGCGGGATCGTCCGCGACATCATCTCCATGGGCGCGCGGCCCGTGGCCGTCATGGACCAGCTGCGCTTCGGCGCCGCGGACCACCCCGACACCGCCCGCGTCGTGCACGGCGTCGTCGCCGGCGTCGGCGGCTACGGCAACTGCCTGGGCCTGCCCAACATCGGCGGCGAGACCGAGTTCGACCCCTCCTACCAGGAGAACCCGCTCGTCAACGCCCTGTGCGTGGGGGTCCTGCGCCACGAGGACATCCACCTGGCCAACGCCTCCGGCGCCGGCAACAAGGTGGTCCTCTTCGGTGCGCGCACCGGCGGAGACGGCATCGGCGGCGCCTCCATCCTGGCCAGCGAGTCCTTCGAGGACGGCATGCCCGCCAAGCGCCCCAGCGTCCAGGTGGGCGATCCCTTCATGGAGAAGGTCCTCATCGAGTGCTGCCTCGACCTGTTCGACGCCGAGCTCGTCCTGGGCATCCAGGACCTGGGCGCCGCCGGCATCTCCTGCGCCACGAGCGAGCTCGCCTCCAACGGCGACGGCGGCATGCACGTCGACCTGGAGAAGGTCCTCCTGCGCGACCCCTCCCTCACCGCCGGCGAGATCCTCATGAGCGAGTCCCAGGAGCGCATGATGGCCGTCGTCGCCCCCGACAGGCTCGACGACTTCATGGCCGTCATCGACAAGTGGGACGTCGAGGCCGCTGTCATCGGTGAGGTCAACGGCTCGGGCCGCCTGACCATCGACCACTTCGGTGAGCGGATCGTCGACGTCGACCCCAAGACGGTCGCCCACGAGGGCCCCACCTACGAGCGCCCCTACGCCCGCCCCGCCTGGCAGGACGCGCTCAACGCGGACTCCTCCGAGCGCCTGGCGCGCCCGGCCAGCGCCACCGAGTTCACCGAGCAGGTTCTCGCCGTCGTCACCAGCCCCAACCAGGCCTCCAGTGCCTGGGTCACCGACCAGTACGACCGTTTCGTGCGCGGCGACACCGCCCTGGCCCAGCCCGACGACGCCGGCGTCATCCGCGTCGATGAGACCACCGGCCGCGGCGTGGCCATCTCCACCGACGCCAACGGGCGCTTCACCAAGCTCGACCCGGCCACCGGCGCGGCCCAGGCCCTCGCCGAGTCCTACCGCAATGTCTGCACCGTTGGCGCCACGCCCCGGGCCGTGACCGACTGCCTCAACTTCGGCTCCCCGGAGGACCCGGACGCCATGTGGCAGGTCGTTGAGGCCATCACCGGCCTGGCCGACGCCTGCCAGCAGATGGGCGTGCCCGTCACCGGCGGCAATGTCTCCCTGTACAACTCGCACGGCAAGGTCAAGGGGCTGCCCGACTCCTCCATCAACCCCACGCCCGTCGTCGGCGTCCTGGGCGTCATGGACGACGTGCGCCGCGCCAACCCCTCTGGCTGGTTCGAGGAGGGGCTGGCGATCATCGCCCTGGGCGCCACCGCCGATGAGCTGGACGGCTCGGCCTGGACGCGCGTGGTCCACGACCACCTCGGTGGTCTGCCCCCGAAGGTGGACCTGGAGGCCGAGATGGCCCTGGGGCGCGTCCTCGTGGCGCTGAGCGAGGCGGACCTGCCCGAGGGTGCGAAGCTCGTGCGCGCCGCCCACGACCTGTCCGCCGGCGGCCTCATCCAGAGCCTCGTCGACGCCGTGCTGCGCCACGGCGTGGGGGCCAGCGTGGACCTGGCCCCCATCGAGAGCCGTGACGGCGTGGACGACTTTACCGCCCTGTTCTCCGAGTCCGGGGCGCGCGCGCTCGTGGCCGTCCACGAGGCCGCCGTGCCGGCGGTGGAGGCCGCCGCGGGCGCCGAGGGCGTGCCGTGGGCGCGCATCGGCACCACCGGTGGGGACATGCTCGTCGTGACCGGCACGGACCTGCTGGCCGACGGCGGTGCCGGCCGCCCGCTCATGCTCGACCTCGCCGAGCTGCGCGACGGGGTGGAGGCGACCCTGCCCGCGCTGTTCTGAGGCGTGGCGCCGCTGGCGCGGGCGCTGAGCCCTCAGGGTCTCGGCGTCTCGCACCGGCGTGCCCTGGCCGCGTGGGCGGCGCAGCGCGTTGAGCGCGTGCTGCCGCTCGCGGGCGATGACGCCGCGCCGGCCTCGATCAGGAGGGTGTCCGGGATCGATACCGCCATCGTCGCACCAGCGCGCGACCGGTCATGGCCCCGCGGGGGAGGGGTTGTGCTCGATGAAATCGGAGGCGGGGGGCTCTGTGCGCCAGGCCTTCGAGGTCTGGAGCAACAGGAGGCAGATGGTCGCCGTCGCCAGCCCCGCGCCGATCATGAACTCGAGGGCGAGGGCGGGATTGAATTTAGCGCCCCAGGGCACGGCGGCCGATGAGTGGTACCCCAGAGCGTCGTACGGCATGGCGGGGATGACCAGGTCGCGCGCGATGGTGAGAACGGCCTGGGAGATCGCGGCGCCCAGGAGGACGGCGTAGCCTTTCCTCCCCAGGAAGGTGATCCCCGTGGTCAGCAAGGCCACAGCGGTGAGGAGCACCCCGAAGGCGTAGAGGTAGAACAGCCCGGCCAGCGTGTTGGGGTTGGAACTGTCATTGCTGAAATCGATGGCGTAGAAGAAATTGAGCAATCCCAGGAAGAGCCCGAGACTGCCGCTGATGATGGCCATGACGCAGGCGCTCATTACCGTTCCGGGGTGGGTCGGTCCTCGGCGCGCGGCCGGGACGGGCGCCGGGTATAGGAACGTCGGCACGAGCATCACCGGCGGCTGAACGGCATAGCCTCCGTAGGGGGCGGATGCTCCCAGAGCCCCCGGCATGCCAGGGGCTCCCTGCTGATACCCAGGGGCGTAGGACTGTTGGGCGCCCGTGGGCTGCGCCGGGACCTGGCCGTAAGCGGGATCGGACGGCTGCTGGGGGAAATAGGGGGCGGTCATGGATACCCTTCGTCGTCGCGTGTCGCGTGGGGGTGGATGAGCTGAGAGCGCGGTCCTCTACTTGCGCCAGTTCTTCGTCGAGGGGTTCAGGAGCAGGATGATGGTGGACACCGCCAGGCCGAGGCCGGTGACGAGGTAGAAAACAGTGCCGCTGTTGAACCTGATGCTGTCGGGGAGATCGGAGGAGTTGAGTCCGAGGATCCTGGGGAGCATCAGCGGGAAGACGATGTGCAATAGGACCGTCATGATGGCCTGCGCGATGGCGGCGCCCAGGAGGCCCCCGTACCCCTTGCCCTTGAAGAAGGTGATGCTCGTCGTCAGTAGCGCCACGGCGGTGACGAACACTCCGGATCCGAGGATGTAGTCGATCATGACCGCGGTGCTCCGGCTGTGGCTGGCCGCGACGAGCTGCGCCAGAGCGTCGAGCGTGGTTGTGAGGATGATCGTGCTGACGGCCAGGAGGAGACCCAGCCCCCCGCTGATGATGCCGAGCACTGACGCGCCCGTCGCGGTGCCCGGGCGCTGGGGCCCCATCGGCCGCAGGTAGGGCATCACCGGGTAGACGGCCATGGGCTGGCCCGCGTAGGGGGCGGCGGCGTACGGGTACTGGGGCATCCCGGCCTGCGGCGCCCGCGCGTAATCGGGCCGACCGGAGGAGGGCGCGGAGGGCTGAGGGTAGGGCTGATAGGGCTGGTAGGGCTGCTGGGGAGGGTAGGGGGACTGATCAGTCATGACGGAGATCCTTCTATGTCATACGCCAAGGCGATTCAAGCCCGCGCATTCCCCACGCGTCAAGGATCGGTCTTGGCAAGGCCCTCGTGATCGGGAGTGCTCCCCATCCGCCTGCCCCGCCGGGCCCCTGCGGTCACCGTGCCCCACAGGCGGCTCTCAGGCGGCGATGGCGCGGGTGCCGAGCCGCGCGGGAGCGTGACCGGACGAGAACATTCATCTCAGCGAAACGTGGCGGTGGGACTCTTGAATCCGGCACCGGGGCGGAAGCACGGTGCCTTTTGTGAGGACGCGAGTACCCGAAGGAGTCCGTTATGGCTGAAGTCGTTGAGAAGGTCTATGAACAGGTGGTCGCCCGCAACCGCGGGGAGACCGAGTTCCACCAGGCAGTGCGTGAGGTTCTGGACTCCCTCGCCCCCGTCATCGCCAAGCACCCGCACTACGCCGACGATGCCCTCCTCGAGCGCATCGTCGAGCCTGAGCGCCAGGTCATCTTCCGGGTCCCGTGGGTCGACGACGCCGGCAACGTCCAGGTCAACCGCGGCTTCCGCATCGAGTTCAACTCCGCCCTCGGCCCCTACAAGGGCGGCCTGCGCTTCCACCCCAGCGTCAACGCCGGCATCATCAAGTTCCTCGGCTTCGAGCAGATCTTCAAGAACGCCCTGACCAACCAGGCCATCGGCGGCGGCAAGGGCGGATCCGACTTCGACCCCCACGGCCGCTCCGACGCCGAGGTCATGCGCTTCTGCCAGTCCTTCATGACCGAGCTCTCCCGCCACATCGGCCCGAGCACGGACGTGCCCGCCGGCGACATCGGCGTGGGCGGCCGGGAGATCGGCTTCCTCTTCGGCCAGTACAAGCGCCTGCGCAACTCCTACGACGCCGGAGTCCTCACCGGCAAGGGCCTGGGATGGGGTGGCTCCCTCGTGCGCACCGAGGCCACCGGCTACGGCACCGTCCTGTTCGCCCAGTCCATGCTCGCCACCAAGGGCCAGAGCCTGGAGGGTAAGAGGGTCGCGGTCTCCGGCTCCGGGAACGTCGCCATCTACGCCATCGAGAAGGCCCAGCAGCTCGGTGCCACCCCGATCACCTTCTCCGACTCCTCGGGCTACGTCGTTGACGAGGCCGGCGTGGACCTCGACCTCCTCAAGCAGGTCAAGGAGGTCGAGCGCGGCCGCGTCGCCGACTACGTCTCCCGCCGCCCCGGCGCCCGCCTCGTGACCGAGGGCCGCGTCTGGGATGTCCCGGCCGAGGTCGCCCTGCCCTGCGCCACCCAGAACGAGCTCGACGGCGCCGGCGCCGCCACGCTGCTGCGCAACGGCTGCGCCGTCGTCGCCGAGGGCGCCAACATGCCCTCCACCCCCGAGGCCATCGAGGCCTTCCAGGCCGCCGGCATCCTCTACGCCCCCGGCAAGGCCGCCAACGCCGGTGGCGTGGCGACCTCCGCCCTCGAGATGGAGCAGAACGCCGGCCGCACCCGCTGGAGTTTCGAGACCGCCGAGGCCAAGCTCACCGGCATCATGGCCGACATCCACGACTCCTGCGTGGCCGCCGCCGAGGAGTACGGCCGCCCCGGCGACTACGTCCTGGGCGCCAACGCCGCCGGCTTCACCCGCGTCGCTGACGTCATGATCGCCCACGGGATCGTCTGAGGCCCGCCTCCCGCTGCATCGGCGGCCCCGCGCTGCCCGCTCCGGCTCTCGACGGCGCCCGCCACCCGCCCAGGGTGGCGGGCGCCGTCGCACACCGCCTGGAATGTGACATGGATCATATGACTCAATGCCCGAACGGGCGTACGGTTATGCCTGATAGGGCTTCTAGACCTGAATTCAATGCCCGAACGGGCGTTGGCTGGGTCTCGGAGCATCCGTGACAGCGTCGTCGAGGAGGGCGACATGAACGCCGAGAAGCGTCAGACGGGCATCGTCGCCGCCGTCGCCCGCGAGGGCCGAGTCCACGTCGCCGAGCTCGCCACCCGCTACGGCGTGACCGTCGAAACCATCCGCCGGGACCTCGGCGCGCTCGATCGCGCCGGCGCCCTTCGCAAGGTCCACGGCGGCGCCGTCCCGGTCCCCGTCAGCGCCTCCCCTGAGACGGGCGTCGCCGAGCGCGAACTCGCCGCCGCCCCCGCCAAGGCCGCTATCGCCGCCGCCGCCCTCGCGGCCCTGGAGCCGGCCAAGGGGATGAGCATCCTCCTCGACGCCGGGACCACCACCGCCGCGCTCGCCCGCCTCCTGCCCACGGGCCTCGACCTGCGCGTCATCACCGACTCCCTGCTCATCGCCACGCTCCTCGCCCCCCGCGAGGGCATCAGCGTGCGCGTCCTAGGGGGGCAGGTCCGCGGAATGACGCAGGCCGCCGTCGGTCCGGAGGCCCTCGACGCCCTCGCCCACCTGCGGGTCGACGTCACCGTCCTGGGCGCCAACGGGATCAGCGCGGAGCACGGTCTGTCCACGCCCGACCCGGATGAAGCGGCCGTCAAGCGCGCCATGGCCAGGGCCGGGCGTCGCGTCCTCGCCCTGGCGGACGCCTCCAAGATCGGGCAGGAGCACCTCGTCTCCTTCGCCGACACCGCCGACGTCGACCTCCTCATCACCAACGCCCCCCTGCCCGACCCTCTCGCCAGCCAGCTGTCCATCACGGGAACCGAGGTCCGCATCGCATGATCGTCACGCTCACACCCAACCCCTCGCTCGACCGCACCGTCGCCCTGCCAGGGCCCCTCGTGCGCGGCGGCGTCAACCGCCTCACCAGCGTCGTCACCGACCCCGGTGGCAAGGGCGTCAACGTCGCCCGCGTCCTGGTCTCCTCCGGCCTGGAGGCCACCACGGTCTTGCCCGCCGCCGAGCACGACCCCCTGCGCGCCGTCCTTGAGGCCGTCGCCCAGCCCGGCCTGACCGTCCACGCTGTCACCGTGCCGGGCGCCGCGCGCGTCAACACCGCCGTCACCGAGCCCGACGGCACCACCACCAAGATCAATGAGCCCGGAGCTGAGCTCGGCCGGCCTGAGCGCGCCGCCATCGAGGAGGCCCTGCTCGCGGCCGTCAGGGGCGGCCCGGACGGGGCTGATGGCTCTGGATGGGCGATCCTGTCGGGCTCCTTGCCGCCCGGCGCCCCCATCGACTGGTACGCCCGCCTCGTCACGCTGCTTCGCCCCACGGGGGTGAGCATCGCCGTTGACACCTCGGACGCCCCGCTCGCAGCCCTGGCCGCCGCCCTGCCGGGGGCCGCCCCCGACCTCATCAAGCCCAACGGCGAGGAGCTCGGCCAGCTCGCCGGACTGCCCGCCGAGCGCGCCATGGCCCTGGAGGATGGCGCCCTGGCCGGGGATCTCGGTCCCGTCGTCGACGCCGCCCGCGTCCTCGTCGACCGCGGTGTCACCGCCGTCATGGCCACCCTCGGGCCTGCCGGGGGGGTCCTCGTGACCACCGAGGGAGCCTGGCACTCCCCGGCCCCTGCCATCGACGTCGTCTCCACCGTCGGCGCGGGCGACTCCTCCGTCGCCGGCTACGTCCTGGCCGACACCCGCGGGGACGGCCCCGCCGAGCGCCTGGCCACCGCCATGCTCTACGGATCCGCGGCCGCCTCCCTGCCCGGAACCACCCTGCCCACCCCCGCCGACCTGCCGGGAGCCGTGCCCGCCGTCTCCCGGCTCGCCTGAGCGCCCGGCTGCGAGGCCGACCCCGGCGACCAACGCCCCACGACCCGATGACCCGATCCGCCGGCCCCCGGCACCCACCGATCCAAGGAAGCACCATGACCGAGACCATCGACACCGGCGGCACCGCGCCGCTCATCACCCCTGAGCTCGTCGCGCTCGACGCCGCCCCCGGCTCCGACAAGAGCGACGTCATCACCCACCTGGCCGGAGTCGTCGCGGGCGCCGGGCGGGCCGACGCCCCCGAGGGCCTGGCATCCGACGCCCTGGCCCGAGAGGCCACCGCCCCCACCGGCATCCCCGGCGGCATCGCCATCCCGCACTGCCGCTCCGAGCACGTGCTCACCGCCAGCCTGGGATTCGCCCGCCTCGCCGAGCCGGTGGACTTCGGCGCCGCCGACGGCCAGGCCGCCGACCTCATCTTCATGATTGCCGCCCCCGCGGGTGCCGACGACATGCACCTCAAGCTCCTCGCCAAGCTCGCCCGCGGTCTCATGCGCGCCGACTTCACCGACGCCCTGCGCAGCGCGGGAAGCGCCGAGGAGGTCGTCCGCATGGTCACCGAGCAGGTCCAGCCCGAACTGCTCAAGGACGGCGCGAGCGCCGAGGAGGCGAGCGCTCCTGCTGCGGCCCCCGCCCCCGCCGCGGCCCCCGCTGTGGCCCCCGCGGGCGGCGAGCGCGTCATCGTCGGCGCCACCTCTTGCCCCACCGGCATCGCCCACACCTTCATGGCCGCCGAGGCCCTTGAGCAGGCGGGCGCCGAGCGCGGCATCACCGTGCGCATCGAGGGCCAGGGCTCGGGCAAGATCGACGCCCTGGACCCCGAGCTCATCAAGCGCGCAGACGCCGTCGTCTTCGCCCACGACCTGCCCATCAAGGGGCGCGAGCGCTTCGCCGGCAAGCCGGTCATCGACGTCGGCGTCAAGGCCGCCGTCAACGACGCCGGGAGCCTCATTGACCAGGCCCTCGCCGCCATCGACGATCCCGCCGCCCAGCGCGTCCCCGCCGGAGCCGCGGGCGGCCAGGGCGCCGCGGAGGAGGACGAGGGCTCCGTCCACTGGGCCCGGCGCCTCCAGCGCGCCGTCATGACCGGCGTGTCCTACATGATCCCCTTCGTCGCGGCGGGCGGCCTGCTCATCGCCCTCGGGTTCCTGCTCGCCGGCTACGACGTCGCCAACCTCTACGGCAAGTTCTCGATCACCGACTACTCGCTGACCAACCTGCCCGGACACGAGTTCGTCCACACGATCACGAACTCGGCCGGCGACGTCCTCGGCACCGAGACGATCACGCTGGACCGCTCCGGCCTGCCCCTCTACCTCGGCTGGGCCTTCTTCCTGCTCGGCAAGGCGGCGATGGGCTTCCTCGTCCCGGCGCTCGCCGGCTACATCGCCTTCGGACTGGCCGGGCGCCCGGGCATCGCCCCCGGATTCGCCATGGGCGTGGTGGCCGAGGCCGTGGGCGCCGGCTTCATCGGCGGCCTCATCGGCGGCATCCTCGCCGGCTACTTCGCCGCCTGGCTGGCCGGCCTGGGCGTGCCGCGCTGGCTGCGCGGGCTCATGCCCGTCGTCGTCATCCCGCTGGGGACCACGCTGGTCGTGGGCGGGCTCATGTACCTCGTGCTCGGCCGACCGCTCGCGAGCATCATGACCGGGATGCAGAACGGGCTCACCTCCATGTCCGAGGGGGGCGCCTCCATCCTCCTGGGCGTCATCCTGGGCCTGATGATGTGCTTCGACCTGGGCGGGCCCGTCAACAAGGCCGCCTACCTGTTCGGGACAGCGGGCCTGGCCGCCAACACCACCGCATCATTCGAGATCATGGCGGCCGTCATGGCCTCCGGCATGGTGCCGCCGCTGGCCGTCTCCGTGGCGAGCTTCCTGCGGCCGCGCCTGTTCACCAAGGCCGAGGTCGAGAACGGCCGCAGCGCCTGGCTGCTCGGGCTGTCCTTCATCTCCGAGGGCGCCATCCCCTTCGCCGCCGCCGACCCGCTGCGCGTCATCCCGGCCACCATGGCCGGTGGCGCCGTCACCGGCGCGCTGACCATGGCCCTGCACGTGGGCTCCCGAGCCCCCCACGGTGGCCTCTTCGTGGCCTTCGCCATCACCAACGTGGTGGGCTTCCTCCTGGCGATCCTCGCCGGCGTGGTGGTGACCTCCGCGCTCGTGGTGGTCCTCAAGGGCCTCGGGCACCGCAAGGCGGCGGCGGTCGCCGCCTGAGCCCTGCGCCCCGCCGTCATCCCGGGCCCCGCTCGCCGTCGCGAGCGGGGCCCGGGACGTCTCGCGTCGGCGGGGCGCCATCGCGGCGCTCCTGCTGGCCGTCTTGAGCGCTCCGCGCGTCCGGGGCACTCCGGGTATCTTCAGTCCATGCCGGCACGACGACGCATCGACCCCTCCGACGGCGCCTCCGCCGTCCGCGCCTGGGCCGCCACCGGCGCCAGCGCGAGGCAGGGAGCCCGGGAGCCGTCGGCCGCCGTCGACCGCCGGGTGCTCGCCACCGCCGTGCGCTACACGCTCGAGGAGCTCTCCGCCCGCGCGCCGGGCCGCAGCGTCGAGGTCCGCGTCCCGCCCTACGGGGCCACTCAGGCCGTTGCCGGGACCACCCACCGGCGCGGCACCCCGCCCAGCGTCGTCGAAACCGATGCAGGCACCTGGCTAGCCCTGGCCACCGGCCGCCTGGCCTGGGGGGACGCCACGGGCTCGGGGGCCCTGATGGCCTCGGGGGAGCGCTGCGACCTCAGCTCCTACCTGCCCCTCATGCCCGCCTGATTACGCCTCTCCCAGCGCGCGCCGCCGCGCGGCCGCCGCCCCGGCGCGGACTTCGGGGCGACCCCTTGCGCGTGACGTGTGACTGCCGTAACGTACATTAAGTCATCTGAGGACTTGAGGGGGTGGGAGGCGCCATGAGTGGCCGCGTCAGCATCGTCGCCGTCATCGTCGACACCCTCCTCGCCCGCGTCGTCGCCGGCACCTACCGGCCGGGCGGCGCGCTGCCCGCCGAGTCCTCCCTGGCCGAGGACCTCCAGGTCTCGCGCCTGACCGTGCGCGAGGCCATCAAGGTCCTCGTCGCCCGCGGCGTGCTGCACTCCCGCCAGGGCTCGGGCACCTACGTCGTCGACCCGGACCGCTGGACGGACCTGGCGGGCCTGCTCATGCTCGAGCGCGCCCGCCGTGACGAGCGCGAGGTCGGCCTGGCCCTGCTCGAGGTGCGCCGCATGCTCGAGGTTGGCTCGGCGGGGCTCGCCGCCGCTCGTCGCACCCCGGACCAGCTCGAAGCCATGGGCCGCGCCATCGGCGATCTGCGCCGCGCCCACCAGCGCGACGACGTCGAGGCCGCCGCCCGGGCCGACCTCGACTTCCACGGCCTGGTCATCCACGCGGCCGGAAACCCGCTCGTCGTGGGCACCTACGCCCCGCTGCGCGAGGAGCTCATGCGCGCCAGGCTCGTGACCTCGGCCCACCCGGAGGTCAGGAGTCACGCCATCGAGCAGCACGAGCGCATCCTGTTCGCCCTGCGCGCCGGGTCGCCCGATGCCGCCAAGGCGGCCATGCGGGCGCATATGGAGCAGACGAGCAACGACCTGCTCTCCCGCGCCCCGATCGCCCCGGCCGTCCCGGCCCTTCCAACTCCCCGCGGCCCCTGAGTCGCGCCGCCCGAGGCGCCCCGTCCCCGGTCCTCACGGACGCGCCCCGCATACTCACCAGATATTCATCAGAGGACTTGTCGCAAAGGAGCGAGCATGATCACCCTCGACGAGCTCACCGCGGGGATCCCGGAGGGCCCCCGCGTCGACCCCGCCGCCATCACCGAAGGACTCAACCGCGTCCTCATCGTCCTCGACGACGACCCCACCGGCACCCAGTCCATCGCCGACCTGCCCGTGGTCACCGGCTGGAGCGTCGCCGACCTCACCTGGGCGCTGAGCACCGGCGCCCCCGCCGTCTACGTCATGACCAACTCGCGGTCCCTGGACGCCCAGGACGCGGCCGAAGTCAACGCCGAGGTCGTCACCCACGCCCTGGAGGCCTCCCGGGCGACCGGGCGCGCCGTCGCCTTCGTCTCCCGCGCGGACTCCACCCTGCGCGGCCACTACCCCCTCGAGCCCGACACCATCGCCGACCTCCTTGAGGCCGACGGCGCCCGCGTCGACGGCATCATCCTGTCGCCGGCCTTCCCCGACGCGGGAAGAATCACCGTCCACGGCACCCATTACGCCGGCTCCCCGACCACCGGGTACCTCCCCGTTGGCCAGACCGAGTTCGCCCGGGACAAGACCTTCGGGTTCCGCTCCTCCGAACTCGCCGCCTGGGTCGAGGAGAAGACCGGGGGCGCCACGCCGGCCGGCGACGTCATCGTCATCGACCTGGCCACGCTGCGCACCGACCCCGACGCCGTCGTCGCGGCCCTGCGCGGCGCGCGGGACCGCGCCCCCATCGCCGTGGACTGCGTCGAGGAGAACGATCTCCTGCTGCTCTCCCTGGCCCTCCAGAAGGCAGAGGAGGCGGGATCCACCTTCGTCTACCGCGTCGGACCGCCCTTCGTGCGCGCCCGCATCGGCCAGAGGCCCCACCTCCCGCTCACCCCCAACCAGGCCCAGCCCGCGAGCGCGGCCCCGGCCACCGACGCTCGGGGCGGCCTCATCGTCGTCGGCTCCCACGTCGGCCTGACGGGGCGGCAGGTCGACGCCCTGCGCGCGGCCACCGCCACCCCCGAGCTCGTCCTCGACGTCCCCACCATCCTCGACCCGCGGCGACGCGACGCCCACGTCCTGGACATCGCCCGCCGCGCCGCCGCCGCCCTGGCGGAGGGCAACGTCGTCGTGCGCCGCGGCGGGGCCTTCGTGCCCGGGAGGGACCCCGAGGAGTCCCTCGACTTCGCCCGGCGCGTCTCAGCGGCCGTCGTCGAGGCCGTCCAGCGCGTCGTTGCGGCGCGCTGCCCCCGCTTCGTCATCGCCAAGGGGGGTATCACCTCATCCGATGTCGCCTCCAAGGGCCTGGGCATCAGCCGGGCGATCGTCCGCGGCCCCATGCTCCCGGGGATCATCTCGCTGTGGGAGCCCCAGGACGGCCCCGCCGCCGGGGTCCCCTACATCGTGTTCGCCGGCAACGTCGGTGACGACGACTCCCTCGCCGTCGTCGTCAAGACCCTCAACACGACTCTCTGAGAAGCCGCGGCCGTCGGCCGGCGCCGCCGAGGCCGCCTCCGGGGCCGACGTCGTGCTCGTCGCCGTGCGCGACCAGGCCAGCTCGACGAGCTGCGGACGTGGACGCTGCTGTCGACCATCGCCGGATTGATCGGATTCCTCCTGACCGCCGCGATGTGGTCCGTCGCCTGAGGATAAGGACGGGGTGTGGCAGGATGCCGCCGTGCGTCACGGTGAGATCCCCACGCCAGCGTCCTTCCGCTCCACCAGTCCGCTCGCCCCCCGCCGGGGCGACCGCGCGCCCGGGCGCTCGGAGGGCACCGGGCGCCTCCCGGCCCTCGGGCCCGGCGCGGTGGCGCCGGCCCCCAGCGCCGTCGATCCGCGGGCCGAGGACGAGCCCGCGATACACGAGGAGTGCGGCGTCTTCGGCGTATGGGCCCCCGGGGAGGAGGTCTCCCGTCTGTGCTATTTCGGGCTCTACGCCCTTCAGCACCGCGGCCAGGAGTCGGCCGGCATCGCCACCACCGATGGCGCCTCCATCCGCGTCTACAAGGACCTCGGCCTGGTCTCCCAGGTTTTCGACGACACCGTCCTGACCAACCTCGCCGGCCATATGGCCGTCGCCCATGTCCGCTACGCCACCACCGGCGCCACCACGTGGGAGAACGCCCAGCCGATGCTCGGCCCCGTGGCCGGCTCCACCCTCGCCCTGACCCATAACGGCAACCTCACCAACACGCGCGAGCTCATGGAGGCCGTCCACGCGGCCAGTGGCGAGGACCTCACCGGGGAGCTCGGCCGGGGCTCATCCACCGACACCGCGGTCATCACCGCGCTCATGAACCTCGTCTCCGCCACGGGCGCCCCCGCGGGTTGGGACCACGCGGCCGATCGCGCCGAGGCCTGGCCGGGCCTGCCCCCGGCCCCCGATGGCGCCCCGGCGGGCGGCGAGGACGACGGCCCCGCCCCCGACGTGGCCTCCGCCGCCCGCCGGGTCCTGCCCATGCTGCGCGGCGCCTACTCGCTGGTCTTCATGGACGAGCACACCCTCTACGCCGCCCGCGACCCCCACGGCGTGCGCCCCCTCGTCCTGGGCCGGCTCGACGCCGGATGGGTGGTCGCCTCCGAGACCGCCGCCCTGGACATCGTCGGCGCCCGCTTCGTGCGCGAGGTCGAGCCCGGAGAGCTCATCGAGATCGACGGCGGCGGCGTGCGCTCCACCCGCTTCGCCGCCGCCCGTCGCGCCGGATGCGTCTTCGAGTACGTCTACCTCGCCCGCCCCGACACGCGCATCGCGGGCCGCTCCATCATCGCCGCCCGCAACGCCATGGGCGCCATCCTCGCCCGCGAGCACGCCGTCGACGCCGACCTCGTGATCGCCACCCCCGAGTCCGGCACCCCCGCCGCCATCGGCTACGCCCAGGCCTCCGGCATCCCCTACGCCCAGGGGCTGGTGAAGAACGCCTATGTGGGCCGCACCTTCATCCAGCCCACCCAGACCCTGCGCCAGCTCGGCATCCGCCTCAAGCTCAACCCCGTGCGCGAGGTCATCGAGGGCAAGCGCCTCGTCGTCGTCGACGACTCCATCGTGCGCGGCAACACCCAGCGGGCCCTCGTGCGCATGCTCCGCGAGGCCGGCGCCGCCGAGGTCCACATCCGCATCTCCTCCCCGCCCGTGCTCTGGCCCTGCTTCTACGGCATCGACTTCGCCACCCGGGACGAGCTCATCGCCACCTCGATGAGCGTGGAGGCGATCCGCGACTCCATCGGCGCGGACTCGCTCGGCTACCTGTCCGTGGACGGCATGATCGAGGCCAGCGGGCAGCCGGGCAACGAGCTCTGCCTGGCCTGCTTCACCGGTTCCTACCCCATCACCCCGCCCCGGGAGGGCGTCATCGCCTCCCTCGCCCCGGCCAGCCGGGGCCGGGAGGGCGCCGAGCCCCGGCCCAGCGCGCCGCGCTACATCAGCCCGGACCTCATCACCATGCCGGACCTCGCCACTGGATCCACCCGGGCCACCGCCCCCAAGCGCCGCACGGCCCCGCAGCCGCAGACCATCCGCGTCCCCGACGGCGCCCGCCCCGGGGCGGGCGCCGGCCCCGCCGACCCAGCGCCCGCCCCCGAGGAAGGACACCCCCAGTGAGGACCACAGGCACCACAGGATCCACCGGCATCACCTACGCCTCCGCCGGCGTGGACACCGAGGCGGGGGACCGCGCCGTCGAACTCATGAAGGCCTCTGTGGCCGCCACCATGACGCCCGCGGTCGTCGGCGGCGTCGGGGGATTCGCCGGCATGGTCGACGTGAGCGGGCTGCGCGACTACCGGCGCCCCCTCCTGGCCACCTCCACCGACGGGGTCGGCACGAAGGTCGCCATCGCCCAGGCCCTCGGCATCCACGACACCATTGGCCAGGATCTGGTGGGCATGGTCGTCGACGACATCGTCGTCGTCGGCGCCCGCCCCCTGCTCATGACCGACTACATCGCCTGCGGCCGTGTGGTCCCCGAGCGCGTCGCCGACATCGTCCGCGGCGTGGCGAAGGCCTGCGCCGCCGTTGGCGCGCCCCTGCTGGGCGGGGAGACCGCCGAGCACCCCGGCCTCATGGCCCCCGATGAGTACGACGTCGCCGGCGCCGCCACCGGGGTCGTCGAGGCCGACCGCGTCCTCGGCGCCGAGCGCGTGCGCGCGGGGGACGCGCTCATCGCCATGGCCTCCTCCGGCCTGCACTCCAACGGGTACTCCCTCGTGCGGCGCGTCATCGAGCACGCCGGCTGGTCCCTGGACCGAGAGGTCCCCGAGCTCGGGCGCGCGCTGGGCGCCGAGCTCCTCGAGCCCACCCGCCTCTACACCGCCGCCTGCCTGAGCATCCTCGAGCGCGTCAGCCCCGATGACGGCTCCGGCGAGATGAGCGTTCACGCGCTGTCCCACATCACCGGCGGGGGACTGGCCGCCAATCTCTCCCGCGTCCTTCCCGCCGGCCTCATCGGCGACGTCGACCGCTCCTCCTGGACGGTCCCCCCCGTCTTCGACCTCGTCCGCGCCCTGGGGCAGGTGCCCTGGGATGACCTCGAGTCCACCCTCAACCTGGGCGTCGGCATGGTGGCGGTGGTGGCCCCGGAGGCCGCTGAGGCCACCATGGCGGCCAGCCGGGAGGCGGGCATCGAGGCCTGGGCGCTCGGAACCGTCCATGACGCCGCCGGGTACGCGCCCGGTGGACGCGTCGTGGCCGGCACCAAGGGCGTCGACGGCGGCGCCGTCGACATCCACGGCCAGTACCGGGCCTGACGGGCGCCGCTGACGGCCAGGGCCCGCCCGGGGGACTGGCCCGCCCTGGGGACTGGCCCGCCGGGCCGCGAGCATGACGGCGCCGGGCGCGCAGCAGCGCGCCCGGCGCCGTTCTCAGGGGCCCGGCTCTACGCGCGATCAGGGGCCGCGCGCATCAAGGAGGTGAGCCGGCTGCTCAGGGTCAGGGGAGTGACGCCGACGGCGTCGGTGGTCCTGCGCGTGGGGCGGGGCGCCCCTGGCTAGGCGGTTGCCGCGGCGCGCCGGAGGCGCTCAATGGCGCGGTGGGTCCCTTCCACATAGTCGGCCAGGTCCCCCTGGCTCTGCCCCGTCCAGCGCTTGGCGACGGCGTTGATGGGGAACAGGGTGATCTGGCCGGTATCGCCGACCACCGCGGCATCCGTCCCGTACTCGTCGGTCACCAGCGCCCAGGAGAGGCCGCACTGGTTGACGAGCATCTGGCCCAGGGCGGCGCCGATCATGGAGACGGTCGGGTTCGGGTCCTCCCGCTCCTCGGGGGCCACTGACGACCACGCGGTCCGCTCGGCCACGAGGAAGTCCTGGAGCGCGGCTGGTGACGCCATGAGCCCGGCCTGGTCGGCCTGGGACACGAGCATGTCGATCCACGCGGTCTCAGCCTCGTTGAGAGGGCTGATCTGGGGCGCGGAGGCGCCGCAGCCGCTGGGCTGCGCCTCGTCCTTGTGTGCCATCGACAGTGTCTCCCTTCGTCGAGATGGGCTCTCTCAGCCGACGCGGCCCGTCCGCGCGCCTCAGGCGCGTGCGCGGCGCGTCAACCCGGAGCGCCCGCATGAGATCGGGCTGCGACTCCTGAACTGGTCAAGAGTGGGACAACCGTAGGGTGACGAACCTGGGAGCGCGGTGGGGGCCGCGTGAGCACTGACAGGGAGAACGCCCCAGCGCCACCGCCCGGCCACCGCCGCGGGCGCGCCGATCAGCGGGGCGCCCGCGGGCATGCGGCGGAGGCAGGCGCCAGTGGCGACCCGAGGCGGTCTCAGCGGCGTCGAGCGCCGTGAGTGGGCGCCGTCTGACTGGGGGCACCCCAGTCGGCGTCCTCGTCCGGGATGTCGTATTTGGAGGCGAGTGCTTCGTAATCGATCTCGTCGTCGGCCTCAGGACCCGATGCGGTGGAGAGCTCGCGCTCGAGCGCCGCGTAATCGGTCTCCGGGCTGAAGTACTTGAGCTTGCGGGCGACCTTCGTCGCCTTGGCCTTCTGACGGCCGCGCCCCATAGGCTCGACCCCCTCCAACGTGTCTCTGAGCGCGCTCACGGCGCGCGCGTGCATGGGCAAATGTGTCGTGGGGCAACCGTACATCGTCACCGAGCATGAGCACCATTCGGCGCTCGGAGGACGGGACTGGCGCGGCCGCTGGGATTCCCGAGCCCTCCGGCGAGGGCCTGATCGCCGGGGACGCGGGGTCAATGCCGCAGCAGGCGCCCCAGGGATACGGCCGCGGCGATGGCTCCGCCGGTGACCGCCGCGACGGTCGCGGTGGAGCGGATCGCCTCCTCGTCTCCGGCCCTGGCGCGATGCAGGGTCTCCAAGGCGCGGTCCCTCAGGGACTCGGCCCGCTCGCGCAGGCCCAAGGCGGTCTCCTGCGCGCGCTCCTTGAGCTCCTCGCCCGCGACGCGCGCCTGGACCCGGGGGTCCACGCGGGCCGCCAACTCGTCAACGCTGCCAGCCAAGGCCTCGCGCTGCGCGCGCAGTCGGGCCTCGATCTCCTCGGGGGTCGGCGCCGCCGACCCGCTCCGCTCGTTCAAAGCTGCTCCTGTCACTCCGTTGCGAAGGCCTGGCGCCGGTCCGCCCGGGCGAGCCTGACAAGACTGGTGATGCCGCAGCCGGCCAGGGCGATGCCGGCCAGGGAGACGACCCCCAGGGCGAGGGGATCGCCGTCGGCCGCGTCATCGAGGAAGCGCTTGACGCGCATGGCGGCGCTCCTCGCGATCTGGGCGGGGGAGTCATGCCGGTGGGCGTCGACGAAGGAGCGCGCCTGGGCGCCGGCCTCCTCGGCGTGGCCGCGCGTGGCGGCCAGGGCGGCCGATGCCCTCCGGCTCACGACGGCCTTGACTGTCGCGGGCGCCAGGCGCTCGCCCAGGGCCTCGGCGTCGGCGGCCAGGGCGGCGCGGCGGGCGTTGAGCGCCGCCTGGATCTCCTCGGGGCTCGACGGCGCCCCGGGGCGGGTGGGGGCGCTGGGCGCCGATGATGGCGGCATCGGGGGCGCGGCGGCGGGCGCG
>NZ_VWPG01000021.1:0-1924 GCF_009829695.1 Actinomyces sp. zg296
GGGGGCGCTGGTGGGCGCGGTGATGGGCCGGCGCGCCGGGGGCCGCCCCGGGCGGGGCGCGCGCGGCGACCGGGCGGCGCGTCTGACGGGTCGGGCCGCTGACACGCAGGCCCTGTCTCCCAAGGCGGCGGCCGCCAAGGCCGCCCGGCTGGGCGTGGCCGAGGGCTGGACGAGCCTGCCGATCGGGCGCGCCGTGGCGGGCTGGGGCCGATGGCTGGTGTCCGGAATGGAGGACGTGTGCCTCCTGATCGCTGGGCCCCGCACCGGCAAGACGACCTGCTGGGTGGTGCCGCGCATCCAGCGGGCCGCCGGCGCCGTGGTGGCCACGTCCAACAAGCGCGATATCGTCGACATCACCAGGGACCTGCGTGCCCGGGTCGGGCAGGTGTTCGTCTTCGACCCCCAGGGCATCGCCGATGAGCCCCAGGCGTTCTGGTGGGATCCCTTGGAGACCGTGGTGGACGCCACCAGCGCTGAGATGCTCACCCGTGTCCTGGTCGACGCCACCCGCGATGCCACCGCCCAGCGCAACGAGTTCTTCGACTCCGCCTCCCAGAACCTCCTGGCCGCCCTGCTGCTGGCCGCGGCCAAGGGTGGCCGCCCCCTGGCCGAGATCCACAAGTGGATCAGCGCCCCGGACAACGACGAGCCCCTGAACCTGTTGCGCGCTGCTGGCGAGACCACCATGGCTACCACTCTGGACGGGCTGATGACGCTGGTCCACGAGACCCGCTCGGGCGTCTATGGCGGGGCGGCCGTGATGGTCAAGTTCATCACCAACGAACGCGCCATGGCTTGGATCACCCCCCATGCCCTCCTGCCCCAGTTCCACCCCGCCGACTTCGTGCGCGGACGTGGCACCCTTTACTGCCTGTCCCAGGAGGGCGAGGGTTCTACCGCGCCGATCGTGACCGCTCTGACGGTCGCGGTGGTGCGCGCCGCTCTCGACCACGCCAAGGCCCAGCCCGGCGGGCGCTTGGCGGCCCCGATGCTTATCGAGCTCGACGAGGCCGCCAACGTGTGCCGCTGGGCCGACCTGCCCGCCCTGTACAGCCATTTCGGGTCGCGCGGGATCCTGGTGGACACCATCGTGCAGTCCTGGTCGCAGATGATCACGGCCTGGGGCGAGCACGGCGCCAAGGCCCTGTGGTCAGCAGCCAACGTGGCCGCCTACGGCGGGGGCTCGCGCGACGAGGCGTTCCTGAAGTCGTTGAGCCAGGTCATCGGCACCGAGTGGCGCGACTCGGTGCAGGTCTCGCACTCCCGCGGCCAGGGGCGCTCGCGCTCGGTGTCCACCGCGTCCCAGGCCCGGCCCATCGCCTCCGAGACCGACCTGGCCTCCCTTCCCGCCGGGCGCGCCTGGGTATTGGCCTCCGGGTGCACGCCCGTGCTGGCCCGCATGGTCCCCTACTGGGAACAGCCCGACGACCTGAGCGCCCAGGCGCTCAACCGCCACCAGCCCACCAGGAGGTAAGAAGATTATGGACGAGCCTTTGAACCAGACCACGGCTCAAGTAACCATGCTTATGCGCGTGGTCGCGCAGATGGCCCGGCGCCTGGCCGAGGCGCGCCAGCAGCGCCTGATGGCGGCCCAGCGGGCCTCCCAGGCCCGCCGCGCCGCCATCGCCAGCCAGATCGAGGCCCAAAGGCGCCTGGCCGCCCCCGTGTGGGGCCGGGCCATGGACGCCCGCTTCTGGAAGGCCGCCACCGCCGCCGAGGCCGCCTACGTCTACGGCATCGCCACGCGCTTCGCCGACATGGACCCCGACGCGGCCATGGCGGCCCGCCGCTGCGAGGCCGAGGTTAACGAGCGCTGGGGGCTCGACCTGCGCGATGGGGAGCACCTCGACCCCGACCCGGCGGCCGTGGCTGACCCGGGGGCCCAGGCTCGGGCACGGGGGGCGGCCCCACTGCTGGACGGCGA